>URYW01000010.1 GCA_900552145.1 uncultured Collinsella sp. | reverse complement strand
GTCAAGACGCCGGCGCCCGACGGGGAGACGGCGAGTTAGCCGGCAGGTCGGCATGTCAATCCTGGTCTAACAGAGCCAAAAATAATCACCAGATAGTTAGGAGCCAATGATGAAAAAGGTTGCTTATTTACTCGCCGTCTGCCTTGTTGGGTTATCGTGCATGACCGCGCAGCCCGCCTTCGCAGCAGAAACCCATTCCTCTATCATTTCGCCAGTTGCCGAAAGTCGTTCAATCTACACCGCTGAAACCACCCTCGCCTATTCGAACGGCGTCAGGCTCCATGTTACTTACACCGTTAACGATACCTATGGAACGATAACGGGCATCAAATCCATAAAGAACTGGACCTCCAATTCTCGAGTTAGCAACATCAGCTGGACTCATAGATACGGACTCAGCAACGGAAGCGTCGTCGTAACTGTTACTTACTATTACAACGGCAGTTGGCATTCTGAAGCAAGAACCATCTATGCTTAGGATTTTTTGGCTGCGGCATTGCCGCAGCCTTTTTGGGGTTAATTATGGAAAGCTCAGATAAACGATGCCGTTTTAGCAGTGTGATGTTGCTCGCCACTTTGTCTGTCGCAGCAATCATGGCGGCCTTCTCAGCGTTCAGCGTTGCCAACGAGGCGCGGGAGGTGCTCTTTGCACCCACTCCCTTCTATATTAACGGTGAGTCCATTCCGAGCGCCGTCCTTACCGCGCTCGCCATCCGCGACGTTCTGGCCCTGGCGCTTTCAATCACATGCCTGATTGTCTACTTGAACTTCTGCCTTGACGTCGTCAGCACTCAGTCGATATTCACGCGAAAACAATGCCGGCGTTTTCTGGTTGTTGGGCTTCTGCTGCTCATTTCTTCAATTGTCTCGATTACCTTCGATAACCTATGTGCCGTCCAGCTCCCCAACGACGTCAGTATTACCGCAATTGGTATCTTTGGTTTTAACGCTTGGACACTGGTTCTCGCTTTGTTTGCGCTATCTCTTTCGGCTATCTTTGAGTACGGGCGACTCTTGCAGTCGGACGTTGACGCCATTATTTAGAAGGAGGGCAGCATGCCAATCGTCATGAGACTCGATCGCGTCATGGCGGATCGCAAAATGTCCTCTCAAGAACTTGCCGACATTATCGGCATCTCGCCCGTTAACGTTTCGCGCATTAAAACGGGGCGGCTCAAGGGCATTCGCTTTTCGACGTTGACCGCGATGTGCGAGGCACTTCACTGCAAACCTGGCGACATCATCGACTGGATGTCGGACGAAGAGTACATCGAGGCATTTGGAAGCCTTCCCAGCGACGAAGACTAACCAAAATGATCTGTTTTCCTCCGTCCCCAACGGATCAATATGAAAAGAGGGGGCTGTCCCGCGTTGGCGGGACAGCCCCCTCTGGCTTCGATATGTGCGATACGACTCGCTAGTAACCCTGGCCGTAGCCCTGGCCCTGCTGGCCCAACAGCTCCTCCAGATACTGGCGCAGCTGCTCGTCGGTAATACCGCCGTTGCCGGTGTCGGTCGCGCTATCGTCCTGCTGCTGGTTCTGCAGCTCCTCGTCGGAGCCCAGCTCGACGGTGACCTTTTTCTCTTCCTTGCCGCGCACGAGCGTAATCTCGACCTTCTCGCCCACCTCGTGGCTGCGCAGCGCGATAATCAGGCCATCGGCGCTCGTAATCTCGTCATCGCCCAGTTTGGTGATGACGTCACCTTCCTGGATGCCGGCCTTGGCGGCGGGACCGTCCTCGACGACACTTGCCACATACGCGCCGCTATCGGTGCTGAGCTTGTTGGTGCGGGCGTTGAGCGCATTGACGCTCGAAAGCGTGGCGCCCAGATACGGATGAACCGGCGTCTTGCCGTCGATGATCTGGTCGGCAATGTTCTTGGCGTAGTTGACCGGAATGGCAAAGCCCACGCCCGAGCTGGAGCCCGAATAGCTTTCGATAAGCGAGTTAATACCCACGAGCTCGCCGTTGTCGTTGACGAGCGCGCCGCCGGAGTTGCCCGGGTTGATGGCGGCATCGGTCTGGATCATGTTGGCGTAGATGGTGTTGCCACTGGTAGAGCTCATGGCCGTGGAGCGATACAGCGCCGAGACGATGCCCGTAGAGACAGACTGCTCGTTACCGAACGGCGAGCCGATCGCCATGACCCACTCGCCCACGTTGAGCTTGGAGGAGTCGCCGATCTCGATCGGCGTGAGCTTGGAGGCGTCGGCATCCTTGAGCTTGATGACTGCCAGGTCGCTCGAGGCATCGTTGCCCACGAACTCGGCCTCGTAGGTGGTGCCGTCATCCATGGTCACCACGTACTGGTCATAGCCATCGACCACGTGGTTGTTGGTGAGGATGTGGCCCTCGGTATCGAGCACCACGCCCGAACCGACGCTGCCCGAGCTGTCCGACTCGTCGGCAGACTGCGAAAGCGAACCATTCTGGCTACCGCTCGAAGTGGCGGTGATGGAAACGACGGAAGGCAGGGCCTTGGCAGAAACGGCCTCGGCCAGCGTGGTGTCCTCGGAGTCGATGGTGATCTTTTGCGTCGATGAACCCGAAGCACCCGCCGTCACGGCGTTCCTGCCGCCGCCGATATCGAGCGTGCCACTCATAATGAGCGCGATGACCAGCAGGGCGCCGCAGGCACAGCCGGCGAGTGCCGTAATAAAGATCGGCAGTTTTTTGGTCTTGATCTTGACCACCGTGTGCTTGTTTACAACCTGCTGACCGCCCAGCGGCTGGCCGGTCTGTGTATCGTAAGCCTGCACGTAGGGAATGTTACTGCCGGCAGGCGTCGACTCCACCTGCACACGCGGCTGCTGCTGGGTCTCGCCAGCGTTGCCCGCATCCTGAGGACGCTGGGAATCCTTCTCGCTCATGGCTGCGATCCTTTCGTCTAATAACCAAAGGCCCGCCAAACATGTGGCGGGCCATCAATGTTCACGTTGAGTTGTACCCCAAGCTGGGCAGTCCCGAGCACTAGATGCCAAGATTTCAGCTTTGTTT
This sequence comes from uncultured Collinsella sp., assembly GCA_900552145.1. GTDB lineage: Bacteria > Actinomycetota > Coriobacteriia > Coriobacteriales > Coriobacteriaceae > Collinsella. The sequence continues at coordinate 33,696 of URYW01000010.1, read as the reverse complement.
AAGTAATACCTTGTCTGTAGGTCAATTCGTTTTATTCCATTTTGTCTATTCGATACAACAGTCGATAGCAAAACTCACGCCTTCGCTCTCTGGCGTGAAAAAAGTCTCTCTGCTTCTTGTTCGCGTTTTTTCATTGCCATTTTCATCTCTGACCACCGTGTCAACCACGAGCGTCAATCGCTTCCGAGCGTCCGGCAGCTCCACGGCTTCCGCCATCTCAGCTCGCATCAAAATGGGAACTCCTGCCATCAGGCCTCAGAACTGCTTCCTATCAATCATTCTTCATTCCCCTTGTCTACTTGATTTGGCTTTCTCGGCAAAATGGGGATATAGAACAGTCCCGTCAAGTTCCTTTTCTTCTACAAAACCTAGAATCCATTTTTCACCTGCCTTCAACCCTGCAACATATCCGGAACTTGACTTGCGACGCATATCGATCTTTTTACGGCAACCACTTGGCATCAACGCCTCAAATTGCCCGTTATGAACATCCGTTAGAGTGCGAACTTCGATCGCGACAACCGTGTCGTTTTCTCCCCCATTAGTCGCCCCTAGCAGGGACAAACTCACTGCAGCGACCAAGGCAAGGAAAAGAACCAATAGGGGTATTGCCCTTCTAATGAACTTGTCGCCATTCACGAGTACAATCACCCCTTGCAATATGTTCCGTCGTGAGCCGTGTAAATTGATACGTCATATGGAAGAAACTGCAGCCGGTTTATCCATCCGTTCCAAACCACAAGCAGGTACTTCTTGGCATTTGAGTATGTGTTATGCATTGCCACATAGCCCACAACTGCCATTGCGCGCCCGCTGCCATTTGACCGGAGCCTCCCAGAGAAAACATTGCCGAAACGCGCATGCGTAGGTTTTCGTCTCTTTGATAACTTCTGTTTGCGTTGGCGTTATCATTCCCGAAATCGTTTTGCTCGCATCAACAACATATCCCTGTTTATACAAATCCTTGGCAGGTAACTAAATGATATTCGTTAGATAGTGCTATACGTTTGATATTGTTTTTACTGACACACTTTTAATCGATGAAAGGTCCTCTTTTCACCCTAAACGAGAAAAGGGTACTGGAGAAATCTCCGGTACCCTCACATTGCCCTCTATTTGCTAGTCCTTAAACAGATAGCCTACGCCGCGGACGGTGGTGATGTGCGCCGCGATCTGCGGACCCACCTTGGAGCGGATGCGTCGAATGTGCACATCGACGGTGCGCGTGCCACCGCAGTACTCAAAGCCCCACACGCGGTGCAGCAGCACCTCGCGGCTGTAGGCACGGTTGGGGTGCGTCGCCAAAAAGCTCAGCAGCGAGTACTCCATCAGTGTCAGGTCGATGGGCTCGTTATCGAGCGTCACCTGGTAGGTTGCCAGGTTAATCTCAAGGTTGTCGATGTTGAGCACATCGTCGGCGGTGACGGTCTCCTCCTCGCCCATCAGGCGCTGCGCACGAGCCTTGAGCTCGTTGGGCGTCGCCGTGGGGCACACAAAGTCGGCATGCGCGTGATTCGGCAGGCGCAAGGTACCGAGCGCCTCGTCGTCGACGATCACCAGCATGGGAACGCCGCCGCGGTCGTCAAGCCACTTGGCAATCTGATCGATGCGGTCGCTACGGATGCCGTCGGAGTCGAGGATCAGCAGGTCAAAGTCGTGCGCCGCAGTCGGCGAATCGGGGGTTGCCAGGCTCACCTCGACACCCAGGGTGGTCGTCAAGCTGCGGGCAAACTCGTGGAAGCGCGTCGTGCGCGCCATGAACAGGGCACTCTTTTCGGACATATCGGCCTCCAAAGAAATGAGCTCAATCGTACTGGAACAAGCCAGCGCGATTAGGAGTTCGCCAGGTAGTGCTTGATCTCCCACTCGGTGATCGTGGACTCAAACTTATGCCACTCGTCGCGCTTCTTTTTGAGGAAGAAACTGTGGATGTGCTCGCCGAGGGCATCCTTCATAAACTGCGAGTCCTCAAACACGTCGAGCGCCTCTTTGAGCGAGCGCGGCAGCGGCGTGTAGCCGGCCTCGACCATCTGACGGTCGGTAAGCTTGAGCGTCTCGGCCGTGGCCTCGGGCGGGAGCTCCAGCTTGCGCTCGATGCCGTCCAGACCAGCCGCCAGCGTGACGGCGTTGACCAGGTACGGGTTGGCCATGGGATCGGGACTGCGCAGCTCGATGCGCGTAGACAGCTGCTTGCCAGGCTTGTAGACCGGGATGCGGACCATGCTCGCGCGGTTGCGCAGGCCCCACGTGGCGTACTGTGGCACGGAGTCGCCGCCCGTGGTGATGCGCTTGTACGAGTTGACCGTAGGGTTGGTGATGGCGCTGATCTCGCGCGCGTGCGCCAGGATACCGGCCATGTAGTGCTTGGCGACGTCGGAGAGATGGTACTTCTCGTCGTCCTCTCCCCAAAAGACGTTGTTGCCGTCGTGGTCGAACAGCGACTGGCACAGGAACATGGCGCTGCCATCCTCGCCCGCCAGCGGCTTGGGCATAAAGGAGGCGTGGCAACCGCTCTCGTAGGCCTGCTGCTTAATGATGAGTTTGGCCGTGGTGATGGCGTCGGACATGCTCAGGGCCTCGGCGTGGCGCAGGCTCATGCCGTGCTGCGAGCGGCCGGCGGCGTGGAAGGTGTACTCCACGGGCACGGACATCTTCTCGAGCGTGAGGACCGTGTTGCGACGCAGGTCGCGAGCGGCATCGCTCACCGAAAGATCGAAGTAGCCCACGTTGTCGAGCGGCTCAGGGGTGTGCTCGTCGGGGAAGTAGTAGTACTCCAGCTCGGCACCCACGTTGAGCAGATAGCCAGCCTTCTCGGCCTTGCGGAACATGCGGCGCAGGGCATCGCGCGGGTCGCCGGCAAACGGCTTACGATCGGGAGTGCACACGTCGCAGAACACGCGGGCGACGCCGTTGTGGCTCGGGCGCCACGGCAGGATCTGGAAGGTCGAAGCATCGGGAAACGCCAGCATGTCGGCTTCCTCGGGCGTGGCAAAGCCCTCGATGGCGGAGCCGTCAAAGCCAATGCCCTCCTCAAAAGCGACCTCGAGGTCCTCGGGGCTAATGGCAAAGTTCTTGAGGCGGCCGAGAATGTCGACAAACCACAGACGCACAAAGCGGATGTCGCGCTGCTCTACGGAGCGGAGTACGTAATCGATGTTCTGCTGGTTCATGTCGCTCCCCTTTCTTTCGGGCGGGTTTCGACTGGTCTATATCGCAGATACTATCGCAGAAAAATGTTTCCGCAGGGTTAAAGCGTATCAAGCGCTCAAAAAACGTGCGCGAACAGGCCGATATGACAAGTGACTATCGCTCAGATTCGGAGACAATTTGCCTACAAGCTCGTTCCAGCGCGGGGAACTCCATCGTCACTGCATCCCAAACAACCGAGCGGTCGACATTGCCGTAATCATGCGCAAGATAATTTCTCATGCCGACAATTCCACGCCATTCGATTTCGGGATGAAGCCGCTGCGAGCGTTCCGACAATTTGCCCGCTTCTTCCGTCACCCTAAGCGCACACATCAAAAGGGAGTCCGCCAACGCCCTCGTCCGCACGTCATTCGCATGCAGAAACTGGTCCTCGGTGATATCAAAAGCCTTGATGCGCTCGTTCGTTTCGGAGATGGCCTCCAAAACCTCTTGGGCGCGGAGACCGTCTGACTTACGCGCGATCATAAAGGATCACTCCTTCGCGCTCGATTACCGCGGCAAGATCGTCATCAAGATGGTCGCTCGAGACGAGGTCAACCTGCCTCCCGGTTTCTTTGCGCACCGCCTCACCAAACGCCGACAGCGCGAAAAGACCAAAGCCCTGCTCGCGATCGACTTCGAGACGCAAGTCAATATCGCTATCGACATGTGCCTCGCCCCGGGCATACGAACCAAAAAGAATCACGGTTTTGATGGCGGGAATCGAGCTGGCTGCTTCGCGGACGGCGGACTCAATCTGGGCAGTATCCAAAATGCCCGTCGCGGCGCTTTCGCTCGCAGAGCTTTTACCAAGTGAAGGAACAAACGGCAGAGAGCGCTCGCGCAGCATCTGCCTCATAAACATATTGACCGCAACAGACGAAGTCATACCAAGCTCTTCGCACAATTCGGCAAATGAGTCTTTAATTGACGAGTCCACTCGCACACTCAGCACAGACGCAGCCATGGATACCTCCTGTATGACATTGTCTATATATTATCACACAGACTAGCGCGAGGTCGAAGCGCGGTGTTCGATGTGGCCGAGGACCTCGATACGCTTGGGGGCGAGCTTTGCGGCCTCGCCCACCGTGGTGGTGACGACGTCGATGCGCTCGGACAGGCGCTCGGCTACGCGCTCGGCGATGGTGAGGGTGTCTTGCGCGGCCGTGGTCACGCCGCCAAAGAGCACATGGTTCCAGGGGTAGTCGTCAAACGTCGCGATCTTGAGCCCCGCCGGCAGCGAGGGACCAAGCTGCGCCAGCGCCTCGGTCAGACGCAGGAAGACCAGGCCGTTGACGGCAATGAGGCCGAGCTTTTTGCCGGCATAGTCACGGATGGTCTCGTCCAAGCGGCCGATGCCCGTGGCGCCACCGTCGGCCAGGGTGACAACCTCGCCCGCAAGGCCGCGGCGCGAAAGCTCGTCGGTAAAGGCCTCGGCGCGCTCTCGACGCACGGGGCTATCGTCGCTTGCCTCGGTGAGCAGGCACAGACGCTCGCTGCCCGCAGCGGCCAAGGCGTCTACCAAGCCGGCGACTAGCTCACGGTTGTTAGATGTCACCAGATCGACACCGCCGTCGGCAACATCGCGGTCGAGCAGCACAACGGGCAGGCGTCCCGCTGCCGCGACGATCGCCTCGTCATTGCCTCCGCAGGTGTTGACTACCAGGCCGTCCACACCGGCATCGATAAGTCTGGTGAGCGACTCTGCTTCCTTTGCGGGGTCGTTGCCGCTAATGGCCGTCATGAGCGAGCAGCCGCGCGCGGCGGCGCTGGCGGAAAGCCCTTCGAGCATGGCGCTCGAGAACGGGTTGGCGATGTCGGCCAGGATCACGCCGATGAGGTTGGTGCGTGAGCTGCGCAGATTGCGTGCGGCGGCACGTGGGCGATAGCCGGTGCGCTCGATGACCGCCGCGATGCGAGCACGGGTTTCCTCGGTCATTTGCCCAGGGCGGTTGTTGAGATAGCGCGAGACCGTGGCCGGACTCACGCCCGCCTCGGCGGCAATGTCCTTGATTCTCATCTGCGCCATAACGCACCCCGTTTCCCTATTGTCAGCGGTCTGAGCCTTTTTTGGCATTTTTTAAAAATTTCGGTTGCAAAACGCTGTAGGTAAGCAGCGTCGTTTTTGCGTCTCGAGCAGATGCGATGATGGGCTAGATAGACGAGTCTTTAGGCAGCTCAAAATAGTCGGGATGCAAGGCAATAACCGGGCCCTGCTCCTCGGGCATCAGGTGCAAGTGCGTCTCTGCCAGATAACTCGCCGCATCGGTATCGCCCCTCTTAATGGCCTCGAGAATCCGGCAATGCTGCCGACGAATCGGCTCCCAATCCAGATCCTGCGACACCATACGCAACCAGTTGTATCGCTCAAAATGCGTGTTGATGCTCTTCATCCAATCCCACAACATGTGACGACCGGCAATCTCAAAACATGTCTCATGGAACAGGTTATCCAGGTCAAAGAAACGGCGCGTTTCGCCATGGTCGAGCGACTCGGACTCGGTAAGAATCTGCTCAAGCCGCTGCTTTTGCTCGGGCGAGGCGGCCGAACAGCATTTAATAAGCACGCTTCTCTCGAGCTTCTCGCGCAAAAAGCAGGCGTTTTCGGCGCGTTCCATGCTGATCTTAGAGACGTAGGTGCCGCTTTTGGGACGCGTTTCCACCAGCTCCTGCTCACGCAGGCGCACAAAGGATTCGCGAATGGGCGTGCGCCCGATTCCCGTCTCCTTTTCCAGACCAATCGCCGAAAGGCGCGTGCCGGGCTTGAGCTCGGCATAGATAATCTTGGAGCGCAATGCGTTGTACGCCTGATCTTGCAAGCTCTGATAATGCTGGTGTTGTTCCATAAAGCCCTCGGATGAAGCTCACGGTTTGTCGAATATCACCACGTAATACTATCGCATCGACACGCCCCAGCTCCCAATCAGTCTTTTTGGGACGGGGTTCTTTTGGCTACCCTGACCCGCAGATCGGCCCCCTTGCCACAAAAGTGGCCTATCTACTACGTTAACACGGATAGCCTCGACCATACCGAAAACCGTGAAAACAAAACCGCAGGTAGACAGCTTGTCGATTTTCGAAAAAGCCGACTATGGTTGACCCCTGCGGCTTAAACGTAGTAGATAGGCCCTATTCGTGGCACAGCACTACTCCATCCCAAATTGGCACCCCGAGCCCTCGTGAGTTGCCAACAAGCTGTTCGCCCAGCGCTTTATCCGCGCGGCATTTGGAAAATAGCACCACCGCAAAACCCGCAAGTAGCGCTTGCTTTGCTATATCTCACTATACTTTGCTATATCTTGCTATACTTTGCTATATCTTGCTATATCTTGCTATATCTTGAGCAAAGGTGGCTCACATGCAAACAAACCCTTTTAAGCCCACAGCAGGTAAAACACCTCCCACGATTATCGGCCGCGAAGATGTGCTCGAAGAATTCAATGAAGGCCTCGTCAACGGGCCTGGTGCCCCGGGGCGCCTAATGCGCATAGCCGGCGTCCGTGGAACGGGCAAGACGGTCCTCCTTGACGAGTGCTCACGTTTGGCGCAAAGCCGTGGCTGGACGGTCATAAAAGAGGTCGCAACCGAGGGACTTTGCCAGCGCATTCTCGAACAGCTGCAGCCCAAATTCCAGGCCAAACACGCCAGATTTGAGCCCACCGTAGCTGGCATATCCATCGGCAGCATAGATATTGAGCGAATCGGCCCATCGCTACGCGACGCCATGAGACAGACAATATCCAAGAATGGAAATGGCCTGCTCATCACTCTCGACGAGGTTCAAGACGCAGAGCTCGATGAGGTCCGAACGCTCTCCATTGCGATTCAGCAGGTTATCGGCGAAGACCTTGATATCGCCTTTGTTTTTGCTGGGCTGCCTTCGATGATTGAAAGCATCATCAACGGAAAGACACTTGCGTTTTTGCGCCGTGCCCTCCCCTTTGATCTGAAGGCTGTGGCAGTAACCGAAGTGTCGTACTCCCTCGAGGAAACCATTGAAGCGTCTGGCATGGAGTTGCAGCCAGGTATTGCCGGCCAACTTGCCGAGGCAACGCAAGGCTATCCTTTCATGATCCAACTCGTTGGATACTACGCATGGCAGTTGGCGAGACGCGCACATACAGCGATTATTGGAGAAGAAGAAGCCGAGCGCGGCATTGCAACGGCACGCGAACGCTTCTGCGCCATGGTGATTGAGCCCGCGCTGCAGCGCATTCCGCCCACGTGCATCGCTTATCTGCTGAGCATGGCGTCTTTGGGGCAGACGAGCTCGACCAGCATGGTTGCCGATGCCCTAAACAAAACGCCTCAACAGGTGAGTTCCGTCCGCAGCCGCCTGTTAAGAGAATCGATTATCGAGGCTCCTTCGTACGGCAAGGTCTCATTTGCCATCCCCTACATGCGCGACTACCTCTACGAGCACAAAGCCGAACTGGAAGCTGAACTGTAGAAACGACAACTGCCCTGCAAGACGAAAACCGTTCCAGGAGTACTTCTTTGCCAACGCCACCGACGAGGCCATCATCGCCAAGGTCAAGGAGCTCCTGGGCCCTAATCGGACTATCTGCGCCTTCCCGTCGAACGCAGGCGGCGGCGGCCCAACACACAGGGCAGCCGCCGCTTTTTGCAATCGATTGGTGCAAAGGGGTTGACTAGAGCTCGCAGGCAACCTTGTAGCCATCGCCGATGGCATCGCGGATGTTGCCACACTTCTGGGCATCGCCCAGCACGTGGACAGCAACGCCAGCAGCGGCAAGGTCGTCGGCCAGCTTGGTATTGGGACGATAGCCCATGGCAAGCACCAGTGTATCGGCATCGGCGATGGTGTGGACCTCGCCGTCCTTTTCGTAGCTGATGGTGTCCTCGGTGATTTCGGTCACCTTGGCCTCGGTCAGCACGTGGACGCCCTTGGAGAGCATGCGCGTGATGAGCACCGCGCGGCCGGCGCCACCCTCGTTGGCGGCGAGCGTCTTGGTCATCTCGATGACGGTGACATCGCGGTTGGCCGGCGACAGATCGTTGACCAACGGGGCCAGGTAATCTGCCGTCTCGCAGCCGACGGTGCCGCCGCCCACAATGACGATCTTCTTGCCCGGGAAAGCCTTGCCGCCCAGCAGGTCGTCGGCCGTCATAACCTGCTTAAAGCCCTGCATGAAGGCCGGAGCGATGGGCTCGGAGCCATAAGCCAGGACGACCTCGTAGCCGGCGTAGTCACGCTGAATGTCCTCGGCAGTAAGCTCGGTGCCAAATACGCACTTCACGCCGGCCTCGGCCAGGCGACGATACTGATACTTGATCACGCGGGTGAGTTCCTGCTTTGCCGGCGGAACGGCCGCGATGCGCATCTCGCCGCCCGGTTCGTCCTGCTTATCCACGAGCACAACGTTATGACCGCGCTTGGCGGCAATGAACGCCGCCTCCATGCCCGCAGGACCGGCGCCCACAACGAGCACGTTCTTGACCTCGGCGGCAGGCTCGTAGCCGGCCTCGTCGCGCTCCACGTCCGGGTTGACGGTGCAGGAGATGCGCTTGCCAAACATGATGCCGTTCAAGCAGCGCAGGCAGCCAATGCAGGGACGGATGTCGTCGGCGTTGCCGGCAGCGGCCTTATTGCAGAACTCGGCATCGCACAGATTGGCGCGGCCCATCATGCAGATGTCGGCGGCGCCGTCCTCGATCAGCTCCTCGGCGATCCAGGCCTCGTTAATGCGGCCGACCGTGGCGACAGGAATGTTGACGTGCTTTTTGATCTCGCGCGAGCAGGCGGCGTGCGAGGCCTGCTGGGTACCGGCGGCGGGAATCGCGGAGCCGCGCTTGATGGTGGTGCCGCCCGACACGTGAATCATGTCGACGCCGGCCTTCTCCAAGCGACGCGAGACGTAGATCATGTCGTTGAGGGTCAGGCCGCCATCGGTGTACTCATCGCCCGAGATGCGGACGTCGATGATAAAGTCCTTGCCGCAGCGCTCGCGAATCTCGGCGATGACCTCGAGCAGGAAGCGCATGCGGGCGTCGAGCGAGCCGCCGTACTCGTCGGTGCGCTTGTTGTAGAGCGGAGTCAAAAAGCCGCCGAGCATGCCGTGGGCGTGCGCCGCATGGACCTCGACGCCATCGACGCCGGCCTTCTGCATGCGCACGGCAGCGTCGCCAAACTGGTGCGTGAGCTCGTGGATCTCATCGACCGTGATGGGGCGCGGCGCCTCGCGGGCGTAAGACGGGCCCACAAAGGACGGAGCGATCAGGCGCGGCGTGCCCGGAATGTTAAAGGCCATGTAGGCGGGGTGGAAGAGCTGCGGCATGATCTTGCAGCCATACTCGTGGACGGCCGCGGCGAGCTTTTCCCAGCCAGGGATAAACGTGTCATCGTAACAGCACATGTCACCCGGCAGATAGGTATAGGTGGGCTCGACCGTCACGACCTCGGTGATGATCAGGCCTACGCCGCCCTTGGCACGGGCACGGTAATGATCGACCAAATCGTCGGTCACATATCCGTGATCGGCCAGGTTGGTAGATACCGGCGGCATAAAGACGCGGTTCTTGACCTCGGTCGTACCGACCTTGATCGGGCTAAAGAGCATCGGATAGGCGGAGGACTCCATACAGGGTTCCTTTCGTTTGAGCCGCTCGGCGGCAGTTGCTAACGTACTTATCGTATCAGCAACCGCCGTATCCGAAGTCAATCATTCCCAAACGCCGGTCGGCTAATGAATACCGCGGCCCAAGTCTTCGGCGATTTTGTCCACGCCCTTAAGTGCGGCGCACGTCTTTTTGTTGGAGCAATGCCCCGTGCAAACGCCACCCTGAGCGCAGTCGGCACAGGTGCCCTTGCGGTAGATGCGCACGCACACGGCAACAAACGCAATACCGATAACAGCCAGTACAACAATATCGATAGGTGCCATAGCAAGCCTCCTCTAGTTAGCCACCACTTACTTTACCCCATTCTCCACCTAACAAAAAGGGACAGGTTTATTTTGGTCGGTTTTATCTGCGGAAACGCCACATCTCCCCCACCAAAAAGCCCGAGTGTCGCTGGGACACCCGGGCTCGTGGAAAGGGGTTAATCCTTATTCGGACTTAAGCGGAAACTGCGGCGGAAGCAGCGTTGGTCTCGTCCTCGTCGGTCCATACATGCTTAGGCATGGGACGGAAGATCTGGAAGAGCATCGCAACCAGCAGCACGATGGCCACCACCGTCCAGATACCAAACTGTCCAAGAACAAGCAGGTTGTAGAACTGGTTGATGAACAGGCCGATCACCCAGGCAAAGGCGCACTCGTAGCCGAGGGCAATCGCGGTCCACTTGCCGGAGTCCATCTGGTTGCGGATGGTACCCATAGCGGCAAAGCACGGAGCGCACAGCAGGTTGAAAGCGCCAAAGGCAACGCAAGCGCCCATGGTCGGGAACATGCCGGCGAACGCGGTCCACAGGCTCGGATCGGTCTCGGCGGCATCGGCAACGGACAGCAGCGAGCCGGCGGTGGCGACGACGTTCTCCTTGGCGACAAGACCCGAGACGGACAGTGCTGTTGCCTGCCAGGTGCTAAAGCCGAGCGGGGCGAAGATCCAGGCGATCAGGTTGCCGAGCATGGCAAGCACGGAGTAGTCCATGAACTCCTCGGGGATGCCGTCCATCGCAGGCAGGAAGCCAAAGGAACCGTTATAGCTACCAAAGTTGGAGAGGAACCAAACGACGACGGTGGACGCGAAGATGACCGTGCCGGCCTTCTTGATAAAGGCCCAGCAGCGCTCCCACACGTGCAGCGCCCAAGAGCGAATCGCCGGGAAGTGGTAGGCAGGAAGCTCCATAACAAACGGCGTCGGGCGACCGGCGAAGAGCTTGGTCTTCTTGAGCATGAGGCCCGAGGCGATGACGGCAAAGACGCCCAGGAAGTAGAAGAGCGGGCTGATCCATGCGGCCGTGGTGGAAGAATCGCCAATGATGGAGCCCATGAGCAGGGCGATGATCGGCAGCTTGGCGCCGCAGGGGATGAACGTGGTGGTCATGACCGTCATGCGGCGGTCCTTCTCGTTCTCGATGGTCTTGGTGGCCATGACGCCGGGGACGCCGCAGCCCGAGGACACGAGCATGGGGATGAACGACTTACCGGACAGGCCAAAGCGGCGGAACACGCGGTCCATGATGAAGGCGACGCGGGCCATGTAGCCGCAGTCCTCCAGGAAGGACAGCATCACGAACAGCAGGAACATCTGCGGCACAAAGCCGAAGATGGCGCCCAGGCCGCCAACGATACCGTCGCAGACCAGCGAATCGACCAGGCCACCGTCCTCGGTGCCACCCGCCACGAGGGCATCGTGCACCATGGTGGTGATACCCGGGACATAGGGGCCGTACTGTGCCGGGTCGACCGAGTCGGCGTCGTCACCCGCGGCCTCGACAGCCGCGTCGTAAGCGTCGCGGCCCTGACCGAGCACGTACCAGCCGTCGGTGCCGAAGAGCTGGTCGTTGGTGAAGTCCGTCACCGTGCCACCCAAGGTGGAAACGGCGATGTAGTACACGCAGAACATGATGACGACAAAAATCGGCAGGCCCAGGATACGGTTGGTAACCACGCGGTCGATCTTCTCGGAGGTGCTCATCTTGGCCGGGGCTTTGGTGAGGCACTCGTCGATGATGTGAGCGATCACGCCGTAGCGCTCACCGGTGATGATGGACTCGGCATCGTCGTCGCAGTCCTGCTCGCACTGGGCGACCAGCTCCTCCACGCGAGCGGCATTCTCCTTGGTGAGGTTGATGAGTTTGCAGGCGTCTGCATCACGCTCGAACAGCTTGACGGCGTAATAGCGGCGCTTGTTGGCGGGAACGCTCGCCGGAAGGTTGTTCTCGATATGCGTCAGAACGTCCTCGATGGAGGAATCGAACTTGTGCTCCGGCACCTGGCCCTTGGAAGCTGCGGACTTCTTGACCTGCTCGAAGAGCTCCTTGATGCCCTTGTTCTTAAGAGCCGAGATCATCATGACCGGACAACCGAGCTTCTTGGAGAGCTTGTCCGTGTCGATCTTGTCGCCGTTCTTCTCGACCAAGTCGGCCATGTTGAGGGCGACGACCACGGGCAGGCCGGTCTCGATAACCTGAAGCGCCAGGTACAGGTTGCGCTCGAGGTTGGTGGCGTCGACAACCTGAACGACGACATCGGGCTCGCCGCTCATGAGGTAATCGCGCGAGCATTGCTCCTCGGGGCTGTAGGGGGAAAGCGAGTAGATGCCAGGGAGGTCCGTGATGGTAACGTTCTTGTCGCTTAGGAGCTTGGCCTCCTTTTTCTCAACCGTGACGCCGGGCCAGTTGCCAACGTAGCCGTTGGCGCCGGTGATCAGGTTGAAAAGCGTGGTCTTGCCGCAGTTGGGGTTACCCGCCAGCGCGACATGGATCTGAGAATCCGCCATTCAATCCTTCTTCCTTGTGTGCCCGCGCTGCTTTCTCCGCGCGGGCTGGATAATGTGCTTCAAAGTTGCTGCATTAAGTTAGAAATACCTAACTTTACCTGCAGAAATACACGCGGCGAGCCCTTACTGGACCTCGACGACGGCCGCCTCCTCCTTGCGGATGGAAAGCTCGTAGCCGCGCACGTTGATCTCGACCGGATCACCGAGCGGTGCAACCTTCACGACCTTGAACGAAGTGCCCTTGATGAGCCCCAGGTCCATAAGGTGGCGGCGAAGCGCACCCTCACCGTGAAGCTTGACGATGGTAGAGCTCTCGCCCACCTTAACGTCACCCAACGTCTTCATCCTCTTGTCCCCCTTTCGGTTTTTATGAAATGCTGCTGACTAACCGACGGTCATGATGTGCATGGCAACCTTGGAATCGATGCCAAAGCGTGCGCCCAGCACCGTGACGATGATATTGGCACCACTCGAGCTCACCACGTGGATTTCGTTGCCCTCGACAAAGCCGAGGTCCTTGAGGTGGTGTTTCATGTCCTCATTGCCCTTTACACGAGACACGCGCACGGTTTCGCCCGCTTTTACCATCGAAAGCGGCATGGCCGGCATCTGCGGTCCGCAAGACATGAGTTGCTCCTAACGTCAGTTCGTCCTCAACATCGACGCGTAAAAAGTTAACCACGTCTATGTTCGCTATAGTAAACTAGCACGTGGTTAACTTTTTGGAAAGGGTCCCCATTCAGATTTCGAAAAAGTTTCCTATATGAAACAAAAAGGCGCGGCAAAGGACCATCCTTTACCGCGCCCTATCATGCTTAGAGCGAGAGATTTCTGATCGATGTGACACAGGAGGCCTCATCCACGCCCGAAACGCGGAACACGATGTCCTCGCCACATTCGCCACAGAGTGCCATGAGCCCTATAACGTCGCGGCCATCGACATGACGATTGCCAATCGAAACCGACACGTCACTACGATGCTTGGCGATAATGTCATAAAGCAGCGCAACCGGGCGGGCATGCAATCCCAACGGATCTTTAATCGTCTTTGTAAACTCGACCATGTCCCCTCCCACGACATCGCACATTCGGCCGGCAAAACCCAGCCACGTGGTAGTTATTGTAGCGTTAGATGCTTGTCGAGAGCTCCTCTGAACACCTCGTGGGCAAAAAGTGGCAAATATGAGTACTGTCACCAATTTAGTAGCAGCAAAATCGAGAGCAAATTGCCTACTTTGAGCGATTCGAAGAGGTTGAAAGCCGTCAAACGCCCTTTAAAGGGGGTTAGATAAATTGATTATGAGCCCATTTTCGCTCAGAACAGGCCAAAAAATATGACACCTCTTTTGCAACAGTACTCATATTTGGCATTTTTTGAACACGGGGTCCAAAACCATGCCCCAAAACACAAAAGAAGGGGCCTCGTAAGGCCCCTCCTTAGGAAAGGGAATCGATTTATTCCACAGCCGTAGATTAATCCTAGCCGCTACTCCATCATGTCGAGGACGGAGGGGCGAAGCTCGTTCTCGGCGGCCTCGGGATCGGTCTCGCGCAGGCGGTTAATGTAGCGGTTGTACCACATCACGGCAAGGCCCAGGAAGACAACCACGCCGCCAACGTTGTAGACCAGCGTCAGCCACAGAGGCTGATCGAGCGGAATGGTGCCGCAGATAAGCACGAAGCAGAAGACCACAAGCAGGAATGCAGCAATGACCAGGCCAAAGGTACGCGAACCCATGCGGAAGCCACGGGGAGCAGCGTCGAAGTTCTTACGCAGCATAAAGTAGGCAAGCAGGATCAGCAGCGGCGGGAGCAGAGCGGTGGCAGCCGTCATGTTGGTGACAATCATGAGCAGGTCGTCGAGGTTACCAGAGCCCAGGGCCGGGATGATCAGGATGGGGACGACGATGGCGAACTGCAGCCAAGCGGCGCGGGCGGGAATGCCATGCTCGTTGAGCTCGACGATTTTGCTACCAAAGACGCCCTTGGGGATCTCGGTGAAGAAGACCTTGATGGGAGCGGAGGTCCACATCATGAGGGAGCCCAGCGTGGCGGCGAGAAGGATCAAGCCGATGGCGCGCGTAGACACTTCCATGGGAATGCCAAAGTGGGCAAAGACAGCGCCGAATACGTCGAAGATACCGGTGGAGATGGCAACGCCGCCCTCGGGGATGAACAGGTTAACCAGCAGCGAAGCGCCTGCATACAGAAGGCCGATGGTCAGGCCGGCGATAACGACGGTGCGCACGAAGGCCTTGACGCCACCCTTAAGGTCGTTAAGGAACACGCCGACAGACTCAGCGCCGCCAACGCCCTGGATGATCCAGGCAAGCGTACCGAAGAAGCCCCACGCAGTTGCGAAGTTGCTCATGTCGGGAGCCATGTTAGCGGGAGTAGGAGCCGTAGCGAACTCAACGCCGCCAAAGGCAGCAGCCAGGGACAGCAGGATGAACACGGCGGTCAGGCCGAGAGCCGCGGTCGAACCGAAGGAGGAAATGGAGCCGATCCACTTAGCGCCCTTGGTCGAAACCCACGTGGCGATAGCAAAGACGACGATCTCGATAATGGTGATCCACAGCTGCGAAAGCTCGGCGTTGGCACCAAAGAACACGTAGCTCGCGTAGATGATGACGTTGGGCAGGACGGACGCAAAGAAGAACAGGTTAACGAACCAGTAGCTAAATGCCGTCAGGAACGCCCAGCGACCACCCATCGAGGTCTTAACCCATGCGTACACGCCAGACTCGGAGTCCTTGTTGAGGCCGACGAACTCGGCGGTAACCAGGGTATAGGGGACAAAGTACAAAAGCGTGGCGAAGAAGAACGACGGCGCAGCTGCCAAGCCGATGGCCGCGTTGTTGTTGATGATGTTCTTGATACCGAACACGGCGGCGACCGTCATGCCCAGCAGAGCGAACGAACCAATCGTTCCTCGTTTTTCAGAGCTCATAAGCCCTCCCAATCATCTGTTAAATGTCATCTAAAACCGTCCGAGCTGCAAGTGCAAACACGGACGGCGCACCTGCTAAGGGGAATGGGGAAAAGGGAGTCAACAAAGCCATCCCCCTTAACGGCGCGAAGCAAACGTCCAGGCGGACGAATACTACTTGTTGGGGAAGGAATAACCTTCAACCGTCACGTGCAGTACCACGACGCGGGAATCCGCGGCATCGGCCACGACACGGTAGGCCTCGTCGATCTCGACGACGGCAACGCCGCCGGCGGGAATCGTCACGGTCTCCCCCGCCCCCTCAAAGCGCTCGCGATCATCGATATCGCTGTAAGCGCGGGTGCAGGTGAGGCCTGCCTTGGGGGCAACCTCGACGGTCAGGTCGCCGTCGAGCGGAGCGAGCACGGCATGGTAGCGACGGTGACCGACCAGATCGGCAGTTGCGGCCTCGCGGGCATAGACCCACCAGTACACCAACGAGTCACCGATGGAGTACGCCACGTCGTGCTGCAGGTCGGCAACGCCATCGAGCGCCTGACCGGTACGCATCCACTTCTTGACGGACTTCATCTGGGCGTCGAAATCGGCGCGCGAATTAAAGACATGCATGGCTTATGCCTCCTTAATGGGTGCCAGCGCCTGAGCCAGATCGGCAGACGTCAGCGGTCGCAGGGACACCTCGAAGCCGAAGCTCTCAAAACGGGTGCGATAGGAATCGAGCACCTCGGAACCCCAAGAGTTCGAGCCAAGGCCGAGCAGCTGGTCGTTGATGTTGACCGTGACCGTGTCGCCCGGAACAAGGTCGTAGACGTGCTTGGCGTTATCGATGGCCTCGCAGCTATAGGGCCATGCCGAGAATGAGAACGGGTTGGAGGCGGCGTCAGCCGGACGGGTCACCAGCACGCCGTCGCCATGGCTAGAGCGCAGAGCAACCCAGCGGGTACCCTCGCGGTTGGCGCAGTCCTGAGGCATAACGTAGGGCGTGAACATATCGTCGACCGTGGTGCGGTAATGACCGACCGGGTTGGCGCGCAGCGAGTCCGGATAGTTCTCGCCCGGACCGTGGCCATACCACTCGACGGCACGATCGCAACCGGGGACTTCGAAGGAGATGCCGATGCGCGGGATGATATCCGAGTAATCGCCATAGGGCTCGCCGGAAACCTTGAGGTCGACACGACCGCTCGGAAGCACGGTGTAGACGAGCTCGACGCGCATGCCGAACGCGCGGACGGGAGGAGCGATACGCTGGCTCACGGTCACGACGACCGCATTGCCATCCTGCTTCCAAGAAACCTTGCGGGTAGACGTCTGCATCACATCGATGAAGTTGTCCTTCCACAGTGAGTCATACTCCTGCGCATGGTTATCGACGAGCGGATGCCAAAAACCAACCTGGGGACCAGAGGCCATGACGTCGCGGCCGGATGCCTTCCACTCGCTCACGGTACCGTTGACCTTGCTGAAGGTCAGCTCACCGTTGAGGGAGTGAATGCGGATTTCCTGCTCGGTCTCCTCGACCGTAAGCTCAGGACGAGTGGGAGCCGCGATGGCTGGCGCCGGATGGTTGGCGATGGCAAACTGGCTTGCACCCAACTGGAACATCGGCTCGCACCAGACGTGAGCGGCCATGGTGTAGGCGTGCACGGTCAGCAGGGTCTCCCCCACTGCGGCCTCGCGAATCACCAGCGGCAGCTGGACGGACTCGCCGGGGGCAACCGCACCGGGCATGAGCGTCTTGCGGCACACAACGTCGCCGTCCACCAGGGTCTCGGCCGACAGGCAGACATCCTCGAGGGTGGTAAACCAACGCTTGTTGGTGACAGTCAGCTCGCCCGCCTCGGCGTCATAAGACATGCGAACCGGGCAGATGACCTGACCATACTCAGTGAGGCCCGGGCTCGGCTGCTGCCAAGGGAACACCATGCCATCGATGCAGAAGTTGCTGTTGTTGGGGTAATCACCGTTGTCGCCACCGTACATATCGTAGGCAACGCCGTCCTCGGTCACAGCAGCCAAACCGTGGTCGCACCATTCCCAGATAAACTGGCCTTGGATGCAATCCCAGCGATCGAAGACCTCCTGGTACTCGGACAGGCCTCCGGGGCCATTGCCCATGGAGTGACCGTACTCGCAGTTAATGCGCGGCTTGGGGAACGGATGCTCGCCAAAGTCGTTCATCTGCGACACACGGGAGTACATCGTGGAAATGACGTCGACGGTATCGGCGTTGCGGTCCTCCTCGTAGTGGACCGGACGACCGTCGAGCTCGTGAGCCTTGGCGTACATCGCGCGGATGTTACAGCCATAGCCGCTCTCGTTGCCCATCGACCACATAATGATGCAGGCGTGGTTGCGCTCCTGCATCACCAGGCGCTCGATGCGGTCGACGTAGGCCGGCTCCCATGCCGGGTCGTCGGTGACCAGGGCGATATTGCCGATATTCTCGAAGCCATGGCTCTCCATATCGGTCTCGGCGACCAGCATGATGCCGTACTCGTCGCACAGCTCGTAGAAGCGCGGGTCGTTGGCGTAATGGGACGTGCGCACCGCGTTGATGTTGTGCTGCTTCATGAGCTCCAGGTCGCGGCGCATGCGATCGAGGCCCACGGCGCGGCCCTTGTGATCGTCGTGATCGTGGCGGTTGACGCCATGCATCTTAAAGTAAGTGCCGTTGAGGTAGATATGATTGCCCTCGACCGTCACCTCGGCAAGGCCCTGGCGATGCGGAACGTACTCGCTGACCTCGTCACCGTCGTAGACCTCAAACGTAAGGTCATAGAGGAAGGGGTCCTCGGGATTCCAGAAGTGGGCATCGGTCACGCTGCACTCGGCATGGCCGTCGACGCACTCGCCCGTAGCCACCACGTTCTCGCCATCGCTGAGCGTAAACACGACGCGGGAAGCGCCCTCGGCCACCGTATCGAGCGTAATCAGAGCGGCATCGCCCTCGCGGTGCGTGCGGAACCTAAAGTCGACCAGGTGTGCGGCGGGACGCTGCATAAGGTACACATCGCGGAAGATGCCCGATGCCCACCACATGTCTTGGTCCTCGATATAGCTACCATCGCTGTACTGCAGAACCTTGACCGCAAACAGGTTGTCGCCCTCGACAAGCGCGTCGGTCACGTCGAACTCGGCAGACAGGCGCGAGCCCTTGGTCATGCCGATAAACTTGCCGTTGACGTAGAGCTCGCCATAGCTCTCGATGCCGTCAAAGCGAATGATCTCGCGAGCGCCGGCAGGCACGGCGGGAAGGTTGACGATGCGCTGGTAGACGCCCGTGGGGTCGTCGGAGGGAACGAACGGCTGATCCACCGGGAACGGGAAGCCCTCGTCGGTGTAGGCAAGGTTGCCATAGCCGTCTACCTGCCACAGGTGCGGAACCTCCACGTGATCCCACTCGGGCTCGTACGTGGAGAGCTCCTCGTTGGAGACGGCCGCGGGGCCCTCAAAGAGACGGAACTGCCACGAGCCGGACAGCTGGACAAACCCGCGCGACAGCTCGCGGCTGTACGTTGCAGCGAGATCGGCGGTCTCGTAACCCATAAAGTACGCATGGGGTGCCAGGCGGTTCCTGTGGGTGAGCGCTTGGTTTTCCCAATCGTTAATGGCGTCCATGGTGATGCTCCTTCGTCATCGTAGTGATTCTTGTGCAACCGGTTGTCCTTATCTTACGGGCGATGCAAAATACTGTGCAACCGGTTGTCCGCTGAACGGTCGATTTGGTCGGGTTAACGGTGCAACCGGTTGTACAACCGCGACACTTATGTCACCCTGAGTATCGAAACTCAGCGCAAGACATCGTTCTTAAGCTCGTAGGCAACCGCCACGCCCGCTGATATCTCACCCATACGAGACGTATTCGATTGCGGCTTGGTTGCAAAACGACACCGGTCACCGGATATCATGAACGCTGTTCAGGCGCACTATAGTAAGCTGTATCCGCACCAGCCCGTATCAGCGACAACATCGACCGCATTCTCCAGGAGACGCCATGACCCAACCAGTTCGCACCGCACCTACGCTTGCCGAGGTTGCCGCAGCTGCCGGCGTGTCGCGCTCCACGGCATCGCGCGCTCTCAACGATTCGCCCCGCATTAGCGAGGAAACCAAAAAGCGCGTCCGCGCGGCGGCCAAGGAAGTCAATTTTGTCCCCAACGCTCGTGGCCGAGCGCTCGCTGTCGGGCGCACGGAAATCATCGCCGTGCTCGTGACCGAGCCCCTGAGTGAACTCTTCAGCGACCCCACCTATAGCGAGTTTTTGAGCGGCATTACCGAGGAACTGTCGGAGTCGTCCTATCTGCCCGTTATCTTGCAGGCGTCTTCTACGCATGAGCGCAACCGTGCACGCGAGCACTTTGAGCGCCGCTCGTTCGACGCCGTGATCGACGTCTCCCCCTACAAGGGCAGCGAGCTGCTCGAGGTGCTGCGCGAGCTGGGCGTACCCACCGTGTTGTGCGGCCAGCTCGAGGGCCACCCCTATCGCAATGTGTTCTCGACGGTCTACTCTGACGACGAAGAGGGCGGACACTTTGCGGCACTCGCCATGAAGGAACGCGGGCGCAAAGATATCGTCGCCGTGTTGGGACCGCAAGACAACCCCGCTGTTGTCGACCGCCTGCGCGGCTACCGTGCCGTCTTGGGCAAAGACCTCCCAGACGCAAACGTTATCTATACCGGCTGGAACAACGGAGACGGCTATCAGGCCATGCACCAGATCCTCGCGCGCGAGATTGCTTTCGATGGCGTGCTCTGCGGATCGGACCGTATCGCGGCTGGCGTCATCACCGCACTCAACGAGGCAGGCCTATCCGTTCCTGCGGACGTTTCTGTCGTCGGCTTCGACGATCACGAGATTGCGACGCGCTGCGTCCCCGCACTCACGACCGTCCGCCAGCCCCTGCGCGAAGAAGGCCACATGGCCGCCAACATTGCGCTCGACATGATCAAGGGTGCCGAGCCCACCACCTCCGTGATGCACATGCAGCTGATCCAGAGAGACTCGCTATAAGAAACTGGGGCAGGCTTTCCGCCAGACAGTTGTTGCGGAAAGCCTGCCCCGTTTTGAGCGCTCATTCTGGGGCACAGTTTCCGTTAGACAGCTCAACCGGAAACTGTGCCCCATTATTTTGCCGAATTCTGGGTCGCGCTTTCCCAGAGGACCCCTTTGGGAAAGCGCGACCCATTCCGGACGCAGATTCCGGGATGCACTTTCCGCGACGTCCGGTCATCCCAAGCCCTCACAATCTCGGCGCATAAAAAACGAGGAAAGGCACACGTCCTTCCCTCGTTGCGGGCAATATGTAGCCACTCGCCTACATCAGGCGCAGGCTGACGTCCTTGAGCTGGGCTCCGCTAACGGCACTCGGGGCGCCCGACATGAGGTCGGAGCCACTGGCCGTCTTGGGGAACGCCATGACGTCACGGATGGAGTCGGAACCGGTGAGCAGCATGCACACGCGGTCCAGGCCCAGAGCGAAACCGCCCATCGGGGGCGCACCAAACTTGAGGGCCTCCATGAGGAAGCCGAACTGCGACTCGGCGCGCTCCTCGGTAAAGCCCAGGAGCTTGAGCATGGACATCTGCATCTCGGCGTTGTGGATACGCATACCGCCGCCGCCAGCCTCAAAGCCGTCCATGACAAAGTCGTAGGTGCAAGAACCGGCCGCCAGCGGGTCAGCCTCGATCTTGGCGATGTCGGTCTCGGTCGGCAGGGTAAAGGGCTGGTGCTCGGCAGCATAGGCCTTGCGATCCTCATCCCAGTGGAACAGCGGGAAGTTGACGACCCACAGGAAGTCGTGGCCCTCGCGCTTGATCTCGAGTGCGTTGGCCATGTGAGAACGCATGCCGCCCAGAATCTCGTCGGAGAGCAGGCGCGGGCCGGCGGCGAACATCACAAGGTCGCCGGGCTCGACGTCCATGCGCTCGCGCAGAGCCGCCATCTCCTCGTCCGAGAAGAACTTGACGATGGGGCTGTTGATGGAGCCGTCCTCGCGGAAGGCGATCCAGGCCAGACCCTTGGCACCAAACGTGGAGGCCACGCCGGCGAGCTTATCGATCTTGGCACGTGCCCAGGCACCGGCACCCTTGGCGTTGATGGCCTTGACGACAGAGCCCTCCTCGTTTGCGGCGGTCGCAAAGACCTTGAACTTGGAGTTGGCAAAGATGTCGGTCAGGTCGACCAGGTGCATGCCATAGCGGGTATCGGGCTTGTCGGAGCCATAGGTGTCCATGGCCTCCCAGTAGTCCATGCGACGCAGCGGCGTGGGCATCTCGACGCCCATGCGGCCGAAGGCATCGGACAGGACCTCTTCGAGCGCGCTCATGACATCGTTCTGGTCCACGAAAGACATCTCGATATCGACCTGGGTGAACTCTGGCTGACGGTCGGCACGCAGGTCCTCGTCGCGGAAGCACTTGGCAACCTGGTAGTAGCGCTCGACGCCACCGACCATGAGCAGCTGCTTCAGAAGCTGCGGGGACTGCGGCAGAGCGTAGAAGTTGCCCGGCTGGATGCGGCTGGGGACGATGAAGTCGCGGGCGCCCTCGGGAGTGGACTTGAACAGGGAGGGCGTCTCGACCTCCATGAACTCACGGTTGTGCAGCGCCTCGCGAATGGCAAAGGTAAAGTCGGAGCGCAGCTTGAGGTTGGCCATCATCTCGGGACGACGGAGGTCCAGATAGCGATAACGCAGACGGGTGTCCTCGCTCGTCTCGATGCCGTCCTCGATCTGGAACGGCGGGGTAACAGAAGTGTTGAGCACCTCGGCGTGGTCGGTCAGGACCTCGATCTCGCCGGTCGCGAGCTTGGCGTTGGTGGTCTCCTCGCCACGGGAGCGCACGACGCCGTGAATCTTGATGGGCCACTCGGGACGCATGGTCTCGGCGATCTTAAAGGCGTCGCCGTCGGAGTGCTCGGGGTCGAAGGTGAGCTGCGTGATGCCCTCGCGGTCACGAAGGTCGCAGAAAATAAGGCCGCCGTGGTCACGGCGACGGCTCACCCAACCGGTGAGGGTGACCTCTTCGCCCACGTTCTCGCGGCGAAGTTCGCCGCAGGTACGGGTGTGCATGGAATGCTCGTCGATGGGACGGGTCTGGCTCATACCAGTGATCCTCCTTTATGGATCTGTGCCGCCCCGTGTCGTTCCGGGCGGCGTCGTACAGATTTGCCCAGCCTGCGTAAACCGCGCAGCCAGACATGGCGTTCTATCTTATCGCACCTGTGTCGATGTGCCGCGGAAAAGTAGCTCCTGCCCAAAGACTTGACGGAGACGAAACAATTGACGCGCCGCGGCACCCGCCCGCGCTCGTCACGTGCGACAATATGCCCCAATAAAACAGCACTTGGAAAGGCCCGTCATGACTGCACGCCTCATCGTTATGGATATCGACTCCACGCTCATCAACCAGGAGGTCATCGATCTTTTGGGCGAGGAGGCCGGCGTGGGCGAGCAGGTGGCACAGATCACCGAACGCGCTATGCGCGGCGAGCTGGACTTTAAGCAAGCGCTCGAGGAGCGCGTGGGGCTACTCGCCGGCCTGGACGAGAGCGTGTTCGAGCGCACCTTTGAGCGCGTGACGTTTACCCCCGGCGCGCTGGAGCTTGTGCGCTCGGCACACAGCAAGGGCTGGAAGGTCGGCGTGGTGAGCGGCGGCTTCCACGAGGTCGCCGACAAGATCGTGGCCGCCGCGGGCATCGATTTTTGCCTGGCCAACCGCCTGGAAGTCGTAGACGGCAAGCTCACCGGCAAGCTGGCGGCAGACATCGTGACCAAGGAGTTCAAGCTCATCCAGCTGCTGGACTGGGCAGTTGAGTGCGGTGTCGACATGGCCCATACCGTGGCAATCGGCGACGGCGCCAACGACATCCCCATGATTCAGGCCGCGGGCACGGGCATCGCATTTTGCGCCAAGCCCAAGACGCGCGAAGCCGCCCCGTTCGCCATCGACGAACGCAACCTGATGCTCGCCATGGACATCATCCTGCGTGACTAGTCGATCAGCCTAACAATTGAATTAGTCTGTCCTATAGTTTCCGAACAATTTTGTCTTAGTGTTCGGAAACATACCCTATGAGTGCTAGACTTTGCGCCGTCGAAGGGAACATATATGGATAAGCGAGATCTTGAGCAGCTGCTGAGCGATGTTGCCGGCGGATCAGTCACCCCGGCAGTCGCCCTTACGCGCATCCAGACGGCTCCGACCGCCGATTTGGGCTTTGCGCAGCTCGATCTTTCGCGCGGAGTGCGCCAGGGAGCCGGCGAGGTTGTCTACGGTGCTGGTAAAACCGCCGAGCAAATTGCCGCCATTATCGAGGCGCTGCGCGATGCAGGCCAGGAGCGCATCCTGGTCACACGCTTGGATGCCGAAAAAGCCGCGCGCACCGCTGAGCTCCTCGGCAACGACATCGACCTGGGATATGTCCCGGACGCCCAGCTCGCCCTGGTAGGTGGCAAGCCCTCCCCTACCGGCAACGGACGCATCGTCATCGCCTGCGCCGGCACGAGCGACCTGCCCGTCGCCGAAGAGGCGGCACTGACGGCCGAGTTCTACGGCAACAAGGTCGATCGCCTCTACGACGTGGGTGTCGCCGGCCTGCACCGCCTGCTCGCTCATGCTGAGGAACTTGCTCAGGCGCAGGTGGTCATCGCCATCGCCGGCATGGAAGGCGCCCTGGCGAGCGTCATCGGAGGCCTTGTGAGCTGTCCGGTCATCGCCGTCCCCACCAGCGTGGGCTATGGCGCGAGCTTTGGCGGCGTGGCCGCACTGCTCGCCATGCTCAACTCCTGCGCCAGCGGCGTTTCGGTCGTCAACATCGACAACGGCTTCGGTGCCGCCTACCAGGCAAGTCTTATCAATCATCTGAGCGCCGGCACGTCCTGCGCCCGTTAAGGAGCATTCCATGTCCAATCATCAGCACACGCTTATCATCGACGGCACCTCGGGCATCAGCGGCGACATGACCGTCGCGGCCCTGCTCGACCTGGGCGCCAGCGAGGAGCATCTGCGCGAGCAGCTCGCCACGCTTCCGGTCGGCGGCTTTGAGATTGCCGTTACACGCGTAAACAAGCATGGCATCGACGCCTGCGACTTTGACGTTCAGCTTGCAGAGGAGCTCGAGAACCACGACCACGACATGGCCTGGCTCTACGGCAACGAAGCAGCTGCCGAGCACATGCACGAGCATGAGCACCACCATCATGATCATGGCGAGCACGAACACGAGCACTGCCACGAGCATGACCATGAGGCCCACGGTCATGGCCACGAGGGTCACCATCACACCCACCACCATCATCACCACCGCTCTTTGGCAGACGTCACCGCCATCATCGATGGCTCGCAGTTAAGCGATGGCGCCAAGCGCCGCGCCCTCGCCATCTTTACCGCGCTCGCCGCCGCCGAGGCCAAGGCCCACGGCAAAACGCCCGAGACCGTCATGTTCCACGAGGTGGGCGCCGTCGACTCCATCGTCGACGTCTGCTCTGTCGCAATCTGCCTCGATGACCTGGGTATTGAGGACATCGTTGTCGAGTCGCTCTCCGAGGGTCACGGCACCATCCACTGTGCCCACGGCCTTATGCCCATTCCCGTCCCCGCTGTCGTCAACCTGTGCCAGGCGGGCAATATCGCCCTCACGCCCGCACCGGTCGCCGGCGAGCTCGTAACGCCCACGGGCGCCGCCATCGTCGCCGCGCTGCGCACGTCCGATCATCTGCCGGCCCGCTACCGCATCGAGGCCGTCGGCTACGGCGCCGGCAAGCGCCCCTACGAGGGCTGCTCCGGCACGCTCCGTTGCCTGCTTGTTCACATGGATGCATAGCCATGGATGCCCGCAAAGAAAAAAGCCGCGCTGCCATCGTTGCGGCGTTCTCCGAGCTGCTACGCGAAGAGGACTACGGCAAGATTACCGTCGGCGACATCATCGCGCGCGCTCACGTAGGCCGCGCGACATTCTACGGCCTCTTCAAGAGCAAAGATGACCTACTGTCCGAACTCGTGAGCGACATCTGCACCCACGCTCTCGACGACGATGGCACACCGCTCGATGATCCGCTCGTACAAGTCGAGCATATCCTCAACAACCTCTGGGAGCGCCGCCAGGGCGTACGTGCCCTCGTAGCGGGCGCCGGCTCACGCATCTTCGCCGACTGCTTACGCAAGACCATCATGTCACGAGCAGCCGAAACCGTCCCCGCCGACTCCACAGGCCCCGCTGGCACCATGGACCGCAGTTTCTTACTACACCACATAGCCTCAAGCTTCGTAGCCACCGTCCAATGGTGGGCCTGGCACAACTTCCAAGCAGACAAAGCCGACGTAGCCAAAGACTACTTATCAGCCATAAAGCCCCTCTTCAACTAAGTAAACCCCTTATCCCAAAGTTCCGCCCTCATCTCAAAGACCCGAACCCAAAGCACAATCCATCCCAAAGTGTCGACAGCAGCCCAACGCCCCTACCAGCAACAAGCCCCTCCCATCCAAATTCAGATATATATATGTTGGGTTGCTTGTACGAACGCAACAAAGACCCCGCAGCTGGCCGCATGGGGTAACTTCCCAGCGCATTCCGCAGGACGCAAAAAGGCTCGCCGCACGAAGTGCGCAGCGAGCCTTTTTGCATGTCCGAGGACGCGCTGAGAAGTTACCCCATGCGGCCAGCGGACAACTATGTAGCCTCAGACTAGAACATGCCCAAGAAACCGTGCACAAACAGCGCGGCCAGAGCGGCACCGACAAACGGAGCGATGCCAGGAACAAGCAGGCCGTACTTCCAGTTGTTGTCAGCCTTGTTCTTGATCGGCAGCACCTGATAGGCCATGCGAGGACCAAGGTCACGAGCCTGGTTCATGGCGAAGCCGGTGATGCCACCCATGCCCATGCCAACGGCCCAAACGATCAGACCGACGCAGATGGCAAGCATCAGAACGTTCTCGCCGGCGCGACTAGCGGCAGCAAGGATGGCGCTGATGAACACAAAGGTGCAGATAGCCTCGCAGAAGAAGTTACGGGCATAGTTCGTACCCTCGGTGGTGGGGTTGGTCGAGAAGATGTTGCGCTGGGCAATGGGGTCGACGACGCCCTCGGAAGCCTTGAACTCATCGGCATACATAAGCCAAGCGATTACGGCGCCCACAAAGCCGCCGAGCATATCGGCAATCATGAAGGGGATGCAGCTGCTCCACGGCACCAGGCCTACGATGCACTGGGCAAGCACCATAGCCGGGTTCATGCACACGGCGCCGCCAAAGACAAACAGGCAGACCGAGATGCCAAAAGACCAAGTGGTGATGGCAAACCTGTGGCCGGAGCCCTGATACTTGGTGCCCTTAAGCACGGTATCGCAGTGCACGCCCACGCCAAAGATGATCATGAGGGCCGTTGCGCCGAATTCGCAGAGGAGTTTGGTAAGCATAAAACCTTATCTTTCTTGTCGGTTATAAACGATTCGTTTAGGCCGCGCGCTAGTGCTGAGCGACAACAACGCCCAGGCCATCGGGAATAACGGCCACCTTGGCATCGGCACCCTTCATCTCAAAGGCGAGCTTGAGCGCCTCCTCGAGGGTGTTGACCGGCGTCATGTGCATATCCTTGATCATCTGGTGATCGCACAGGTCGGTGACCATGATCACAGGGTGATGCGCCAGGATGCGGGCAAAGATCTGGCTCGTCCACTGGTCGGGCAGGGTCTCGTCCTTAGGACGGTCGATACAGGCGCGCTCAAACTCTGCCGGATCGTTGTCGGCGATGTTGTGATAGAAGCCCTCGCCGCCGTGACCGTCGGCACAACCGGCGACGTCGATGATCACACCGCCCTCGGGAAGCGTGGCCTCGGCAGCGCACATGCCCTTCACGGCCTGGTAGATGTTCTGGTCGAGAGGGTAGCCACCGTTGGTGGTGATGGCAATCTCGCACTCGACGGGCTCACCGCCGGCAAGGCTCTTCACGAACTCGCAGCCAGCCTCGTGTGCCTTATGGATGTCGCCAGCGAAGGAGCCAATGACCTCGTGCTTGCCGTTGAGCACCACGTTGAGCACAAAGGCAAGGTGAGCCATTTCGGCAGCGGCAAACATGTCCTCGCTCACGTGGTTGTGGCACAGGTTGCCGGCGCGCGAATGAGAATCGTTCACAAACTGACCGTTGTGGTTGTACATGATGGTCTTGTAGCTGGCGATGCCAGGCAGGACGGACTTGCGGCTACCAGAGAAACCAGCAAAGAAGTGCGGCTCAATAAAGCCCTCGGCAAGCAGCAGATCGCAATCGACGGCAATCTTGTTGATGATGCACTCGCCACCAGAAGGCAGGGTGCCGATCTTTTTCATCATGCTGTCATCAGTCGCAACGTGCATAACGATTTCCTCGTTGGCAACGATCTCCTCGCCGTACTTGTTGACGAGCTCCTCGTGCGTCGACGGACGATGCATACCCGTAGCAACCAGAATGCGAACGCGCGCCTCAGGCGCAGCGGAATGGATGTGATGCAGCAGAATAGGCATCGTCACACGCGAAGGAACGGGACGCGTATGGTCGGAGCTAATGATGACAATATCCTTCTTGCCAGCACAAAGCTCCTCGAGCGAAGGCGAGCCATAAGGGTTGGCAAGCGACTCCTCTACCAGCTCTTCCTGCGATTTCGTGGTCTTAAACTCGTTTTGATGACCTTCCATCACACCCGCGAAATTCTTATCCTCGAGCTCCAAATGCAACGTCTTGTGGTCAAACGGCAGTTCACATTCAAACAATGACGAGCGCCCTCTTCCTTTCAACTGACACACTAGATAAACCGTTGGAAGGATACGCCGCTCACCGAAAAACACCACCGTCCACCGAGTCATTAACACAACGTTCATATTTGACCCACAACAAAACGGCCGCGACCCCAAACGGGACCGCAGCCGCCTGTCAAAGACACTATAGACAGGATGATTTACGCAGCGCCGAGGCAAACATCTAGCCCGAGACGTACGCACGTAAGCCATTTTGCATAAATGCGTTAATTAATTGCATAAAATGGCGCATGGATTTCTAGCCGTAACAGGGTGGTACCCTCCGGAGCGTGCATTTTTGCGAGTATTCAGCATCGCGGGATAAGATTTTGGTGTCAAAAGTCTTTCAAAAGGTAGATAGTCCTCATGACTCGTCCCATCTGGATAGCATGCGGCGAGAAACCAGCCATATATGAACATCGCCAAAGCCCAATCGTCGTGCAAAAGCATCAACAGGGGCCGCGAACGTCACCCATAGCCTTATGCACCAATCTTTGGCTGCTGAAAACTCCGTTTTTTGCACGTCGTCCCAAGCACCACCCTCACCCAGCGGCTGATCCGCCGTAAACCGAGGACGAAAGGACCCGATGGGTTTCCCTCTGAATGCACTCCGCAGCACGAAGCCCCTTCCAAACGCGCGAAGCGCGCCATTAATTCCCCCAGCCAGTAATCCGCCGAAGACCGGACATCGCAGGGCCCGCCATTAGTCTACTTTTAGGCACACTCCGCAGGACGCAAGAAGCCCTCGCCGCACGAAGTGCGCAGCGAGGGCTTCTTGCATGTCTGAGGACGTGCCTAAAAGTAAACTAATGGCGGGCCCGGACGACTACAGGGCTATCGATTACCCCGTGTTCTGCAGACCTGCCGAGACGCCGGTCACAGTCGAAAGAATCAGGCTCATGTACTCGGCCTTCTTCTCCTCGGCCATCTCATCCTGGTTCATACGCACCTCGCGAAGGGCGCGGACCTGGGCAATGGACAGGGCGTCAACGTAGGGGTTACGCACGCGGACAGCGCAGCCGAGCACGCGGCGGCGCTGCAGCGGCCATTCGTCACCGACGATGGCAAGGACCCACTTACGCGTGAGCTGCATCTCGGTGAAGACCTTCTCGGACAGATCCTGGCGATCGCCCAGGTGCAGATACATCTTAGCGATGCGCTGGTCGGTCTTGGCGATCGACATCTCGATGTTGTCGATAAAGGTGCGGAAGAACGGCCACTCCTGGTAGGCAGCCTTAAGCTGGTCCAGATCGCCAAACTGCTCGCAGGCGGTACCCAGGCCGTACCACGCGGCCAGATTGATGCGCGCCTGGCTCCAGCTGAAGATCCACGGAATGGTACGCAGGTCGTCGAGCGACTTGGCACCCAAGCCGCGCTTGGCAGGACGCGAGCCGATCGGCAGCAGACCGACCTCGGTCAACGGCGTCACGGTCGAGAACCACGGTGTTAAGCCCTCGGTGTTCAGCAGGTCCAGATAGCGCTCGTGGCTTGCGGCGTTGAGCTTCTCGGCCATATCCCAGAACTTCTGCGTGGTCTCGGTGTTGGTCTTCTCGACACTCGGGGCCGACTGCAAAAGCGTTGCGGCGGCAACGGACTCAACATGGCGCTGAGCCAACGTGCGGTTGCCGTAACGGGCAAAGATGACCTCGCCCTGCTCGGTGAGCTTAAAGAAGCAGTTGACCGAACCCTTGGGCTGCGCCAGCACGGCCTTGTTGGCCGGGCCGCCGCCACGGCCCACGGCACCGCCGCGACCGTGCATGAGCACCAGGTCGATATCGTTCTTCTCTGCCCACTTGGCGATGCGCTCCTGCGCGGAGTGCAGCGCGAGCATGGCCGTGGTAGGACCGGCATCCTTGGAGGAGTCGGAATAGCCCAGCATGACCTCCATGCGGCGGTTGGTCTGGGCAAGGCGCTTCTGCACCACGGGCAGCGTGAGCATCTGGTCGAGCACGTCGACGCAGCCCTCGAGGTCCTCGAGCTGCTCGAACAGCGGGATCACATCGAGCTCGGGGACATCCTCCTCGTGTGCGAAGGACAGGTGGGCAAGCTCAAAGACGTCGGCCACATGCTGGGCGCTCTTGGTAAACGAGATGATGTAGCGGTGCGCCATCTTCTTGCCGTAGCGCTTTTGGATGGAGCCGATAGCGCGGAAGGTGTCGATGACCTCGCGCGTCATGGGCTGCAGATCGCCATGGATACCATTCTCGTGGATATCCTTGAGGGCGCGGGCATGCACCACGGAGTGCTGACGGAACTCCATCTCGACCATATGGAAGCCAAAGGACTCGACCTGCCAGATGATGGTCTGCACCGGACCGTAGGCGGCACGGACGGCACCGCAGGCAGCCAACGAACGCTGGACGACGCGCAAGTCCTCCAGGAACTCATCGGCGCTGTGGTACATGGTGTCGGTGATGCGGCGCACGGTGGCGTTCAGGCGGTCGGCCATGACGAGCATGACGGCGCGATGCGGCTCGTGCTCGGAGATCAGCTCGGCGCGGGCCGTGTACCGAGGGCTCATCTCGACCTGATGGTTCCACAGGTTGATGAGCTCGGCAGACGGCTTGCTGTAGGTGGCCTCGAGCGTCAGGTTGCGGCCGATGCGGCGGCACTTGTCCTCGAGCTTGAGCACCATGTGGGTGAAGTACTTGGCGGCGACCTCACGGCTCACCTTGGCGGTGACGTTGGGGTTACCGTCGCGGTCGGAACCGATCCAGCTGCCGGGATGGAAGAACGCCGGGCACAGCGGCGGCACGGTACCGGCCTTGTCGCCCAGCACCCAGTCGTCAAAACGACGATAGATGACGGGGATAACGTCGAACAGCGTGTTATCGAAGATGTCGATGATGGTATCGGCTTCCTCGACCGGCGTGGGCTTCTTGAGCGCGATGGGGCTCGTACGCACCAGGGCGTCGATTTCCTGCAGCATATGGCGCTCGTTCTCCACCAGGTCGGAGCCGCCCAGACGCGGACGCTCCTCCAGCAGGTTGGAGATACGGCGAATCTTGCCCTCGACGGCCTTGCGACGGGCCTCGGTGGGATGTGCGGTAAAGACAGGGTGGAACTCGAGCTTGTCGAGCAGCTCGTTGGCGCCCTCGACGCCCAGCTCATTCACCAGCTGGTGATAGGCGACGGTGAGCTCGTTGGCGGGATCGACCTCGGTATCGGTCGATGCGCCGGCCTCGCGCTCGCGCAGCTGCGCCACACGGTAGTTCTCCTCCGACAGGTTTGCCAGATGGAAGAAGCTCGTAAAGGCGCGGACAATGACCTGTTGCTTATCGAGCGGCAGGCTGTCGATCAGATCGACGACTTCGCGAAACGCCACGGCGGTGGGCTCGTCGGCAGTGGGCACGCCCTGCTCGTCAACGGACTCGTCGGCAGCGCGGCTACCGGGGTTGCCAGCATTGGCCACAATCTCGGCTGTCAAAATCTTGTCGAACAGGTCCGCGATCTCGGGATCATACTCGCTAAGCACACGGCGCTCCAGACGCAGGAACAGCGCCAGATTATCGCGCAGCTCCTCGGGGATCTCGATCTCGGCGAGACGCTCCCTGGACTCGGCATTCGAGCCGATTCGGTTAACGAGGCGGTTGACCACGGCAGCGACGCGCGCCGCGGCTTCGGGTACAGACTGGTTGCTTAGGTTCTCAGCCACGTTTCCTCCCATTCCTCCTTCTATGCACGTAACATGCGGTATTCATTATAGGCGCTTGAGAAATACTTTCGACACTGATTGCGCTTTACCACACAAAAGTATTTTCTGCATTGCAAGGGTTTTTGCTCTAAATGGTCGTATTTCTCGGTGGACGGCATACACAAACGGGGGCATTCCGCATAAATGCGAAACACCCCCGTAACAATCATTCGCCGCGAGCGGGACGTGTTGGCGGACCCGCAGTTCAAAATGATGCGCTACAGGCGCTCGCGAACTGCCTCGACAACGTTGGCCAGATCGGCAAGGGCCTCTTCATGGCTCTCCATGTCGCGCACCTTGACCTTACCGGCGGCAAGCTCGTCGCCGCCCAGGACCAGGATGAGTTTGGCGCCCACCTTGTCGGCCTGCTTAAACTGAGCCTTGAGCGAACGGCCCTGATAGTCCGCCTCGGTCACAATCCCTGCGGCGCGAAGCCCCTGCGTAATGGTAAAGACGTTCTGACGCAGCTCCTTGCCGGCGTTGGCGACGTAGACGCACGGGACCTCCTCGGCACCCAGGTCGCTGCCAAAGGCCTGCAGGGCCAGCAGGGCGCGCTCAAAACCGACAGCGAAGCCGACGCCCG
The DNA here is from genome assembly GCA_900552145.1 of uncultured Collinsella sp. Classification (GTDB taxonomy): domain Bacteria; phylum Actinomycetota; class Coriobacteriia; order Coriobacteriales; family Coriobacteriaceae; genus Collinsella. Next base: position 1,099 of record URYW01000010.1, on the reverse strand, counting down.
CCGTGGGCTTGCCGCCCTCGAGCTCGACGAGGCCGTCATAGCGACCGCCGCCACCGATGGAGCCGACGCCGGCGCCGGGAGCCTCGACCTCAAAGACGGTACGGGTGTAGTAGTCCAGGCCGCGCACCAGGGTGGGATCCTCGACATACTCGATACCGGCGGCGTCCAGATAGCGCTTGACCTGCTCGTAGTGCTCGCGGCACTCGTCGCACAGGTTGTCGCCCATCAGCGGGGCGTCGGCCATGATCTCGCGGCAATGGTCGTTCTTGCAGTCGAAGGCGCGCAGCGGGTTGAGCTCGGCGCGTTCGCGGCACTCGTCGCACATCTCGTCGGCGTGGTCGAGAATGAACTGCTTAACCTGCTCGCGATAGGCCGGACGGCACTGCGCATCGCCCATCGAGTTAATGAGCAGACGGAGCTTGGACAGATCGAAGCCCAGGCGCTTGTAGAACTCCATGAGCATGATGATGCACTCGGCGTCGGCAGCCGGATCGGGAGCGCCGAGCCACTCGATGCCCACCTGGTGGAACTGGCGCAGGCGACCCTTCTGGGGACGCTCGCCACGGAACATGGCCTCGGCGTAATAGGCCTTAAACGGCGTGGAGCCCTGGGGCACCAGGTTGTTCTCCACGACGGCGCGCACCACACCGGCCGTGCCCTCGGGACGAAGGGCCAGGCGCTGCTTGGGCTTAAGCTTGGTGTCGGTGCCTTCGGTAAAGACGCGCTCCAGGTTGGCGCCGCTAAACACGCGGAACATCTCCTTGCGCACGACGTCGGTCGACTGGCCGATACCGTGGACAAACACGTCAACCTGCTCGATCGCGGGCGTCTCGATGGGCTTAAAACCAAACGGCTCGAACACGCCGGCCGCAATCTGCTGCATCTTTTGCCAGGCGCGCATCTCGGCGCCGATAAGGTCGCGGGTTCCCTCCGCCTTCTGTGCCTGCATGGGCAAACACCTTTCTTTTGTATCGCGTCATAGGTAGTGGTCATTATACGGCACAAAAACAAAACGCGGCGGGGGGGGGGGGGGGGGGAAGAGGGGGGGGGGGGGGGAGAAGAAAAGAAAAAAAAGAAAAAAATAGAAAAAGAAAAAAAA
>URYW01000009.1 GCA_900552145.1 uncultured Collinsella sp. | reverse complement strand
TCTTGGCGGCGGCCGCGCCAGCATCCGAGATCATCTCGCCCAACGAGCCCTCTCAGATTGTGCGGTCCATGAACCTCAGCGACCCCGCCGTGCCTTTCCGGGTCCCCGCATAGACAGCCATGTCGATAAAGAGCTTGGGATAAAACTGCTGAGGGTAGGTGCCCGCAACTAGGAGTCCAGCCTTGGTGACATTGCCCTGGGAATCAAGGAAATTTAGGCGCTCCAGCTTCGTTTGTTTGTCCGGCGCGCCGCGCATCGCTCGAGGCGTCAACGAGAAAGCCCGATCTATCGTACGGTCGACCAGCGCCTCGTCGAGATCGTCCGCGCCCGCGCCCGCCACCGCGTCGCGATCGCTCGGAGTCGCTCGACCGTATGACGCCAATGCGAGCACCTCGGTCGACGAAAGCGGGACATCTTTGTCATCGATGCGTTTGTAGCTGCCACCTTGAGCGCCCCGCTCTATGACATAGCAAGGCTTGCTCGACGGGTCGAGCTCCTCAATCGTGATGACCAGAACCACGGTGCCCTGGAGCTCCACGCGCTCAATGGTGTATTTGGGCGGATTGGCCAGCTTTCCGCGACCGCCGGCATCGCCCATGCCCGCCACGAATTGGTTGAGCACTTTCTCGGTCTCAAAGTTTGCAACTGGGACAAAACCCGCGCGCTCGCTCACTCCGAGTACGATGATGCCGCCGGCGGTGTTTGCGAAAGCGCTGACCGTTTCCCATACGTCGCGGGAAAGCGTTGTGGTGCTCTCCTTGACCTCGACGTTAAGATCGTCCGAGCCCATGCGCCTTAAAGACTCGAGCAGACCGGTCAGTTCGTTTTCGTTCATCTGCACGTCCTTTCGCTCGGTTCTGCGAAGAATGCCGCGAATGGATTTCCTTCGTCTCTCAGTTATCTCTCGTAATTATCTCTCATCTTTCTGTTATCTCTCATATTAGAGATGAGTGAGAGATAAAAGATAAGATGTCTGCCATCTGTTTCATATAAACATGTTTTTGCTGGTAGAACAATCGATATTGAGATAATACTATGATTGCTTGTCTCTTTGCTGCTCAGTTATCTCTCATATTTATCTCTCGTCTTTCTGTTATCTCTCGTATTCGTGACGAATGAGAGATGAGAGATGTGCGGGCGGCGGATGAGCGTGGATTTTGGACGGTCGGGAAATGAGGGTGGATATTTGGACGGTTTTGGGGGTTTTGAGGCTGATTCCGTCCGAAAATCCACTCTCATTCGGCGGGCGTCCGAATTTCCACGCTCGTGTGTCCGAAAATCCACGCTCATCCGGCAGATTGGTCGAGGGTCCCATATGGGTATACTCTCGAGGATTCGACTCGATTCGCCCCCGCTGGGGCGTCAAAGGAGACTGCACATGCCCACCACCTCAACCGACCCGCGCGCCGCTGCCGCCGCACTGCTGGTGCCCGGCACTACCTGCCACGGCTTTGCCGTCGAGCGCTGCGAGACCGTGCCCGAGCTCGACTCGGACGCCTACGTGCTGCGCCACACCGCCTCGGGCGCTCGCCTGCTGTACCTGGCGTGCGACGACGAAAACAAGGCCTTTGCCATTGGCTTTAAGACGCCGCCGGCCGATTCCACCGGCGTGTTCCATATTCTTGAGCACTCGGTGCTGTGCGGATCGGCAAAGTTCCCCGTCAAGGAGCCGTTTGTCGACCTGATCAAGAGCTCCATGCAGACGTTCCTCAACGCCATGACCTACCCCGACAAGACCATCTACCCCGTTGCCACCACCAACGAGCAGGATTTGTACAACCTGATGGACGTGTACCTGGACGCGGTGTTCAACCCGGCCATCTATACCAAACCCACCATTTTTGAGCAGGAGGGCTGGCACTACGAGCTGGACCTGCCGGAGGGCGCCGAAGGCGAGGGCGACGCCGCGAGCCTGCGCGAGGGCACGCTGCGCTATAACGGCGTGGTGTTCAACGAGATGAAGGGCGCGCTGTCCGACCCCATGAGCGTGCTGGACGACGCCGTCAACGCCGCGCTCTATCCCGACACCGCCTATGCGCACGAGAGCGGCGGCGACCCGCGCGCGATTCCCGCGCTCACCTACGAGCAGTTTCTGGACACGCATGCGCGCCACTACAATCCTTCCAACTCCTACATCACGCTCTACGGCGACCTGGACGTGGACCGCGCACTGGCCTTTTTGGACGAGCGCTATCTGTCGCAGCCGAGCGCCGCGAGCCGCCGCATGGACGCAGCCGTTGCCGCCGGCGAGGACCCGTCCACGCTGGCACCCAATCCGCTGGGCGTGCAGGCGCCCGTGACCTGCGAGTACAAGCGCGTCGAGATGGCCACTACACCCGAGAATGCCCTGGTAGGCCTGGGCCTGGTGCTGGGCAGCGCGCTCGACCGCAAACGCACGATCGCGGCGGATATCCTGTTTGAGGCACTGCTGGGCTCCAACGAAGCGCCGGTTAAGAAAGCCATTCTGTCCGCCGGCCTGGGCGGCAACGTGGTGAGCTACACCGCGGCCGAGAGCCTGCAGCCCTACGAGCTCATCATGCTGCAAAACGCGCAGCCCGGCGTGGCGCGCGAGCTGCGCCGCGTGTTCCAGGGCGCCTGCCGCGACCTATGCGAGCATGGCGTTCCACGCGAGCGCCTGGAAGCCATCATCAGCAGCAACGAATACGACCTGCGCCAGCGCGACTACGGTATCGCCGACGGCGTGGCCATTGCGTGCGATGCGCTGAGCACCTGGCTCTACGATGACGACGCCGCGACGCTGGCGCTCAAGTACGGCCCGGTGTACGAGGAGCTGCGTGGCGAGCTGGACGGCAGCTATTTTGAGGACCTGCTGCGCGAGCTGGTGCTGGAAAACGATCACATGGCGCTGGTCGAGCTGGTGCCGGTGGATGCCGCCGAGGGTTCGGAGAGCGCCGAGGCCGCCGAGCTGGCAGCCAAGCGCGATGCCATGACCAATGCCGAGCTGGCCGACGTGGTCGAGCGCACGGCCGTGCTGCGTGCCGCGCAGGAGGCGGAGGACACACCCGAGGCCAAGGCCACGCTGCCGCGCCTGCGCGTGTCCGACATTGGCGAGGCGCGCCCCGAGCCGCCGCTGGTCGTGGACACGACCGCGCCCATCCCCTGTCTGCGCCACGGCATCCCCACCAACCATCTGGCCTACGCCATGCAGTATTTCGACCTAAGCTGCGTCGCATTTGAGGACCTGCCCTATGTGACACTGCTCTGCCGCCTGCTCAAACAGCTGCCCACGAGCGAGCACTCGGCCGAGGAACTCGACAACTTGCTCGCTGGCAAGCTGGGCTTTTTGAGCTTTACGACCGAAGTCATGACCCAACCCGACGTGGACGGCGTGCGCCCCTACCTGCTGGTGAGCGCCGGCGCCCTGTCCGAGAAGATCGATGCGCTGGCAAGCCTGCCGCGCGAGGTGTGGTCGAGCACGCTTTTGCTCGATGCCGACGCCGACCGCGTACGCGACGTGCTCACGCAGATTCGCATTGGGCTTGAGCAGGGCTTTATCAACAACGGTCACTCGGCGGCGCTCGGTCGCGCTATGAGCTACAGTTCGCCTTCGGCCGTGGTGCGCGAGCAGCTTTCGGGCGTGGATTTCTATCTGTTCCTGCGCGATCTGCTCGACCACTTTGACGAGCGCCTGGACGACCTGCGCGCCAAGCTTGCCGAGCTGGCGGGCCGCGTCTTTGTGGTCGACGGTTGCCTGGCGAGCTTTACCGGCAGCGATGAGGACTTTGATGCGTACTGGGACGCCGCGGGCGACCTGGGGCTGGGCGCGGGCGACGGCGCCGATGCCGGCCGCGACGCGCTCGTGGTGCCGACGCCGCGCGACCGCCACGAGGCTTTTGTCATCCCCAGCGATATCTGCTTTGCGGCAAGCGCGTGCGACCCTCGTCGTCTGGGCATCGACGTGACGGGCGCCTGGGCGGTTGCCGCCAACGCGCTCTCCTACGACTACCTGTGGAACGAGATCCGCGTGAAGGGCGGTGCGTACGGCTGCGGATTCCGCGCGGCCGGCGAGCGTCAGGCGGCGTTCTACACCTACCGCGACCCGGCAATCGACCCCTCGATTGAGCGCGTGGCGCGCGCAGGCGAATGGCTCGCCAGCTTTGAGCCCGACGAGGCCGCCTTTGAGGGCTTTATCGTGAGCTGCGTGAGCGGCATGGACGCGCCGGTGAAGCCGTACGCGCTCACCAAGCGCCGCAACACGACCTACCTGGCCGGGCTCGATCCGCACGCACGCGAGGAGCGCCGCGCCCAGATGCTCGCCGCCACGCCTGGTGAGCTTCGCTCGCTCGGCGCCGACGTGACGCGCATCGCAGCCGTCTCACCCACCTGCGTCTTTGGCGGCCGAGACGTCATCGCCAAGAGCAACGCCGGCTTTAACGTAGTCGACCTGCTGGCATAACCACAGCAAGCAAAACCGCCACAAAGGGGACAGGTACCTTTGTGGCGGTTCGAACACTTGTTCTATACGTACATGTGTTCTATAGTATGGGTGATTGCTTCGGGATTAAATTGCAACTATAATATAGTTGCGGGATGTGAGGCAGGATGGCTCGGATCGACAAACTCATCGCCCAGCTGCTTAGCTGTCCTTCAACGTATAGATTTGCTGACTTTCTTAAAGTTATGGCTTCATATGGCTTTGAAATGGACAACAAAGGCAGGACATCCGGATCGCGCATTCGCTTCTACAGGCCATCGGACGGCAGAATGTTCGTGATGCACGCACCCCATCCATCTGACGAATTGACGGCGGGAACCATCCGAAACATCGTTCGATTTCTACAAGATGTCGGAGGCAGCCATGAGTAACGTTTTGGCTTACAAGGGTTATTTCGCCCCGGTCGAGTTCGATGCCGAACAGCACGTGCTGACAGGTATGGTCGCCGGCATTAGGGACGCAATTGTATTTGAAGGCTCCACGGTTGAAGAAGTGGAGCGATGCTTCCACGACGCCGTCGACGATTACCTTGAGTTTTGTGCCGAAAAGGGCAAGGAACCAGAGCGGGCTTTTAAGGGCTCATTCAATGTGAGAACAGGCTCCGAGCTTCACAAGCAGGCAGCACTGGCGGCGGCAAAGAAGGGTGAATCGCTTAACAAATTTGTGGCCGAAGCAATCGCCGCGGCGTTGTAATAGAGACGAGTCGCCATCAAAACAACCACGAGGGTGTCTGTGTTCCCTTCGTGGTTGTTTTTGCTGTTTGCCCAGATAAAACCTGCCAAAATAAACCTGTCCCTTTTTGGTAGGTTTGCTAGAGGAGGTTGGGATGGACAAGGCCGAGTTGCGGAAGGCGGTGATTGCTCGGCGCGACGCTCTTGATTTGGATGTGCGGGCAGCGAAGTCTGCCGTTATCTGTGCGCGGCTTGTTGAGCTGTTGGATCACTTGGGTACCGCAGCGCCGCACACCGTTGCCGTCTATGCCGCGATGGGTTCCGAGGTCGACCCAGCCGCGTTTGCCGCTGCGGCCGCCAAACACGGCTGGCGCGTGGCCTATCCGTGCATGTTCTCGGCAACAGACGCCGTAGCTTGTGGCCAGCGCATGTGCATGCGGGCAGTTGCCGCCGACGATGCGTCCGCGGCGCCGTTTATCGCCCACCCCACGCGGGCCTTCGCGGCCACAGACATCGACAGCGGTCGCTTCCCTATCGTGCCTGCCGAGGCTCTCAACATGATTATCGTGCCGCTCGTAGCATTCGACCGCGCCGGCGCGCGCCTGGGCTACGGCGGCGGCTGCTATGACCGCTACCTGCCCATGCTCTCGTCCGCATGTCAAATCATCGGCACAGCCTTTGACGAGCAGCGTGTCGGCCACGTTCCCACCGACGCCCACGACCTGCCGCTACCCCACATCATCAGCGCCTGATCGCCGCTGTATCGCACCCGCAAGATGAGCGTGGAAAATCTCCCACTTTGAGCCCCCTTACGAGCCAAAAACGGGAGATTATCCACGCTCATTCAACAAGCGTCCAAAAATCCACGCTCGTGTGTCCGGATTTCCACGCTTGTGCGGCTCAACGCCCTGCAACCGCCTCAACACGCACGCGGCACGCCGGCAACCTTGAGTTTGCGATCGAGCTTTGCCGGATCCCTTAGATCATCCCAGCACAAGCGCACGATCTTACAGTTATCAAGTAGCGAAAGCCTCGACTCGCGCTGACGCTCATCAAATTGCGCCTTTGCGAGCTTGCCCTCCTCCGCCGCCTTCTCGCTTTTAACGAATCCGTCGAACTCACCGATAATCAGCTGGTCGCCCACACGCCACAAGTAGTCAACGCGATATGGCCGTCCCGGCTCAACTGGGTCGAACAGCTCAACTTGCAGCTCCGGCGTCTGCCAGCCGCGCTCAATCATCAGCGCGCGCGCCTTGGACTCGCCACCGCTTTCCGACAGGCCATCGGCACACCGCGCAACCCTGCGCGCCGTCACAACACCGCGACGATTCAGGCCAAGCTTGTCGACCATCTCAACGAGATGCTCCTTCGACAAAAGCTGCTCATGGAGCGCCGAGTCCGCAATGATCAAGCCCTCGACAAACGATGCATCGACCAGGCAATCCGTAATCGTTTGATCGATATCGGTCACGGCAATGTCCATCTGGGTGGCCCGTGTTTGACGAACATAACGATGGCGAACGACCTGAGAGCCCGGCGTCGTTGATTGTGCCGGTGCCACGGCGATATGGATGTGCGTCAAATTGGCATGCGAAACCGAAAGACCGTAGATAACAGCCGCCGTATAGGAGCAAAATGTCCAGTCGGGGTGCTTTTGCGCAAGGGCCCGCACTCGATGCAGATAACGCTGCCGAAACTTGAGCTCGGACCAGTATTCCGGACGCGCATACAGCCCCGGCATGACCGCCTCTAGACTTCCCGCCGCCACCCGCCGCTCAATCTGCTTTGCCTCCGCCGCCGTGCGCGCGTACACGCAACTCATCTGCTGTTCGCATGCTTTAATGTGACTTGTAAGTCTTTGATTCGCCGTCATGTTTCCCATGTCGCCTCCCAACTCATGGAACGGCGCAAACGTACCAGACGGTTTCATGCGAAGTCTAACCAAATGCTGTCCAGGCACTGACCAAATGCTTGACGGTTTTGGACGTTTTAGGCTGATGGCTTATATCTGCAGGCAGAAGCCTTACCGAGAGGTCCCTGTCTCCACATTTAGATGCCTGTGTCCATCGGATTATCAGAAAGAAAAACCCGTCGAGATACGAGACTACGCCGAATGCGACTTGGCCTCTTCACGCACCGTCTCTTAGCCGAGCCATCGGCATCTACACACCTAAAAAAAGAGCGTGGATAATCTCCCGCTTTGAGCCCGTTCCTCGGCCAAAAATGGGAGATTATCCACGCTCGATTTGTAAACGTCCGAAAATCCACGCTCGTCCGTCCGAAAATCCACGCTCGTCCGTCCGAAAATCCACGCTCGTCACGCCGCCGGCACAGCAACAGCCGCGGCAGCAGCCACGGCTACAGCAGTACCATCGCAGCCTAATGCTCCTCGCCGGCGCGGGCCAGGTCGTAGGGCGTGGTCTGGTAGACGTAGTAGTTGAGCCAGTTGGTGTAGAACAGCTGAGCCTGGCTGCGCCAGACGTTGCGCGGCTCGGCGGTGGGGTCGTCGCCCGGGAAGTAATGTGCCGGCACCTGAGGGTTGAGCCCGCGCTTCACGTCGCGCTCGTACTCCAGGCGCAACGTGTCGGTATCGTACTCGGGGTGGCCAAATACAAAGAAGCGACGGCTGTCGGTCGACTTGACGATATACAGGCCCACCTCGTCGGACACGGCCACGACCTCAAGCTGCGGCTCGGCCTCCACGTCCTCGCGGCGCACATCGGTGTTGCGCGAATGCACGGCATAAAAACGGTCGTCGAAGCCGCGGACCAGCGGGCTTTGCGGCTTCACCAGATAATGCTCGAACACGCCGCTCGCCTTTGCCGGCAGGTCGTACTTCTGGATACCGTAATGATGGTAGAGCCCCGCCTGTGCGCCCCAGCAAATGTGCAGCGTAGAGTGCACGTGCGTGGTGGACCAGTCCATGATCTGGCAGAGCTCTGGCCAGTAGTCAACCTCCTCGAACGGCATCTGCTCCACCGGCGCGCCTGTGATGATCAGGCCGTCGTAGTGGATGTCGCGGATGTCGTCGAACGTACGGTAGAACGTCTCCAGGTGGCCGGCGCTCACGTGCGTGGCCTCGTGCGTCTTGGTGCGCAGCAGGTCCACCTCCACCTGCAGCGGCGTGTTGGAGAGCTTGCGCATGATCTGCGTCTCGGTGGCGATCTTGGTGGGCATGAGGTTGAGGATGAGCACGCGCAGCGGACGGATGTCCTGGTGCAGCGCGCGGTACTCGGTCATGACAAAGATGTTCTCGCTCTCGAGCTGCGCGGCGGCAGGGAGGGCGTCGGGGATGCGAATGGGCATGGATGCTCCTTACGAGTCAGTTGCAGCTATGGTACAACGAGCGGCCCCATCCGCGCGAGTGTATCGCCCAGCGATGCCGTCAGCGGCCCAAATCACTCCAAAAGCAGAGATTAAGGCATGTCCCAAAAATCTACGGCACTTTAGCCTAGCAAAGTAGCAGCAGGACGCTACAATGGTTCGACGCGAAAAACTCGGCCGAAAGGATACATATATGTACCAGACGCGTAAGATCGGTGTGGTCGGCCAGGGCCACGTAGGAGCACATGTCGCCAACAGCCTGCTCATGCAGGGCATTGCCGATGAGCTGTATCTGTGCGATATCAACGAGGCCAAGGTGACGTCCGAGGTCCAGGACCTGCGCGACTCCCTTTCGTTTGTCCCGTACAACACCAAAATCGTCAACTGCTACGACCGCTACGAGGAGCTGGCCTGCTGCGACGTCATCGTCAACGCCGCCGGCAAGGTCGCACTGGCCGCTGGCAACCGCGACGGCGAGCTGTTCTTTACCACCGACGCCGCCCGCACCTTTGCCAAGCGCATCGTGGATGCCGGCTTTGACGGCATCTTCGTGAGCATCTCCAACCCCTGCGACGTCGTGTGCACCGAGTTGTGGCACCTGACCGGCTACGATCCCAAGAAGATCATCGGCTCGGGCTGTGGCCTGGACTCCGCCCGCCTGCGCACCGAGATCTCCAAGAAGGTCGGCGTGAGCCCCAAGTCTATCGACGCCTACATGATCGGCGAGCACGGCTTTAGCCAGCTGGCCGCCTTTAAGGCCGCAACCATCGCCGGCAAGAGCCTCACCGAACTTCAAGCCGAGAACCCCGACAAGTATGCCTTCGACCACATGGAGGTCGAGGAGCTCGCGCGCAAGGGCGGCTATGTGACCTACGCCGGCAAGCAGTGCACCGAGTACGCCGTCGCCAACTCCGCCGCGCGCGTCTGCGCCGCCGTGCTGCACAACGAGCACGCCGTACTTTCGGCCTCTACGCTTATGACCGGCCAGTATGACGAGGAGGGCATCTTTACCTCCCTGCCGTGCGTGATCGGTGCCGAGGGTGTCGAGGAGGTCTACACGCTGGACCTTTCCGAGCACGAGCTCGAGGGCTTCCACAAGAGCTGCCAGCACATCCGCGACAACATCGCCCAGCTCGACTGGTGGGACGCCGAGGCCTACGACGCCAAGTAGTCTGCCGGTTGATGCGACAACTCGCTCATACGGACGCAATGTAAAACGGGCCGCGCCGGAAACCCACCGGCGCAGCCCGCTTTTTGACTCACGCGACACGCTTGCAGATTTAGGTCTAATACTTTTCCCGAAAAGTGAACGAGCAGAAACAAGCCCCCGAAGCATCGACACTTTATGGGGACCATTTCCTGCAGTTTCATTAAGATTTTCCTGCGATTTTGGCGCCAAAAAATGTCGATGCTTCGGGGGTCCAAAATAGGTCGTTCACTTCTCAGGAAAAGTATTTGACTTCGTTTTTCGACAAACGGAAAGGGACGCCGTAACGCAAACGGGGCCCGCGCTTGGCGAAAGCCCCATCATGAAAAATCGCTTTCCCCGTTACCTAGTACTGTTCGATGCCCATGTAGCGACGGACCTCGGGGCTGTGGTCGAAGACCTTGCCGCGGGCGGCGCGCAACTCGCAGCTCATCGCATAGAAGAAGATCGGCTCCAGGTAAGAACGCACGCTGGCGGGCACGTCGCCCACGCCGTACTCGAGCGCGTCGAGCACCATAACCGTATCGGTATGCGTGTTGAGGAACGCCAGTGCGCGCTCCTCCATGGGGCGACACTCGCCCGATCCGAGCTGCACAAAGTAGAACACACCGGGCTCGGTAGCCTCGAAGGGACCGTGGAAATACTCGCCGGAGTGGATATAGCAGCAGTGCTGCCACTGCATCTCCATGAGCGAGCAGATGGCCATGGCGTAGGCCTGGCTAAAGTTGGGACCGGATCCCAGGATGTAGAAGAACTTGTGCTGCTGGCAGAGCTCGGCAAAGCGATCGCCCAGCTCGGCGTTGACCTTCTCGCGGGCAGCGGGCAGCAGGGCGTCCATCTGCTTAAGGCCGGCGTACATGTCGGCGAGCGCCTCGTAGCCCTCCTGCTGGTCGAGCAGCTCAGCGGCGATCAGAGCGCCGATACCCTGCGGAACCTCGGCCTGTGACACGCCCTCGCCCCACGGATAAACCCAGGTAGTCCACTTGCCGTTGTCGATCTTTGAGCCCTCGCAGTCGGTAAGGGCAATGACCTCGGCACCGGCGGCCAGCGCCACCTCGCAGCCGTCGACGACCTCCTGCGTGTTGCCGCTGTGGCTGCAGGCAATGACGAGCGACTTCTCGCCAAGACTCTTGGGAGCCATCAGGCAAAACTCGCGTGCCGTGTAGACCGTCGAGGTAAACGTGGTGGCCTCACGCTTGAGCAGCTCATTGGCCGGCATCAGGTCAATCATCGAACCACCGCAGGCGATCCAAAAGACATTCTCGATCTTACCCTTGCGCTCGATAATTTCCTGAACCAGATCGTGTGCGTTCACGGTGACGTTCCTCCCTGTGTGACGGCTTTGAGCGACGACAGCTCGTACCTGAGGTCGTTCTATGTTGTCCTATTTATAGCACGCAAGCTGTCACAGGTGAAGTCACTTCACCAAACTTGTTCCATGTTGTTCTATCCGTGGACGTTAGATGTCGAACACGTAGCGCGAGCCCACGATCTTTTGGCGTCCGAGCAGCAAGGGCCGCTCGTCCTCATCGGTAAAGTATGCCTCCATATAGAAGAGCGGCTCGCCGACCGGCACCTCCAGCAGCGGGGCCGCCTGAGCATCGGCAAGCGCAATCTCCACGGTGCAGGGGTCGGACTTGAGCGGCGCGCGACCCGAATGCGCGGCGACGAGCGCAAAGATCGAGTTATCGGTGAGGTCCTCATCGGCCAGCGTCTGCAGGTAGGGATGGTCGGCGAGCACAAAGGCGTTGTTCTCAAGCATGACAGGGATGCCGTCGGCTGTGCGCACGCGTTCGACCACGATAAGCTCGCAGCCGGGCTCCACGCCAAAGAACGCCGCATCCTCGTGCGTCGCCGCGACCACCGTGCGCGACACCAGACGCGCACCCGGCACCATGTCGTTGGCAGCACAACCCTCAGTAAAGCTCTGGACGTCACCCTTCTGGCGAATCTTGCGCTTGAGCTTGGGCGCACACACAAAGGTGCCCCTCCCCTGCTGGCGGTTGAGATACCCCGCACGCGACAGCTCCTCGATGGCGCGACGCACGGTGACGCGCCCCACGCCGTAGGACTTCGCGAGCTCCATCTCGGCAGGGATGCGCGAGCCGGCAGCGTACACGCCGCGCGCGATCTCGCCCTTTAGGTCGTCCATGACCTGCTGGTACAGCGGCACGGCGGACACGTCAGTACGGTCGGTCTTGCTATCGAAAGCCATCGTTACGCTCCATCCCGCGCATGCTCGGACTCAAACTCTTCAATCGCCGCCATAAACTGCTCGCCAAAGGCGTCGGCTTTTTTCTCGCCAATGCCGTTGACCTGGATCAGCTCGTCGCGCGTCTGTGGACGCAGGCGGCACAGGCCGCGCAGGGCCTTGTCGGAAAAGACCATATACGGCGCCATCTCCAGCTCCGTCGAGATCTCCTTGCGGAGGGCGCGCAGACGCTCGAACAGCTCGGCGTCGTCGCCCACGCGCGGGCGCTGATCCAGCTCGGCCTCCTCACGCAGCAGATCGACGGCGCGGCGGGCGCGGGCCGAGGCCTTGCGCTTGGACGCGCGACGCTTAACGGTAAAGGCAAACGCCTCGTCCTCGACCTCGCCGGCACGCGGACCCAGTCCCACGACCGGGTACTGCCCCTGCGAGGTAGCCAGATAACCGCGACCGCACAGCTGGCCGATGATGTCCTTGATGCGCCCGACCGATTCGCCCGACAGCTCACCGTAGCCGCAGTCCTCGTCCAAATGCATCTGGCGAATGCGCTCGGTGTTGCCGCCGTGAAGCACATCGGCGATGAGCGACTTGCCAAAGCGCATGGGACGCGTGGCCACATAACGCACGGCGGCGCGGGCCATATCGGTGACGTCCTCGACCTCGAACTGCGTGAGACAGTTGCTGCAGTTGCCGCAGCCCTCGGCGTCGTCTGCCGTGCCGCCCGCGGCGGCTGCCACATGCTCGGCCGCGGCCTCGTCGCCAAAGTAGCACAGCATGTATTCGCGCAGGCAGCCGGTGGTATTGCAGTAGCCCTCCATCTGGCTGAGCAGACGATAACGGTTTTGGAGCGCCCACGCGCGCTGCTCGTCATCGAGCGCCTCGTCGGCCGCATCGCCACGGTCGATCAGAAAGCGGCGCATGCGAAAATCGTTGCCGTTCCACAGCAAGTGGCAGCTGGCCGGGTCGCCATCGCGGCCGGCGCGACCAGCCTCCTGGTAGTAGGCCTCGATGCTCTCGGGCACGTTGTTGTGGATGACGTAGCGCACGTTGGGCTTGTCGATGCCCATGCCAAAGGCGTTGGTAGCAACCATCACCTGGATGTCGTCGTCGATAAAGGCGCGCTGACTCTGGCGGCGGACGTCGTTGCCCATGCCGGCATGGTAGCGGCCCACGCGAATGCCGCTGGGGCCCAGTGCCTCGGCAAGCTTCGCGGCCAGCGCGTCGACCGTCTTGCGGGTCGAGCAATACACGATGCCGCTCTCGCTCGAATGCGCGATCACGTAGTCGCGCACCCAGGCGGTCTTGGCCTTGTCGCCCATCTCCTCGCAACCAAAGTAGAGGTTCTTGCGATCGAAGCCCGTCACTACCGTCGCGGGATTTTGCAGGCCGAGCATCTGCTGAATGTCCGCGCGCACGCGCTCGGTCGCCGTGGCGGTAAACGCCGCCACGATCGGGCGCCGCGGCAGCGAATCGATAAACTCGCGAATCTGCAAGTAAGCGGGACGGAAATCCTGGCCCCACTGGCTCACGCAGTGGGCCTCGTCAATGGCCACGAGCGGCACGCCAATGCCACCGTCCGCCGCGGCTTCCTGCGCAAAGGCTAAAAAGCGCGGCTCGAGCAGACGCTCGGGTGCCACATACATAAGCTGATAGCGGCCCTCGCGCGCCCGCTTGAGCACGGTATTTTGCTGAGCCGGCGTAAGGCTGGAGTTGAGATAGCTGGGCCGCGCACCCGCCGCGAGCAACGCACGGGTCTGGTCCTCCATAAGCGACAGCAACGGGCTCACCACAAAGGTGATGCCGGGCAGCATAAGCGCAGGCACCTGGTAGCAAATGGACTTGCCGGCGCCTGTGGGCATAACGCCGAGCGCATCGCGGCCGGCAAGAATCGCATCCACCATGCGATCCTGTCCCGGGCGAAACGAGGTGTAGCCAAAATAGGCGCCGAGCGTGTCGAGCGCCATCTGCTGCATGCTATCGGTCATGGTTTCCTAACGTCAGAATCATCTGCCGCCGATTATACGCCGCCACGCGGACCGTTGCCGCACGGCTATCAGCCACGCTCATTCTGCGGGTAGTCATTGGGGACGTTCTTGAATGACCAGTCGTTTAAGAACGTCCCCAATGACTAGTCTCTTGACAAGCGCGGAAACGTCGCTGGTTGAGCATAAGTCAGCGAAAACGCCCCTAAGCGAGCAAGGTGACGTGAAAGAGGAGGGAAGCGTACTTCGGTACGCGACCGACGATTGAACGTCAGATTGCCGCTTAGGGGCGTTTGCAGCGTCGACTAGTTACGCGGTTTAGTAAAACCGCGTAACTTACATCACCATAACGTAGCGCGATCCCACGTAGTACTGCTTACCCATCAGGACCGGCTCGCCATTGGGGCCGATAAAGCCGGCACGCAGGTTGAGCAGTGGATCGTGCGGAGCGATGCCCAGCTCGGCCGCCTGCTCGGTATTGGCGCGAACGGCCTCGACCGTGCGGTAGCCAACCGAGACAATCGGCGTTCCGCCAACACGCTCGACCTCGGAAAAAATCGACTTGTCCTCAAGATCGGCCGTCAACAGCTCACGGTAGGCGTCAAACGGCACAAAGATGTTCTCCTCAAAAATGGGCTCGCCGTCGGCCGTACGCACGCGCTTGATGTGCAGCAGCAGCGCGTCCTTCTGCAGGCCAAAGAACTCCATCTCGTTTTGACGTGCCGGCACAATCTGGCGATCGACCACATGCGCGCCCGCCTTCATGTCATTATCGGCACACAGCGCGGTAAACGTCTGCAGCGTCGAAGCGTGGAACTGGCGGTTGATGTGCGGCGTGGAGACAAAGGTGCCACGGCCCTGCTGCTTAACCAGGTAGCCATCGGAGCACAGCTCCTCGACGGCGCGGCGCACCGTAATGCGGCTCACGTCGTACTGCTCGGCTAGCTCAAGCTCGGACGGAATACGCTCCTTGGGTGCATAAACACCTTTCTCGATCGCGTCCTTGATTTCGTCATAAATCTGCTGGTAAAGCGGTGCATTTTTGGGCGTAGGCATATCTAATCACTCTTATTGGAATATCGAAATAACTAATACGTATATAACGTCTAGTTTCATGTTACCTCATATTGATAAAACGATACACCCTCCCTACCAAAAAGCGACAGCTTCATTTTGGTAGGTTTTATCTGGGTAAACGAGAGCCTCTAAAAAGCAACGGGGCTTTCGAGGGGCTCATGCTGATGGGTTACCTCAGGCCGGCAAAATGCCAAAACCCTACTTGCCGTCGTCCTGCTGTAGGCTGTCCTGCTCGCTGAGGCGCGCCTGCCTGCTGGCCATGCGCGCGGGCTTGTCGGGATCGGGTACGGCCGTGGGCATGGGCTCGTCGACATGCCCGCCCCACCAGCCGCCCACAAAGTTGAGCGTGTGGAACACGTTGATCACGGCGCCGGGATCAATGTCACACACCAGCTTGATAATGTCCTGACTCTCGTAGGTCGAAACAACGGCGTGCAGCAGGTACATCTTTTCACGGCTGTATCCGCCGATGACCTCAGCGCAGCTAATGCCATGCTGAAAATGGTCAACATAGGCGGTCATGACTTCGTCTGCCTTGCGCGTCGTGATTTGCAGCGTCACGCGGTCGTAGCGACGATAGAAACTGTCGATGGTCTTGGTCGAAATAAACTGGAACACGATGGAATACGCCGCCTTGTCCCAGCCAAACATAAAACCAAAGATCGCCAGGATAAAGCAGTTGAAACCAAAGATGACGCCCCAGATGGTCTTGCCCGTGTGGTTGGAAACCCACAGCGCGATAAAGTCGGTGCCGCCGGTGGATGCGCCGGACTTTAGCGCGATGGCAGCGCCCAGACCCGAGACCACGCCGCCAAAAATGATGAGCATGATCTTGTCGCCCAAAAACGGGGCGAAGTGAAAGATGTTGAGAAAGAGCGATGAGAGCACGACCTGCATCATCGAGAAGATGACGAAGCGCTTGCTGATGCCACTCCAGCATAGGAGCGCCACGGGGATGTTGAGCGCGAGCATACCGAGCGAGATGTCGATGTGAACGCCGCCGAGCGAGGTAACGCGATCGAGCAGGACCGCGACGCCGGTGAGACCGCTCGGAAGCAGGTCGGCGGGCTGAATGAACGCCTGGATCAGGAATGTTTGGAGGACGGCAGAAATTGTGACCGCCACGGCGGTAATGGCACGGCGGACGATGGTGAGGCGGCCGAGCACGAGCACGCGGTCCGTGAGCTGGTCGATGGCGTTCGCCACGGAGGCTCCTTTCGAAGGCAAATCTAGTTGTGGGGCATGCCCGCGATTGTAGCATGGAGCGTGCGGGGGCGCTTCAATTCAACCTCCCTCGACAACCAAAACGGGACCAGCAACCCCCACGACCAAAGGGCAAAATTCCAAGTGAGTAGACTTTTTACGATCTGCCGAGCACACCCAAAACCGCCACTCCTGTGACCTGCGGTTTTACAAAGGAAGATATGCATTGTGCTCGGCCTGCGCCAAAAAGTCTACTCACTTAGCCCGAATCGAAGCCAAACGGATCAAAATCGAAACCAAATTGAGCCAGTCCACCGCAAAAAACGTTTGAACCCGTGCTTCTCGCGGCGGATTGACACTACAAAGCGACCAAAATGTCGGTCAGATTATCGATAACGGCATCGGCCCGCGATTGATCGAGGTTGACGCCCTCGTGCGGACGCAGCGCCAGGACGCGGGCGCCGGAACGTTTGCCAGCCTCGATCCCCAAAGGCGAATCCTCGATAACCAGGCACTCGGCCGGCTCCACCCCCCGCGCCTCCATGGCGCGCAGGTAGATCTCGGGGTCGGGCTTAAACGCGCTGCACTCATGGCCGCTGATGGTGTAGTCCAGCACGTCGGCGATACCGGCAATCTCCACCAGTTCGTCGATCAGCTCACGATAGGACGAGCTCGCGATGGCACACTTCACGCCGCGCTCGTGCAGCTCACGCATCACCGGCTCCGTCTGCTCGTTGAGCAGCTCGGCATACGGAACGGGATGGTCCGGGCTATAGACCTGCTTGTACTCCACGCGCAGACGCTCGCGCAGCTCAACATCGTCGGGCACCAGCGCCTCCCAAATGGCAGGCTCGTTAGACCCCGAAAGATCGGGGATCTCGTCAAAGTGGAAGCCCTTCTCCTCCATAAACGCCACGCGACGACGGTTGTAGAACCACTCGGTATCGACCAGCACACCGTCCATATCAAACAGCACTGCCTTGATCATACGCATCTCCTCCCACCTGCCAAAAAGGGTCAGGTTTATTTTGGTAGGTTTTATCTGGGGTTTTACGGCGCGACAGACACGCCCTCCCCAGAGCAAAAAGGGGACGGGGCACAAACCCCATCCCCTCTCAATCAACCCGTAAGGTCTACTTACTTGTGATTAGTAGGAAAGCTTCCACATGTAGCGACGCATGGTCAGCGGGTGCTGACGGGCCTCGGCGATCTGGTTGCCGTACTCGCGCATAACGGCGAGGTGCAGCAGCGGGTTGAAGTAGGTGACGACGCTCGCGGGCACAGCGTCAGCCAGGCCGTAGTCCTTGGAGTCGATCAGAGCGACCTTGGCGCCCATGCGCTCAAGGAAGGTGAGGGCGCGGGCGTCCATCGGACGGGTGGCGCCATCGGACATGAAGAAGACGTAGGGCTTACCCTCGGTGGAAACCTCGAACGGGCCGTGGAAGTACTCGCCGGTGTTGTAGGCGGCGGCGTCGATCCACTGCATCTCGGTGAACAGGAAGGCAGCGTGAGAATAAGCCATCTTCTCGGAGGCACCGGAAGCCATGAAGTAGATCATCTTGTCGTCCTTGAAGTCCTCGGCGAACTTCTTGGCGAGCTTCTTGCAGTGCTGAGCGGCGTTCTCGCAGAGCTCGAAGACGTTGGTAAGGCCGGTGATCATGTCCTCGTAGTGGTCATAGCCCTCGGTCTGCTGAAGGATCTCGAGAGCAAGAGCGATGGCGTAGCCGGGCTTCTCGCACTTGGCAGCGAAGTTGGCATGGAAGCCGTGAACGATGACGTGGTCGGCGTCGACGGTCAGAGCGGAGCCAGCCTTGTTGGTGAGGGAGACGACCGGGCAGTTGTGCTTCTTGGCGGTCTTGTTGGCCTCAACGGTCTCGGGCGTGGAGCCACCGAGGGAGCAGGTGATCACGAAGGTGTGCTCGTTGCCCCAGGAAGGCGTATCGTAGTTGAACTCGTTAGCGGTGAAGATCTGAACGTTCAGCTTGTCCGTGTTGTTGGCCAGGAAGTACTTGGCAGGGTAAAGGTCGGACATGGAAGCACCGCAGCCGACGAAGGCGACGCTGTGGATCTCGTGGTTGGACAGGACGTCAGCGACGATCTGCTTAGGGAGGTTAAGGTCGATCTCGTACATCTGACACATTCCTTTCGATTTTTGCGGCGCCACTTTGCCGGGCGCACGCAGGGTTACCGTGATTTGGACCGAATCGCCGGTCCGTTGAAGATGCGACAAAGGGACTGGCCTATTGTCACGTATAGGGATGGGAGCCTGCCTGGGGTATGGGATGTCAGACAGGCCCCCGGGGGAAAGCGGTTAGGCGCTTGGTCGCGACTAGGCCAGGATGCCGGCCGCGGAGAGGGCGATGCCGCCCACGATGGCGATCACGAGAAGCCAACCGGTGTTGACGTTCTTCTTGATGAGCCAGTACATAAGCCCAGTGAGGCCAAGGGAGATCATCTGGGGCATCATGCCATCCAGAATGTCCTGGATAACGACGGTGCCCTCAGCGAACTGCAGCGGGGTGGTGGCGCCGATCAGCGTAGCGATCATGCCGCCCACGGACATAAGACCCACGATGCCGCAGACATACATGAGCTTCTCCATGAGGTCGCCGCCCTGAAGCTTGCTCAGGTACTCGTGGCCACCCTGATAGCCCATCTTGGCTGCGAACCAAGTGATCAGCACGGAGGGGACAATGGAGATGAGCATGGCCAGGATCGGGCCCATGATGGAGCCCTGCTGAGCCAGCTGAACGCCCAGACCAAAGGCGATAACGCGGATGGTGCCCTGGAAGAAGGAGTCACCAATACCGGAAAGCGGGCCCATGAGGGAGGTCTTGACCGCGTTAATCGAATCGGGGTCGAAGTTCTCGGGATCCTTGGCGTACTCCTCCTCCATGGAGGCGGCGAGGCCCAGGATGAAAGCGCTCGTCTGCGGGGTGCAGTTGTAGAACGCCATGTGACGGTGGTAAGCCTCTTTCTTAGCAGCGAGCTGCTTGGGGTCGGACTCATCCGGATAGAGGCGATCGAGCGTGGGAACCATACCGTAGAGGAAGCCCATGTTCATCTGACGCTCGTAGTTCCAAGAGGCCTGGATGGCCCAGGAGCGCCAGAAGAACTGGCTGACCTTCTTGTTCAGGGACACGTCCTTGGTTGCGGTTGCCATAGTGTGTTCCTCCTTAGTCTTCGTCGTCTTCGAGCGGATCGTAGTCGGAATCGACACCGGCGGCTGCATGGGAACCGTTGAACTTGAAGCCCATGAAGACGACAGCCAGGCACACACCGATCAGAGCGACCGCGATGACGGACAGGTTGAGGTAAGCGGCGAGCAGGAAACCGATGAACAGGAACGGAGTCATACCCTTCTTGATCATCATGGTGAGCAGCAGGGCCAAGCCGTAGGCGGTCATGATCTTGGTCGAAACGTTAAGACCAGTGGACAGCCACTCGGGAACCATGTTGACGATGGCCTGAACCAGGTCGGTGCCAACAAAGACGGCGAGGAAGATCGGCAGGAAGTACATGACGGCGTACAGACCGGAGCCGGCGCAGATGTGCATACGGTAAGCGGTCTTGAACTTTCCGTTATCGATCGCGCTATCTGCCACATGGGTGAGGGCGGCGATGATGGAACGGAACACGATGCCGAGGAGCTGACCCAGGACGGCGACCGGGATGGCGATCGTCATGGCGGTCTCGGCGGAAGCATCGGTCAGGCACGCAAAGGCAGCGGCCACGATGCCGCCCAGGACCATATCGGGCGGAACGGCGGCGCCGACCTGCACCAGGCCCATGGCCACGAGCTCGCCGGCGGCACCGACGGCAAGGCCGGTGGGCACATCGCCCAGCAGCAGACCGACGAGCGTAGCGCCAACGAGGGGCTGCTCGAAGTTAAGACGACCGAGCAGGCGGGAGTCCCACATGCAGAACACGCCGACGAGGCCGACGAGCACCGCACTGATGAACGTATTCATACCCTTCTCCTTTCAGTCAGGCAAAAGCCTGGTTGATTACAGCTTGGCGTCGATGTCGACGCTCTGATACGTAGGGGTCTGCTGGACATAGAGCTTGATGCCCATGTCGAGCAGCTGGTTGACGTCGGCCTTCTGGGTGGCGTCGAGGAAGACGGAGCTGTCCTTGCCGCCGATCTGATCGGCACCGTCGTGGTTGGCGGTGGCGCCCAGGTTGATGGCGTCGAGCTTGTAGCCCTGACAGAACTGCAGCATCTCGGCAGTGTTGCCAAAGACGAACATGACGCGCTCGCCGAGGGTGTTGAGCTTATCCATCTTGGCGAGGGCACGCTCGACGGTGAAGACGTTCAGGCGCACGCCCTGGGGCTTGGCCAGCTTAAGAGCGCCCTTCTTGATGTCATCGTTGGCGGCAGCGTTGTCGACGACGATGATGCGCTCGGCCTGGACCTTGGTGGTCCAGGTAAAGACGACCTGGCCGTGCAGCAGACGGTAGTCAAGACGTGCGAGGACGATCTTGGCGGGACCGGAGCTGTGACGGGACGCCTTGGCCTTCTTGGCGGGAGCCGCGGCGGCCTCGACCGGTGCGTTGGGGTTGGTCAGACCGGTGCGGGCCTCGTTGATGAGGGCCGCGAGCTCGGCGCCCTTGACGGGGACGGGGCTCATAGCGAGCGTGAGCGCCAGCGGGATGTTGAAACCGCTGACAACCGTAAACTTCGTGCCGTTCTTGGAAAGCTCGACCATGTTGTTGTTGACCGAGCTGCCGAGCATATCGGTCAGCACATAGACGGTGTCGTCCGCGTTGAACGTGGCGATCATGGCGTCCACCTTATTGGTGATGGGCTCCTTGTCGTCACGAGCAAGCGACACGACGTGGACGTTCGACACGTCGCCGAGAACCATCTCGAGCGTGTCTTTGGCGCCTGCGGCCAGGCCGCCATGAGATGCGAGAATGATCTGATTCATCTTGCCTCCTCCTTTTCGTTATGGTCATTATAACGTCTTATACGTTGCTTATATTGCTAATTAGTATAAAGACCGTTCGCGGGTGAAAATCGACCGTTGACGGGTTTAACCTACTTGAAACGTTGGAGCTAGGTAGACCGGCGCTGGCTGGATAACCCCAGATCAGACGCCTCGCCAATCCCCTATCGCACGAAGTACCAGGGGCTTTCCTGCACGGTGGGCTCCAGCGCGATGCCGCACAAGGTGAACCCGATTGACTTTGAAAATGCGTTGGGCTAAAAGGTCATGCTCTCGACAATACGTTTGGCAATGACGCTGTTGCGCAGCTTGGAGAAGTCGGTATTCATAATCAGGATGGACGCGAGCACCAGCACGATGCCCAGGACCTTGATCGCGCCGGCGGGCTCGGCGTAGATGCCAATACCGACCAGAACGGTCGCCACGGTTTCGAACGAAGCCACGACCGGCACCTTCGACGTCTCAAGATCCATCGAAAGGCCCTGCATATAGAAGATGTACGCAAGAGCCGTCGGAATAAAGCCAAAGCCTGCGAACAGCAGAATGAGCTGCGGAGACATTGCCGCGGCCACATCGGACCACGGAGCCGAAAGCACCGCCATAAAGCATCCGCCAAAGACAAAACCCCAAAACGTTACGGCCAGTGGATGGAGCGTCTTGGTAGCCATACGGCTAAACACAGCCAGCAGCGCACCGCAAAGTCCGGCGATCACACCCGACGCAACGCCCCAAGTCGAGAAATGGAAACCGGACAGGTCGCCGCTCGTCACCGCGAGCACACAACCCACAATGTTAAAGACGATGGCGACGAGCTTGTTGGGGGTCACGTCCTCGCGATAAAGCACGCGGCCGAGCATGACGCCAAACACCGGCGAGGTGTAGAGCAGCACCGAGGCCGTGGACATGCCCACCTCGCCCATGCACTCGTAATAGCAGGTGTTGGCGACGGCTAAACCGACGATACCGACAAGCGCGCAGGGAACAAGCTCTTTAGGACTTGCCTTGAACAATGCCATGGGACCCGAGGCTTTTCCCTCACGAGCACCTCCCTGGCAACCCATAAATGCCAAGACCGGAGCCATTAAGACGGCACCCGACAACAGGCGAAAGGCCGCCATGCTCTGAGACGAAACACCCAGGGCCGATATTCCGTTAACAAAGATTCCGATGGTGCCCCACATAAGCGCGGCGATCAGCACCAGCACATAGCCCAGATTGCTTTTCTTCAACGCAGCCTCCTCGCTATTGTTTCCAATATGTTTCGTACTACGTTATAGTCGTTATATACATTTTTCAAGACACAAATCGCCGAACGGAAAAATCTGCTTCCCCACATACTCATTGGGGACGTTCCCAAATGACTAGTCATTTAAGAACGTCCCCAACGTCTAAGGCGCCGCTGGTTGAGCATAAGTCAGCGAGCGGGCCGCATTTGAGGCAAGGTGACGTGAAACGAAAGGGCGCTGACCTTCTGGTCGCGCCCTTGAAGTTGAACGTCAGATTGCCCAAATGCGGACCGCGCAGCGTCGAGCCGTTACGCGGTTTGGTAAAACCGCGTAACTAATACTCAAGCTTCCACATGTAGCGGCGCGTCATGTAGTCCTTGTGGATGACGGCAGAGAGCGCACGCATGTACACGTTGTTGAGGATCGGGGCAAAGATCAGGTGGTTGAAGTACTCGCTCACGCTGTCCTTGATGTCGTTGAGGCCGAGCTCCTTGGCGTCGAGCTGATAGACGCGCTCGCCACCGTACTGGTTGACGAAGCGGATGCCGCGCTCGTCGTTGCAGCGGCTGCGGCCGACGCTGATGAGCTGGAACAGCGAGGTGCGCTTGTCCAGGATCTCGAAGGGGCCGTGGAAGAAGTCGCAGGTGTTGATGGTGCAGGAGTCGATCTGCAGCATCTCCTGCACGTTGCAGATGCTAAAGACGTAGGCGGCACCAAAGAGCGGACCCTGAGCCATCACGTTGATGCAGGGCTTGTCGGCGTTTTGCTCGGCCCACTTGGCGGCGAGCGGACGGGTGTACTCGACGGCCTTGCGATAGATGGGGTCAACCAGGTCGAAGGCGGCCATAGCGGTCTCATACTCGGCATAGCCCTCGGTCTGCTGCGTAAGCTCCATGGCGATCATGGTCACGACGGCGGAGTTGGTACGGCCCATGCAAGACTCGTCGACGGCCAGGCTGTCATACTGAATCTTGTAGTCGCAGACCTCGGTGAGGCCGGACTCGTCGACATAGATGGCGATGGTGCTGGCGCCGTGGTCCTTGGCGACCTGGGCGGCGACGATGGTCTCCTTGGTGCCGCGCATGGACACGACGACGGCCAGGGTGTTCTCGTTGACATAGGCGGGCGTGGCGTGCACGAACTCATTGCTGGTGTAGCTGGAGCTCACGACCTTCGTGGCCTCGTGCTCCATAAAGTACTGGGCAGGATAGTTGCCGCCGTTGGATCCGCCGGCGCCAATCCACACGACGCGCTTGATGCCGCCCTTGTCTGCCTTGTCGGCCAAAACCTGGGAGACGACGTCCTTAACCTGTTCCTGAGTAGTCATCGTGCATCAGCCTTTCTTCTCGTTTGATGCTCTCGATGGCATACAAGTTACATACATGTTTTGGTTATGTCGACTAGTTGTATGCTATATTTGTCTTAGATATTTTGCTGATGCGGTTTTCGATAACTTGCTACCAGCTGTTTTGTTGTTGTATTGAATACATGCTTGATTAGATACGCATACAGGTTAGATACAGGTTGATCGCATGAACGCTTCATCTAAAAAGAGACTGACCCAATACGAGCGCTTGGCGGGCATGCTGCGCGACCGCATCGCCTCCGGCACCTACGCGCGCGGAGACAAGCTGCCGTCCGAGATGGAACTCATGGACGAATCGGGGCTGTCGCGTAGCACCGTACGCCACGCCCTTAAGGTGCTCGTTGATGAGGGCCTGGTGCGCACCGAGCGCGGGCGTGGCGCCTTTGTGGCCGACACGCCGGCGCTCCACGAGAACAACCTGGTGTTTTCGAGCTACACGACACAGGTCCAGGGTCAGGGTATGAAGCCCACCACGCGCACGGTGGACTCGGGCTTTGCCAAGGCCGCGGGCAATGCGGCCAAGTTCTTCGATGTCGCCGTGGGCAGCAAGCTCGTCAAACTTGTCCGCCTGCGTTATCTGGACGATGCGCCGCTGTGCCTGGAGACCACCTATCTACCACCGAGCTTTGAAGCACTCATCGATCGCGATATCAACGGTTCGCTCTACGCCACGCTGCGCCAGGAATTCCACCGCGCGCCAGCGCAGGGACACAAGACCTTTGAGGTGTGCTACGCATCGCAAAACGAGGCGTTTTTGCTTAACGTGGAGCGCGGGCAGGCACTGATCCTGATTACCGACTACGTCTACGATACCGATGGCCGCCCGCTCCATGTCTCCAAGCGCATCCAACGCACCGACCGCGCCAAATACACCGAGCCCATCGGCTAACCTGCCAAAATAAACCTGTCCCTAAATGGTAGGTTTGGGGAGATCGGGGAACCAGGTTGGCTTAGGTTGGTTAGGGACGCGCTCGGCTAGGACCAACTCCATCCAGCACATGTCGTACCAGCGGCCGAACTTTTGGGCGCAGCGGTCAAAGGCACCCACCAGGCGGTAGCCCATATGGGCATGGAAATCCTGACTGTTGTGCGTCAGATACTCGTCGTCCTTGTCGTGCGGCACGGCAATGAGCGCGCACATGTTGGTGATGCCCATCGCGATCAGGCACTGCTTGAGCGCATCGTGCAGCTTACGGCCCAGCCCGCCGTGGCGCACATCGCGCGCCAAGTAGATCGATGTCTCGACCGACCAGTCGTATGCCTCGCGGCTGTTGAGCGGACTCACATAGGCATAGCCTACCGGACGCCCGCCCAGCTCCATCACCAGATACGGATAGCGCTTGAGTGTGCGTTCGATGCGCCCGGCGAACTCCTCAACGCTCGGCACCTCGTATTCGCAGGTAATCGCCGTCTGGCGCACATACGGCTCATAGATGGCAAGCAACGCCGGCGCGTCTTCGGGCGTCGCCAGGCGAATCGTCGGCTCGGACATCTCGGTCATACAACCCTTCTCCCCCAAAAAGCAAAGGCCACCCTGCGCCAAACCCAGCGCAAGGCGGCCTCTCGTCATTACATCAGGCTACAGGACAGCCGCCAGTGCGTCGATGTCCTCCTGCGTCGTGGCCCAGCTGGTACAAAAACGCACCACCGTGTGGGTCTCGTCGTACTTTTCCCAGTACTCGATCGCCGCATGCTCGCGAATGCGGGCCATGTCCTCGTTGGGCAGAATCACGAACTGCTGGTTGGTCGGCGTCTCCAAAAAGAACTGGTAGCCGCGCTCGTGCAGCACGCGGCATAGCGCCTGCGCGGTTTCGATCGCCTGACGGCCAATCTCAAAATACAGGCCGTCGGTAAAGAGCGCCTCAAACTGCACGCCCGTCAGGCGGCCCTTGGCCAACAGCGCGCCGTGCTGCTTAATGCGCGGAATGGGATGTGCCGGAGCGTGCATGCCGCAAAACACCACGGCCTCGCCGCACAGAGCGCCGCACTTGGTGCCGCCGATGTAGAACACGTCGCACAGCTGCGCCAGCTCGGGCAGGGTAATGTCGCACTCATCGGCCGCCAGCGCATAGGCCAGGCGAGCGCCATCCACAAACAGCGGAATCTCGCGCTTCTGACACACTGCGTGAATCGCCGCGAGCTCGGCCTTGGAGTACAGCGTACCGTACTCGGTCGATAGGCTCACGTACACGGCACCCGGGAACACCGTGTGCTCGTAGCTCTCGTTTTCGTAGAACACCTGGATATAGTTCTCGAGGTCCTCGGCGTGCATCTTGCCCTCGTAGCCGGGGATGGTGAGCACCTTGTGGCCGCCAAACTCGATGGCGCCCGCCTCGTGGCAGGCAACGTGGCCAGTCTCGGCAGCAACGACGCCCTCGTAGGGCGCAAGCAGCATGTCGATCACCGTCGCGTTGGTCTGCGTGCCGCCAACCAGAAAAAACACGTCGGCATCGGGGGCCTGGCAGGCCTCGCGAATAAGCTGCTTGGCACGCTCGGTATGTGCATCGGTACCGTAGCCGGGCTGCGGCTCCATATTGGTGTCGACGAGTGCCTGCAGCACCGCCGGGTGTGCGCCGTGGGAATAATCGTTGTTAAACGCGAGCATGGCAATCCTCTCTTACCGGGTATCGGCCAGATGATTCAAACGGGGCTATTGTACGCCGTGCGGATAGGCAATGTGCGCGGCAAGGCACTCAAGCGCCAGCACCAGGGCAAAGCCGCAGCTCACGTCACTCAAAAAGTGCGCCCCGATCACGATACGGCCAAAGGCGACGAGCGCCGCGACCACAGCCGCCGTCCAAAAGACCACGCGGCGGCGCGACGGTTTTTCCTTAAAGGCCGCCGCGGGAAGCCCGGCGAGCATAAGGCCGATCGCCGCGTGCGCCGTGTGCCCGCTCGCAAACGACTTAAAGCCGTCCTTGATTACACCGGTGGCGATATAAGTCCACTTGTCGGGGTTGCCGATCACCCACCACGGCTGAAAATTGAGCCCCGGCGTGACCTCGATCACGCGCATGCGCGGACGCGACCACAGCGGTTTGACGATCACGTTGAGGATAATGGCCTGAGCGACCCACACGGCAAGCACCATCAACGCCCAGCGCGTGAGCTCATCGGGCTCGGTCGTGCGCGTGAGGCGATAGATGATAAGGTTGGCGACGATGACCAGCACAAACGTCAGCACCAGCTGAACGGCAATGAGTTTGCCGCCAACCCGCAGAGACGAAACGACCTCGTAGCCGGCCAGGCCAATATTGACGAGGATACCGAGCACGGCGAGCCATTTGCTCCCCTTGGAGTCGGAACGCACCGCGCGCACGAGCATGACGCCCGCGACGCTTGCCGTCATCTCGAACGGCAGCTCGCCGGCGGCCTCGATAAAGCGACCGTACATGCTGCCGATATTGAACAGCGCGCTCGAGATCTGATAATCGAAGAAACTGCCCACGCCCAGACAAAGACACAGGACAACCGCGATAATGGCGACATCTTTCTTATAGATGTATCCGAACATGCTTTCCTTTCGGTCGGGCGAAGGGCGGTCAACCTGCAATGTGGGTGAGACGAAGATGGCTTTGTCCCGTAAATACCCTTACAGGTTGAGCATAAGTAAGCGAAAACGTTCCATTTGTGGCAAGGTGGCCCGAAGGAGGAGGGAAGCGTACTTGCGTACGCGACCGACGAGTGAGGGTCAGATTGCCCAAATGGGGCGTTTGCAGCGTCGACCCGTTAATCGTCGTCGCTGGCACCCAACTGTTGCAGCAGCATGAGCGCCGCCGCCACCGGGCCGGTGCCGTCGTTGGCGTCGAGGCCGCGACCCAGGCCGCTGCCCGCGCCGGCACCCGCCTTATAGGGCACCGACAGCTTGCGGCTCTTGGGGAAGTTCACCGCGCCATAGCGGGTCTTAAACTCAAAGGCCACCTTCTTGGGCACGTCAACACCCAAGAACGTGATGCGCCCACCGCTGAGCGTTACGCTCTCGAGCCCCAGGCGCTCGCCGCGGATGCGGATACGCGCGCGGTTGAACAGGTTGAGCCCCGCCAACGGCAGCTCGCCATGCGCGGCCTCGGTCTCCTCCTGCACCTCGTCGATACTCTCCAGGTCCTCAGCCGCCGCGAGCTTGCGGTACACGAGCACGCGCTGGTCCACCGCCGGCATGTACTCCTCGGACAAGAAGTAATCGGCCGGCAGGTTGATGCCTACGCTCGCCGCCTCCACGCCGGCATCGTCATCGCCGCGCGCCTCGGCCACGGCCTGGCCCAGCATCTGCGTAAACAGGTCAAAGCCAACACTCGACAGGTTGCCGTGCTGCTCGGCGCCCATGAGCGAGCCGGCGCCGCGGATCTCCAGGTCGCGCATGGCGATGCGCATGCCGCTGCCCAGGTCTTGGAACTCGGAAAGCGCGGTCAGACGCGCCGTAGCCTCCTCGGTAAGCGGCAGCTCACCCGGGAACATAAAGTACGCGTATGCCTGCGTGGCTGAGCGGCCCACACGGCCCTTGAGCTGGTAGAGCTGTGCCAGACCCAGACGCTGCGAGTCCTCGATGATGAGCGTGTTGGCCGTTGCGTTGTCGATACCGCTCTCCACGATGGTCGTGGCGATGAGCACGTCGATCTTCTTGGTCGCGAACTCGATCATCACGTCCTCGACCTCGCGCGGGCTCATCTTGCCGTGTGCCACGCCCACGCGTGCCTCGGGCGCGGCCTCGTGCACGCGCGCCACGGCATCGTCGATGGTCTTGACGCGGTTGGACACGTAATACACCTGACCGCCGCGGCCCACCTCCAGGCGAATCGCCGCACTCACCACGTCGGGGTCGTACTCCCCCACGTGCACGATCACGGGACGACGCCCGGTCGGCGGTGTGGTGATCAGGCTCATGTCGCGCACGCCGCTCGTGGCCATCTGCATGGTTCGCGGAATCGGCGTGGCCGAAAGCGTGAGCACGTCGATTTGCTCGCGCAGGTTTTTGAGCTGCTCCTTGTGCTGCACACCAAAGCGCTGCTCTTCGTCGATGATCACCAAGCCCAGGTTCTTGGGGTTCACGTCGGCAGAAAGCAAGCGGTGCGTGCCGATGAGTACATCAATCGTGCCCTCGGCAAACGCCTTGAGCGCACGCTTTTGCTGCGCCGGGGTGCGGAAGCGGCTGAGCACCTCGACCTCCAGGCCAAACGGGGCAAAGCGCTCAAAGAACGTCTCGTAGTGCTGCTGGGCCAGAATGGTCGTGGGGCAGAGCACCATGACTTGGCGGCCGGAGTCCACGCACTTAAAGGCCGCGCGCAAGGCGACCTCGGTCTTGCCGAAACCCACGTCGCCGCACAGCAGGCGGTCCATGGGCTTGGGCGCCTCCATGTCGGCCTTGATGTCGGCGATAGCCTCCAGCTGGTCGCGCGTCTCGTCGTAGGGAAAGCTCTGCTCCATCTCGATCTGCTCGGGCGTATCGGGCGGACAGGCGATACCGGTAATCGACGAGCGGCGCGTATAGAGGTCGACCAGGTCAAACGCCAGCTTTTTGGCATTCTTGCGCGCCTTGTTGGTAGCCCGCGTCCAGTCGGCGGTGTTGAGCCTGGTCAAGCGCGGCTTATCGCCGTCGGGACCAACGTATCGCGTGATACGGTCGACTTGCTCGAGCGGCACGTAGAGCTTGTCACCATCGGCATATTCCAGCAAAAAGTAGTCGCGTTCCTTGCCGCCCACTTCCTGGCGCGCGATCTCGCTAAAGAGTGCGATGCCGTGGGTAGCGTGCACCACGTAGTCGCCCGGCTTAAACGGGAAGGTGATCTGCGTAATGTCAACCTTGCGGCGGCTGCGCACGCGGTTGGCATCCATGCGGGCGTTGAGGTCGGCGATCGAGAACACGGCCAGGTTGGCATCGGGCACCACCACGCCCTGCGGCAGGGCAGCGTCCACAAAGGTCACGCGCCCGCGCGAGATGGTGGGCACGGCAGCGCCGGCGGCAGCCTGCGCGGCGCCCGCCTCGAGCGAACGGGCGTTGAGCGCGTCGGCCTTACGCTCGCGAATGGAAGCATGGGCCCCCTGGCGTGCGGCACGGTCGGCGGAATCCGCCGCTGCCACGCGCACGCGGTCGCCGATGGCACCGGCATTTTCGGGCGCCGCGGTCAGCGATTCCTCAAAGGTAATGCCCTCGTCGCCAAAGGTGAGCTCCATCGACTCGCGCGCACCGCGGTCGGGGATGGCAAACACACAGGCATAGCGCTTGCCCACGACCTCCTGGATGCGCGTCATAAAACGGTTGTCCGAGCCTGCGATGGCAGGCTGCTCAATCTTGAGCTCGGCCGTCACCGCACCGCCGGCACGGATGAGGCTCACATAGTTCAGGCGTTGTTGGGAACCAAAGTCGAGTTGCTGGGCACGCACGTACAGGCCGTCCAGACGGTCGACCCCCGCCTCGCCGGCACGTGCCTCGATATCCTCGTAGGCGCGCAGGCAATCGTCGAACAGCGAGCGCGGCTCGGACAGCACCACGAGCGCCTTGCCGCTCACATGCGACAGCGGGCTCACGGTCTGGCCGTACATCACCGGCAAAAAGCGGTCAAGCTCAGGCGTGACGATGCGCGCATCCACCATCTCGAGCAGCGCCGCCAACTTGCTGTCGTCCTGGCTGGCGCGGTAGAGCGCCACATGCATGTTGTGGACGGCGTCGTCGGTGAGTGCGAGCTCGCGACAGGGGAAGATCTCGATGCTGTCCTCGTTGCCGATGGTCTGCCCCGTAGAGCTCACCATGCGGCGGATGCGGTCGATCTCGTCGCCGAAAAATTCAATGCGCACGGGCGCCTTTTCCTGCGCGGGAAACACCTCGACGGTGTCGCCGTGCACACGGAACAGGCCGGGCGCGTCGGCGGCGCCGGCATTGGTGTAGCCCATGCCCACCAGACGCTGCGGCACCTCGTCAAAAGGAATCTCCTCGCCCACCGCAAAAGTAGTGGACTCCCAGTAGCGGCTCTCGACCGGCGGCACGCAGCGCAGCAGCGCGCGAGCCGAGGCGACCATGATGCAGTTGTCGCCGCGCACGATGCGCCCGAGCGCCTCGCAGCGCTGGGCTACCACGGCGTCGTCGGGCGCCTGCTCGCGCCAAGGGTAGTCCTTGCGCTCGGGAAAGCGGCACACGCGCGCGAGGCCCACATAGGCGGCCAGACTACGTGCGGCGCGATCGGCCGCATCCTCGCCGCTCACAATGTAGACCGTCGGGCGCGGACGGCGCGCAAACTGGGCGGCCGCCATAAGCGTGCGACCCGACTGCGACACGGCCAGCGTCACGTCCTCGCCGGCATCGAGTCCGGCCTCGACGGTCTGCAGCGCCTCGGCAGTGTAGAGCTGCGCGGCTATACGGTGAATGAGCATGCTGTTCCTCCGGCATTGCAACGCCAAAAGCCCGCCGGGGCAAGCTCGGCGGGTCGTACGTCAAATACATTGTCATTCATGGTAGCGCATGGAGAGGACTCCGGCTCAAGGGCAAACCCAGCCCCGCAAAAAACGCCAGACGAAGATGCGTTCCGCCCTACCCCGCTACGCGCACGCTGGGGCACAAATCTGCCAGCGGGCACTCGTCGCATTTGGGCTTGCGAGCGTCGCAGATCTCGCGACCAAAGGTGATCCACTGATGGTTGACCGACTCCCAATACTCGTGCGGCAGAATCTTGAGCAGATCCTGCTCGGTCTTGAGCGGCTCCTTGGCATGTGTCTTGGGACTCAGCATCAGGCGGTGCGCGATGCGGTTGACGTGCGTGTCCACCGCAATGCCTTCCACAATGCCATACCCCACGTTGAGCACGATGTTCGCGGTCTTGCGCCCCACACCCGGCAGCTTGACGAGCTCCTTCATATCCGCCGGCACCACACCGTCGTAATCGGCGACGATCATCTGGGCGGCCTCCACGGCATGCTTGGCTTTGCTCTTGTAGAAGCCGAGCGACTTGATCGTGTCCGCCACGTCGGCAACACTCGCCCCGGCCATGGCCTCGGGCGTGGGCCACTGGGCAAACCGCCGCGGCGTCACCTTGTTGCCCTGCGCGTCGGTCGTTTGCGCCGAAAGTAGCACGGCGATCAGCAGGCGGAAAGGATTCTCGTGGTCCAAAAAGCACTCGACCGGGCCATAGCGGCGGTTGAGGCGCTCGCACACCTCGATGGCGCGCTCGCGCTTGGCGGCATTGGTCTCGCGTGGCATAACGACTCCTCGGCTCAACGGCACAATAAACTTATGGGCACAATTGTCCCACGTCCGAGACGCTTACGCCTCCAAGAATGCGCCGGTCTGACGGCCCCACAGGCTCGCGTACTCGCCACCCGCCTCGACAAGCTGCGCATGCGTGCCGTCCTCGACGATCTCGCCATCGGCCAGCACCACAATGCGGTCAAGCGCCGCCACGGTGGACAGGCGGTGCGCCACCACAATGGAGGTGCGTCCACGCATCAGGTTCTCGAGCGCCTCCTGCACCAGTGCCTCGGACTCGCTGTCGAGGGCAGACGTCGCCTCGTCGAGCACTAGAATCGGCGCGTCGGTTAGAATGGCACGGGCGATAGCCACGCGCTGACGCTGGCCGCCCGAGAGCTTGACGCCGCGCTCGCCCACCATGGTGTCAAAGCCACGAGGCAAGCGGTCGATAAACTCCAGAGCGTTGGCCAGGCGCGCGGCCTCGCGAATCTGCTCATCAGTGGCGTCGGGACGACCGTAGGCAATGTTTTCGCGAATGGAGCGATGGAACAGCAGCGCCTCCTGCGGCACGTAGGCAACCTGGCGACGCAGGCTCTGCTGCGTGCAGCGCGAGACGTCTTGGCCGTCCACGAGCACGCGACCGCCCTGTACATCGTCCAGGCGCAGCAGCAGCTTGGTGAGCGTCGTCTTACCCGAGCCCGATTTGCCTACCAGGCCCACGCGCTGGCCCGCCGCCACATGAAGTGTCAGGTCATCGAACACGCTCTCGCCCGCCGCAGCGTCACGGTACGCAAAGCTCAGGTGCTCAAAATCAATCGCGCCCTCGGTCACTTTGAGCTCAGAGGCGTCCGGGTCGTCTGCCACCAGACGCGGCTCGTCCAGCACGCGCGTCATCTCGGCCGCATCGCCCAAAGCGCGGTTAATGCGCTGCATCATGGAACTCACGTAGTTCAGGCGCATGGTGAGGTTATAGGTGTAGGTAAAGATCATGACGAGCGAGCCGGCCGAGATGCCAAACCACGCGTTGCCGCCCGCCACGAACACACTCACCACGGCCATGGTGATGACGATGAGGCCCGAGGTCGTAAAGTTGCGCTGCATCATGGCGTGCATCGAGACCGTCTCGGCATCGCGCGCGGCACGATCGGCGGCGTCGAACAGATCGCGTTCAAAGTCCTCGCGCCCGCAGGTCTTGACGGCCAAGATGTTCGTGACCGCGTCGGAGAGCACGCCCGAGAGCTTGTTCTGCGCGGCGGACGTCGCGGCCGAAAGCGGCATGATGCGCTTGTACATAAGCCAGACAAACGCGATGTAGACGACCATGATGCACACCAGGATCACGGTAAACGTCGGTACCACCGGGGCGAGTGCGGCCACGGTGCAGATGACCGAGGTGATGGTGGGGATGAGCGAATACACCGTCACGTCCACCAGCCCCGTGTAGCCGCTCATAAAACGGCTCGTCTGGCTCACGAGCGATCCGCCAAAGCGGCTGGTATGGAATGTCATGGATTGGTTGGAGAGCGTGTCGAAGCATAGGCGCGCCAGGTGATAGTTGCCTGCGATCTCGAGCTTGTAGACGGTGTAGTCCTGTAGCTTGGAGAGGATCTGACCCACCAGGTTAACGAGTACGAGCGCCAAGATATAGGGGCCGAAGACCTCAAACACCTGGTCACCCGCCACGGGAGCGGCTTGAACGCGGTCGACAATGAGGGCCATCACATAGGTATTGGCAAACGTCAGCAAAAAGATGTAGCCCGCCGACGAGAACACCGAGAGAAAGACAATCAGCGGCTGCGTGCGCGTGACACCCCAAAACCGCTGCAGCGTGCGGCGCACGGTGGAGCGGCTGAGCGGGCTGGTGCTTCTCTGAGACATGGGCTTCCTTTCGCGTCTGATAGGGCGAAACGCCATTGTTGCACACTAAAGCGCACTTCAGGCAAGCGCGATGCGAAAAGCGCCCGCGCCGTGCTCGTACAGGCGCACAGCCGTCAGATGCAGCTAGTCCTCGTCTTTTTGGCCTGCGAGCAGCTCCGCTGATGTGAGTCCCAAGATCTCATCGGCTTGGTTGGCGTCTTCCAGCGCGTCGATGTCCTTGAGCTTGCGCTCCATGACATTTGTACGCGTGGTGATGATGCCCTCAACCGTTTTGCCCGCGGTCTCGATCTGCTGCTGGGCGCGGCGCAGCGCCGCCTGATAGCGTGGCAACTCGGCCTTGACAGCAGAGAGCACGCGCAGTACGTCGTCGGTACGTTTTTGCAGCCTAA
This sequence comes from uncultured Collinsella sp., assembly GCA_900552145.1. Classification (GTDB taxonomy): domain Bacteria; phylum Actinomycetota; class Coriobacteriia; order Coriobacteriales; family Coriobacteriaceae; genus Collinsella. The sequence goes on along the minus strand of URYW01000009.1, from coordinate 7,304 downwards.
ACGTCTGGTAGCTCATCTGCAGGCTGTTGAGAATGGCAGCCATGGTGCTGGGACCGGCTACGTTGACGTGATAGTCGCGGCCCAGGGTCTCGATAAGCCCGGGGCGGCTGACGACCTCGGCGTACAGTCCCTCAAACGGCACGAACAGAATGCCAAAGTTGGTCGTCGCGGGCACGCTCAGGTACTTTTCGCAGATGTCCTTGGCCTCGCGCTTCACCATCATATCGAGCGTCTTGCGTGCCGCGGCAACGGCCTCCGCATCGCCCGACTCCTGGGCGTCGAGCAGATGCTCGTACGCGTCGCCCGGGAATTTGGAGTCGATCGGCAGCAGCACGGGATCGCCCTCGTCCACCGGCAGCTTGACGGCAAACTCAACGCGCTCCGAGGCGCCGGGCCTGGTGGCAACGTTTTCCAGATACTGGTCGGGCGTGAGGATGTCCGCCAGAATTGCACCCAGCTGCACCTCGCCCAAAATGCCACGCGCCTTCACATTGCCCAGCACGCGCTTAAGATCGCCCACGCCGGTGGCGATGGATTGCATGTCGCCCAGGCCCTTGTACACGGCCTCGAGCTGGTCGCTCACCTGCTTAAACGATGCCGACAGGCGATCGTTGAGCGTGCGGGAGAGCTTCTCGTCCACCGTTGCGCGCATCTGATCGAGTTGCACGTTGTTGTCTTTGCGGATAGCACCCAGCTGGGCATCGACCGTCTCGCGCACCTTGTCCAGGCGATGCTCGATGCCCTCGCGGTTGGCACCGAGCTGTTGGGCCGTCTCGCGGCGCAGGTCATCCATCCGGTCACCAGCTTGCGAAAACTCACGTGCGATGGTCAGGTAACGTTGCTGCTCCACGGCCGCATCTGTCGTCTGCTGCTGCGCGATGGCATTGGCCGTGCGGTGAGTTTCGGCCAGCGCGACGTTCAGGGCATCGAGCGCGTTGTTGGCCTGCTCGAGTGCTGCCAGCGTTTCCGCGCTACTGTCGCCACGCTCCCGCAACTCGGCACGCAGGCTCTTGAGCTGGAGGGCGCAAGCCACAGCAACCCCCACCGCCACCAAGGCGATCGCAACAAGCACAATATCAATAGCAGACATAAACTCCGCCCAACAAACCCAATCGAGCACCAATCAAAACCGCGATCAATCTTACCCCGCCACACGCACCGGGCGCCCGGCGCCTTCTTGGGTGCTTCTCTCTTCCGCATATTCCATAATACGGCGCGCTGTCTTCCTGCTCACCTTTGAGTCATCACCGGCTAAGTATGCGTAAACGTTTCCCTTATTCAGGTGCAGAGCACGGCAGAGGCCATAGCGCGTTTCACCCGATTCCTCCAATGCTTCCAGCGTTTTCTTTCTCATCAGGGCGTTCACCCTTCTGTCGACCGTCGGCTTTTCCTTCACCGCTCTATACGCACGCCAAACGTTGGCATAACGATTAGGAAGTTTGTCCTCGGCGCATAGAGATGCCAGGCTACCCGTTTGGGCGTACAAGGACAAAACGCCTCGGTAACCCTCTTCCATCCACAAACCCTCGGATAAGCCCAGAACGTATTCGGCTTTACCCTGTGCCAAAGCGAGCAAAAACAGGGGCTCCGCCACGCGCGGCGCAACCGCCGTCGCTTGCTTAACCAGTTTTCTAAAACTGAGCGACTGCTGTCCGGATAGCTCTCGGCAATAGCCTTTTAAGAATCCCTCAAAGGTCAGATTCAACCGAGCACCTCCTTTTTGTATTGGCTGTATGCGCAGACCATCTCTTGATAACTCCGCTCCGAAGGCGACGACGCCAGCGCCTCGCCCTCGTCGAATATAAGCCGTTCGAGCAGTCCCCAATCAAGTCGGTCGACGAATGCCTGGCTATGAAGATCGACGATGTCGTTCGGGCGGTAGGCATAGAGCTTCATTACCGCCAGGTCCTCCAAGGATGGCGTAAAGTACCTGATAAAACGCGCCCCAATATCCAAGGGGATCAAACGATCTTCGTAATTGAATGGCATCTGATTACAATATGCCACCGCCATACCATTCACCTCGGGGTATCGAGCTATGATCTCGCGGAGGCACCTGTCTGCCTCAAACACATCGATGTCATGTGTAACCGAACGATTCGTCACATCGTTTAGCATGAAGGCGCCTCCTCCCACCAATACAACGCTCGGCCTGTCGTCTCTTGGACCTATTTCCAGCTCTGCCTCTTCGTCAATGCCCAACAGAGTCTGTTCTAAATCCTGCTTATACATAACAAATCCTATTATTATTCATCTTCAATAATACTATTCAGTCGCACGACAGGACCAACAGGATGCAAGAATTCCGCTCGTGGCGATAATCCCTACACCCTAGAAGTCCTAATGTGACAAACGCTAACTCTCCCAGCCGGCGCGGATTGTTGTTATGACATCGCCTAGGCGCCGGCCGAGGGCCGACAGATGTTGGAGCACTTCGCCGGGCGAAGCACCGTTGAGGATGCACGTGAGGGCATACGACGCCAGAAAGATGGCCGCAAGTCCTAACGGAATGAGCACGATCATCGCTAATGTGCGCAGGCGCTGGCCCACGCGGCGACGACGCGCACGACGCTTGTCGAACGCGAGCTCCTGCGCATATGAATCTTGCTGTACGGAATAGGCCTCTGGTGCCGATTCGCCCGCAGGCGTAACCGCAGGCGTGGCATTTTGCGCAGGGGGCTGGGCGGCTACCCCTTGCATTTGCATCTCCATGAGTCGTTGCTGCTGACGCAGCATGCGCTCAGCTTGTTGCTGCGGAGTCTCAAGAAACAAATCCATGCTGGCCTCCAAAATCGGAGCATTCGACGCTTACGACCAGCATCCCGCACCGCCATGACCGCGACAACGCAATCGCCGGCAATAGCCACAAAGTTTCTTTTGCTCAAAAGCTGTCGAAAAGCTCAACAACTCCCCTACCAGCACTTTCTCTGAGCTTTTTTCGCCAACAATCTTTTGGCCTTCCACCCTTACGCCAACTGACCAAAATCTAACCAAAAGCTTGACGAAAATTGTGAAGACAGGGACCCCATACAAAAACGTGCCGCCCCAAAAGGGGCGGCACGCTAACTTCTTATCAGTTTTTCAGTAGCGAGCACGCGACGACCCGAAGCCGGAGCGCAGGGCGGGGAAACACCTTTGCCTCGCGCGACCTGCGGAGCCGTGAGCGAGAGGGAAAGGTGTTTCCCCGCCCTGCGCTCCGCAGTCGGTGAAGGCATCTTTACATGCCCGCGAGACCTCGGGCGGCGGTGGCGCACATAAATGCCAAGACGAGAATCACGAGCGACCCGGCGATGTCTGCCAGCACGCCCATTGCACGGCGCTCAAACAACCAGCTCTCAAAGTGCGGAGCAACGTTGCGCCAAACACGCCACAGCAAGATGCCCATACCGATGACGCCCGGGATATTGAGCAGTAGGATCTCGGAGCACAAAAGACCGATCAGGTTGCCGGCGACAAAACCAGCGTCGCCCTCGCAGTATTTGCGGTAGACCATATACAGCATGTACGCCACAAACGGCTGCAAGCACGCAGAAATAAACGTGACCACCATCGAGGGCTCCTGCGAAAAGACCCCGGTGAGCTTATCCACGCTCGTGGCATCCTTAGAGGCCAGGAACAGGCCAATGACCACCACGGGCACCACACCCAAGATGACCTCGACCATCGTGAACAGCTTGGCAGTCAAATCCTCACTAGCCGAATTCAAATGAGGCGCCCACTCAGGATGAGCATGCGCGCCGACTTTCTTGTCCTTCTCAGCACGATCGGCCTTTTTACCCTCGGCAACCCGACGACCAGGATCCTTGCGAGTTCCCGCCGCAGCAACCCGAGCCCGAGACTTCTTACCCATAACCAACACCTCACAAGAGGAAACGAATAGCCAACGCTACCCAGTGTACCCTCCAAGCAACGTCACCGCCTCAACCGGCCCCCACAAAAACGTGCCGCCCCATAAGGGGCGGCACACAAACTTTTTTATCAGCTTTTCTGTAGCGAGCACGCGACGACCCAAAGCGGGCCGGGAGGGCCGGACTACCTTCCCTCAACGCGACCCTGCGAAGCCGTGAGCGAGGAGGGAAGGTAGTCCGGCCCTCCCGGCCCAGCTCACGCTAGCGCCAAGCGCTAGTAGTTCACCACCTGCTCCTCAAAGTACGCCTTCGGGTGGTTACACACCGGGCACACCTCAGGCGCCTCGGCACCAACGTGCAGGTGCCCGCAGTTCAGGCACTTCCACACCTTCACGCCCTCGCGCTCAAACACCTCGCCCGACTCGATGCGCTCGACGAGTTTGTTGTAGCGCTCCTCGTGGGCCTTCTCGACGGCGGCGACGCCACGGAACTTCTCGGCGATCTCGGCAAAGCCCTCCTCCTCGGCGGTCTTGGCGAACTCGTCATACATCGTGGTCCACTCGTAGTTCTCGCCTGCGGCGGCGTCGCGCAGGTTGTCCAGAGTGCCCGGAACGGCGCCGTCGTGCAGATATTTAAACCACAGTTTGGCGTGCTCGGACTCGTTGCCAGCCGTCTCGGCAAAGATGTTCGAGATCTGAACGTAGCCGTCCTTCTTGGCCTTGGAGGCATAGTAGCGATACTTGGTGTGTGCCTGGGACTCACCGGCAAAAGCGGTCTCGAGGTTCTTCTTGGTTTGGGAATTCTCAAAATCCATAGGTGTACTTCCCTTCAACGCATGCCGCCCGTAGGCTTCGAGCGGCTTTGCCTTTAGGATGCCCTCAAGCCGAAAATTTAAACCCTACAATCTCGTTCTTCAAATTCGAACGGGCTACACACTCAGCCAACGATCGCCCTCGGAGCGGCAAAAGCCCTCGCGCTCAAGATCGGCAAGAATGCTTGCGACCAACTCGCGCTCGACCGGCTCTCGGCCGGCTGCCGCTTCCATCTCGTTAACGCCCACCACGGCATCAGCAAGCGTAATCCCCGCCGGCTGCCCATCGCGCGCTGCCAGCAACATACGCACGATATGCGCGCGCTTTTGGCGACGCGAGCCCTCGAACTTGGACTGACGACTATAGCCCGCCGAGCGCCTGGACGGATTGGGCAGCGTCTTCTTAAGATACGCGCCATAATCTAGCAGCGCGTAATACCACGCGCGCGGCGTGTCGGCATCGTCTTGAGGCACGGCAAAGGGTGCGATCTCATCCGCCACCGCACCGGGGGCCGCCGGACAGGCGGCTTGAATCAGCGGCACCAGCTCGCGATCGGGAACAGCCGGCACATCGGGAAAGAAATGATGCAAAAAGACCGTGCGCACGTTGGTCTCTAGATACACACCCGGAAGATCAAACGCAAACGACCGGATACCCTGCGCCGTTGCCGGGCCAATACCAGGCAGAGCGACCAAGTCACGCGTCTCACGCGGAAACTCCCCGTCCCAGTCCTCTACAACGCGCTGAGCGGCCCCGTGAAGCGCCAGAGCGCGTCGGTTGTAGCCCATGCCCTGCCAAGCGTCCAAAACATCGGAAGGCGCGGCCTGGGCAAGCGCCTGCACAGTCGGAAAACGATCGAGCCACACCGGCATGCGCGCCTCCACACGCGGCACCTGTGTTTGCTGCAGCATGACCTCGGAAAGCCAAATGATGTACGGGTCACGCGTACGGCGCCACGGAAGGTCGCGATAACGCAGGACCCCTTCCGAACGAATCATCGAACGAAAGGGGTCCTGAATCATGGCTATGCTCCTTATGCGGCGTTATTCCTCCCGGTAAGCGCACGCGCAGGTGGCGTACTCGGGAAACGCTTCGCGGTCGGCGAACTTGGGATCGACGGCCGGGAACTGGCGGTGAGCGACGATGTCGCCGAGCGAAACGGAATCGAGGTAGTCGCGCATCAACGCCTGGGCTCCGGCCCACAGGGGATGATAGCAGCACGTGCCCATGCGCGCACAGTCACCATCGGGCGCGGTGCAATCGTTCATAACCATAGGGCCCTGAACGGCCTCGACGACCTGGCGGATAGTAACGTCGTCCGGACTGACCTTGAGACGCATGCCACCGTGGACGCCACGCAGGCTCTCCACAATACCGGCCTGGACCAAACCGTGCTGAATCGAGCGGGCAAACGAATACGGGACATTGACCTCTTCGGCAGCGGTGCGAACAGAAAGCAAACGCTCCGGATCCTCGGCAAGCATCGCCAGCATGCGAAGGGCGTAATCAGTCTTCCTCGATATGTCCATTTTTCCCCTTTCAAGGAATACGAACAGCTCGAACGAGCTCCGGGGCCGAGCTTGTGTCGAGACGCTAAATGACCGCCAGGACATCCAAATGGTAAATCGGATATCCACTGAGTGCCGCGCTTGGAGCGAAATGCATCAAATGCGGCGCACAGTGCAATTTAGTATAACCTAACCCCCTGTCTCGTTGAACAGGTGTTGCGCAACAAAGCTGTTGTTCAGACAGATATACCTATTAGATTTTACTTTCGTTCCCGAAGGCGCGGGGATTCTGGGCGAAGATGCACCGGGGCGATCGTTCTATCGAAACAAAGTGCATCAAACGCAAAAAGCCACGTCCGAAGACGTGGCTTTAATTGCGTTGGCGGGAAGTACGGGGCTCGAACCCGCGACCTCCGGCGTGACAGGCCGGCGCTCTAACCAACTGAGCTAACACCCCGTGTTGTCAAGCTGCTCTCTCAAGCAGCGAAGGGTATATTACCGGAACCCCAAACCCCGCGCAACCCCCAATTTGAAACTTTTTTCAATTCGCTTCAACGTGCGGTCAGGGGCGTTCAGAGGCTCGGCAATGGCCGATCAAGGATGCGGCCCGCCAAACCCAGCCGTGCCATCCAATCGAAGCGGAGCAAACGAAACGTCGCTGAGCCATGCAATCGTCGCGGGACGATTCAACTGTCACTGAGCCCTGCGACCGTCGCGGAATTATTACACCGAAGCCGAACAGTCCGATTGCGGCCAATCCATCGGACCGCACCGAATCATTCAAATGCAATCGAGTTGCGCACCGTAGCTCAGCCATCCACCCGTAGTGTTAGGTGAAGGTTTCGTAGTGCTTCCTCGTCGAGTTGGATCGCAGCTTCGTTTCGTCTCGCCGGCGACTTGCGCAACGACTTCATATCGCCTTTGCGTCGAGGTAGGTAACAGCTTCGTTTCGCCTCTCCATCGAAACATTGAACCCGCATGCAAAGCGTTTAGCTTCTTGAATATTTAGATACTATAATAAGCTCAAAATCAGAAAGATAGGAATGATATACATGGATAAAGCAGTCCTCGAACGCCGCCTTCACCTGACGGTGACTTTTATCGGTGGTTTTATGGGATGTTATGCAATCTTTAAC
>URYW01000008.1 GCA_900552145.1 uncultured Collinsella sp. | reverse complement strand
GGGAGATTCCAAGAAAGCTTGCCACTTCCTTCTGTGTCATCTCCTGTCCGTCCGGTGTTCCCAGTCCGAACCGTAGCCGTACAATGGTCTTCTCCCGGTTCGACAGCTTACTTACGGCATTCATTAAAAGCTTGCGCTCCACTTCGTTCTCAATCCCTCTGTATATCACATCCTCATCCGTTCCAAGTATATCCGCCAGGAGAAGTACATATCCGTCCCACTCCACATATAAAGGTTCATCGATGGACACTTCCATCTTCGTCTTATTATTCCGCCGCAGGTACATCTATATCTCATTTTCAATACACCGTGAGGCATAGGTCGCCAGCTTGATATTTTTTTCAGGATTATAAGTATTGATCGCTTTGATGAGACCGATCGTTCCGATGGAGATCAGATACTCAACGCCGATTCCCGTATTTTCAAATTTCTTTGCAATGTATACGACCAGTCTGAGATTAAGCTCGATTTATAACTGTTTTGCATCCTTATCCATATCTGTTGCAAGCAGGCTGATCCTTTCATTATCTTCTTCCTGAGAAAGCGGCGGTGGCAGCACATCCGTCCCTCCAATATAGTGCACCTCCCCCTGTCTGGAGAACCAGAAGCTGCTTTCTCTCTGCAAAAGTCTGAACTGTAATCCCGGTACTACCACTTTTTAAATCATGTTTTCCTCCTGTCTCATGCCTTTATTCCCAAAATGCCGGATGCAAAATCACCTGATATTCCGCCTTATGACTTAATTTCCCGTGATATATGCCAAGCATGACCTTTCTGTATCTTTTTTTCTGTTCTGCCTGCCCGATCCAGCATTCCTCTGCCAATATGCCACGGAGCATTCCATTGGATCTTCCGATCGACCGGAATGGGATCAAAAAGCATCTGTCATATGGAAGTGATATTTCATGTGCTGTAAAAAGCGTCTGCTCCACGATCATGGCAAGGTCGTGCTTCTCCTGAGGCGTACGGGCCTCGTTAAGATACATAAAGACCGTCACGAACGGCGCCTGGCCATTGGTGGTCATAAGGGTCACGACCTGATACTGAATCGTCTGGACGCCGCGACGGATCTCGTCACGCAGGCGATCCTCAACAACCTCGCGGACCTTTTCGGGAGATGCGGAAACGCCGAGCTCCTCGAGCTCGCGGGCGACCTCGCCGCGAATCTTTTGACGGCTCACCTCGACGAACGGGGCGAGATGGGTCAGCGAAATCGACTGGCCACCGTACTGGGAAGAAGCAACCTGGGCGATGATCTGCGTCGCGATGTTGCAAGCGGTCGAGAAGCTGTGCGGTTTCTCAATCAGCGTACCCGAGATAACAGTACCGTTCTGGAGCATATCCTCCAGGTTCACCAGATCGCAGTTATGCATGTGCTGGGCAAAGTAGTCCGAATCATGGAAGTGAATCAGGCCCTCATTGTGAGCATCCACAATCTCCTGGGGCAGCAGCACACGCTGAGTCAGGTCCTTGGAGATCTCGCCGGCCATGTAGTCACGCTGAACGGAATTGACGGTCGGGTTCTTGTTGGAGTTCTCCTGCTTGACCTCTTCGTTGTTGCACTCAATCAGCGACAGAATCTTGTCGTCGGTCGTGTTCTTCTGGCGCTTCAGGCTCTGAACATAGCGATAGATGATGTAATGGCGAGCGACCTCGTAGCAGTCGAGACGCATGATCTCGTCCTCGACCAGATCCTGGATCTCCTCGACCGACACGGTGTGACCCGCGTTCTCGCATGCCTCGGCGACGTTTTGTGCCGCGTAAACCACCTGGCGGTCGGTAAGACGAGAGCTCTCCTCGACCTCCAAGTTTGCGGCGCGGATGGCATTGACGATCTTATCGATGTCAAAGACAACCTCGGTGCCGCTGCGCTTGATGATCTTCATCCTCTTGCCTCTTTCGCATCGTAGCCTCATCGCGCTTCAGAGCCAAACGATACCCGGCAGGGCTTGCCCCTGTCTTGCGGCGCCGTCGCGCAATCTGTGTTCTCGATAAACCATAAGCCTCCATGCGGACATTCCCTGGAGCCGATCAAGCGGCTCGAAGATCCATCCAAATGGGGCGAATAAGGTCCTCGTTCTCTGTCCGCCATCTATCATACGACAAAGAGGCATCTATATCCTGTATTCTTTTTTTAGGTCAAACACAACATATAGTGTTTCAGCAGGTCAAAGCAATTAGTTATTTTGCAGACGCATTAATTATGAGGGGTTCTTGGCAAGTCGGTAAAACGTTACCAACACGGCTACCTGCATGGCAGTTATAAAACCCCCTTAGTCAAGCCGCTGACAAATCCTACCAAAACCAAGCCGCTCACGCCAAAAGAATCCAAAAGATTATGCTTGACCAACATGTTGCGGTCACGGTCGGCCAGGACGTATGCAATCTGCCGGCACCTCTACGGGGACCTTGGATCAATATTTGCTGGCATATTTGACGGCGTGCTTGGTAGCAAAACAAAACAGCTCAGAGGACATAGCCTCTGAGCTGCGAACATTTGGTGGGCGTTAGAAGATTTGAACTTCTGACCTCTTCCGTGTCAGGGAAGCGCTCTCCCCCTGAGCTAAACGCCCGATCAAGGGTGCGCAAGCGCGCAAGGGATAATATAACGGAGCCTGAACTCGGTGGCAAGAACATTTTTAAAAATCGCTTACATTGTGGAATTCGGGGGCTTTGTCGCATCCATTTCAAAAGAGCCTGCTGCTGCGATTTGGCTGTCGCATAATGCAAGGCCATTGCGGTATCGAGCTATGGAAAGACGCCTGCGGAATTGTCCTACCGATAAGCGGACAAGCCTCCAGCTGGTGCCTCCGCAGTGGTAACGTAAGCCGAATTGTTTCCAGGCCGTTTCGGGGGAGTGGAATGAGCAAAGAGTGTGTCGAGCAGGTCGAAGGCGCAGGGGCTTCGGTGCCGATGACCGATATATCGAACATTGATGTGCCCGAGGGCACCGACGAGCTCAGCCGTGACACCCGTCGCGCATGGCGCGACCGCTTGAACAGCGCTTCGACGCGCAAGATGATCACGGGCGTCTTGGCTACGCTGGTGGGCGGTTCGTTTTGGGGCTTCTCGGGCACCAGCGCGAGCTTTCTGTTCGATACCTACCACGTCGATACCTTGTGGCTTATGAGCGTGCGCCAGATTCTCGCCGGTCTACTCTTTATGGCCGTGGTTGTTACGCGCGACCGCGAGCGCCTGGTCAAGCTTTGGACGACGCCCGCTGATCGCAAGCAGCTGCTGCTCTTTACCGCTTTTGGCCTGCTGTTCAACCAGTTTTGCTATCTTTCGGCCGTGCGCCTGACTAATGCCGGAACCGCGACGGTGCTCCAGTGCCTGCAGCTCGTTATCATCATGGGCTACGCCTGTGTGACCGATCGCCGCATGCCGCGTACTCGCGAAGTCATCGGCATTGGCCTGGCTCTGGGTGGAACCTTTTTAATCGCCACCGGCGGCGACCCCACCAGCCTGAATATCTCGCCGCTTGGCCTGGCAGCAGGTCTTATGTGTGCGGTCAGCGCCGCGTGTATGGCGGTGATTCCTGCCAAGATCCTGCCCGAATACGGCAGCCCCATCGTCACGGGCTCGGCAATGCTCACGGCGGGCGTGATCTCATGTGTCTTCGTGCGGCCCTGGGCGCATATGCCGGCACTCGACGCTGCCGGCGTCGAGGCGCTCGCGGTGTTCGTGGTTATCGGCTCGTTTTTTGCTTACATGCTCTATATGCAGGGCGTTAAGGACATCGGCTCGGTGCGTGCGAGCCTCATTGGAACTGTGGAGCCGGTTTCGGCGACCATCACCAGCGCCGTTATGCTGGGCACGGTGTTTTTGCCGACCGACCTTATCGGCTTTGCCATGATCATCGTGATGATGTTCCTCACGGTGTAGCTGGCGCCTCCGCCAAGACAGAAAAGGTGTTGTGCCGCATTTTCGCCAATTGATGTCCGTGTCTGGAGTTTAGCTGTCGATGCTCAAAATGCCATAAACTAGCAACGTTATGGACTTTTTCATTGCGACTCAATTGCGAGGATTTCTTTATGGCTGGTAATCACTTTAAGGGCAGCGATAGCGGCCGTCCTGCAGTTCCGCCGCGTCCGAACGGGGCTGGTAAGGCCGGCACGCCGGGCGGCGCTGGACAGGGCAGCTCCGGTAAGCGCGTGTCCCCGGGCGAGACGGCGATGTTTACCGCTCTGTACGAGCAGTCTCAAAAGGCAAAAAAGACCGGCCGTGCAAGAGGGAATGTCTTTGCGGGCGGTGCAACCTCCGCGTCGCAGCCGAGCGGGGCTTCTTCGGTACCTGCGAACAACGCAGGTGCTGCCAACGCCGCGAATGCCGCCGGCAACGTTAATGCCGGCAAGGCCGACAACAATACTCCCTCTGCCGGTGGCGCGGGGCTTACGGGTAACCTTGGCACGATTTACACCGGCGCCTCCGAGACTGGCACGTTCGCCCGCCTGGATGATAGCGGTACCGAGTTTGCGGGCTCGGGTTCCAAGGAAGATTATTACGATTTTGGCTTGAACTACGGTAGCGACGCTTCGTCGAGTTCGACCTCTGACGGTCTGGTCCGTCATCGCCATCGCAAGGGCGAGGGCAAGAAGCGTCACACTGGCGCCATTATTGCCGCTGTAGTCGCGGTGCTTCTCGTTGCGCTTGGCGCAAGCGGCTTTATGCTGCTTAACTCGGCAAAGACCGTAAAGAGCGAAGCGAAGGAGGCTGTCGAGATCGTCGGTGGCCTTAAGGACAAGGTCACGTCGGGCGATTTTTCGACGCTGCCTGACGACGCGAAGAAGATCGATGAGCTCTGCAACAGCATGAAGGCGGAGACCTCGAGTCCGCTGTGGACGGCGGCTTCGTTTATCCCGGTGTATGGCAGTGACATCAACGCAGCCCGCACCATGATCGACGCCCTGTCCGATGTCTCGAGCAACGCGCTAGTTCCCATGGCCGATAACCTCTCGCAGGCCACGCCCGGCAAGCTGTTCCAGGACGGCATGATTAACGTGTCCGCGCTACAGGCCGTTGCCGATTCGCTTTCCGATAGCTCCAAGGTGTTCAAGAGCGCCAACGAGAAGGTTCAGGGCATTGGCGATACTCATATTTCCCAGGTGACCGAGCTGGTCGATAAGGCCAAGGACGGCTTTGCCACCCTCAACGGTGCGGTTGACGCGGCGGAGAAGGTCGCCCCCGTCCTTCCCCAGATGCTCGGCGCCAACGGCCAGACGCGCAACTACCTTATGTACGCCATGAACAACGTCGAGATTCGTGCTTGCGGCGGCTTTGGCGGTTCGCAGGGCCTGATTTCGGTCACCGACGGCCAGATGTCGATTGGCGAGTTTGTTCCCCGCATTGGACTCAGCGAGGATGAGGCAGTCGAGAGCGTCGACGAAGAGGATGAGGCGCTGTTCGGCAACCACAGTAACCTGTACAACTCGGGCAATACCTATTCGCCTGATTGGCCCCGCAACTCGCAGCGTGTCGCCGCGCTGTGGAAGTCCCAGTATGGACAGGACGTTGATGGCGTCATCGGTATCGACCCGGTGTTCCTGCAGTATCTGCTGGGCCTGGTCGGTAACGTGTCACTTCCCGACGGAACGGTTGTCGACGGCACCAACGCCGCAAAGGTCCTCATGCACGATGTGTACTGGAACTATCCGGTCGAGGAATCGGACGGCATCTTTGCATCCGTCGCCAGCGCTGCCTTCGACAAGGTCCTTGGCGGTATCGGCGATGTCGATGTTACGAAGCTTGTCAGCGCCGTTGAGCGCGGTGCCGAAGAGGGCCGCCTGATCGCGTGGATGAGAAACGATGATGAGCAGAATGCCATCAAAGAGACGGGCATTGACGCTTCGCTGCCCGATCCGGATGACCCGAGTGCCGATCCTGTTGCCGGCGTTTACTTTAGCAACCTGAGCTTCTCCAAGCTCGACTGGTACCTGAACGCCGATACGCAGATTGGCCAGGGCATCAAGAACGGTGACGGCACGTGCTCGTATCGCATCACCGTTACCCTGACGAACATCATGACACAGGAGGAGGCAGGCAAGCTGCCCGACTACGTCGCGGCGAGCGCGCCCGATGCCGCGCGCGACGACGAGCGTCTGAATGTCTCACTGTTTGCCCCGACGGGCGGCAACATCAGTGACCTTACGGTTGAGGGCACCCAGTTTGGTCTTGGCGCCGCTACGTGGCATGGAATCCCCTTCTATTCGGGCACCGTTGACCTGCATGCTGGCGAGACGACGACGATCACGTATACGCTGACCACGTCGGCCGAGGCGGGGGACAAGCCGCTTACGCTGCGTCAGACTCCTACATGCCAGGCGGCTCGCGACAGCGCGTCGGCGTAGGGTTTTTCTGGTAGCGCAGATAATCGAGTACCATTTTGGGGCGGACAGGCAATCTGTCCGCCCCTATTTTGTAAGGAGAGCGCATGAAGTACTTTGGCACCGACGGCTTTCGCGGTGAGGCCAACGTTGGACTGACGGTAGAGCACGCTTATAAGATTGGCCGTTTTGTGGGCTGGTATTACGGCGCCAATCGCAGTGCTAAGGCGCGCGTCATCGTGGGCAAGGACACACGTCGCTCGAGCTATATGTTCGAGGCGGCGCTGGTGAGCGGCCTGGTCGCGAGCGGCGCAGACGCCTACATGCTGCACGTGATCCCCACGCCGGGCGTGGCGCATCAGACCGTGGAGGGCTGCTTCGATTGCGGCATCATGATCAGCGCGAGCCACAACTCGTTTTGCGATAACGGCATTAAGCTCGTCAACAGCGACGGCTTTAAGATGGACGAGGACGTGCTGGAGCTCATCGAGGACTACATCGATGGCAAGAGCGAGGTGCCGCTGGCAACGGGCAACCACATCGGCGCCACGGTGGACTACATGCAGGGCCGCAACCGCTACATTGCTTCGCTCATCGCCAGTGCGAACTTTTCGCTGCAGGGCGTCAAGATCGGTATCGACTGCGCCAACGGCTCGGCTTCCTCGGTGGCCAAGCCGGTGTTTGACGCGCTGGGTGCCGACGTGCGCGTGATCAATGCCGCGCCCGATGGCTTTAACATCAACGTCGACTGCGGCTCCACGCATATGGAGCGCCTGCAGCGCCATGTGGTGGAGCAAGGCCTGGACGTGGGCTTTGCCTATGACGGCGATGCCGATCGCTGCTTGGCCGTGGACGAGCGCGGTCGCGTGGTAGACGGCGACCAGATCCTGTACGTGTGCGGCGTGTATCTGAACAAGCACGGGCGACTCTCGGGCGGTACCGTGGTGCCGACGATTGCCAGCAACTTTGGCTTGGTCAAGTCGCTGGAGCTTGCCGGTCTGAGCGCCGTGACCAGCGGCGTGGGCGACCGTCACGTGTATGCCAAGATGCGCGAGGGCGGCTACAGCCTGGGTGGCGAGCAGACGGGCCATACGATCTTTGGCGATATCGAGCGTACAGGCGACGGCATTATGACCTCGCTGCGCGTGATGGAAGTGATTCGTGCCGAGCGCGAGACACTCTCGCAGCTCACGGCTCCGTGCAAGCTGCTGCCGCAGGCGCAGGTGGCCGTGCGCGTGGCGGACAAGGACGCCGCGCTCGAGAACATGGGCGTGCAGAACGCCATCGCCGAGGCCGAGGCTGCGCTGGCAGGCGAGGGTCGCGTGCTCGTACGCAAGAGCGGAACCGAGTCTGTGATTCGCGTTTTGGCCGAAGCTCCCGACCAAGCATCCGCCGATGCCGCCATGAAGCGCATCGCCGCCGCGCTGGAAGCTCTGTAAGGTAGTCATTGGGGACGTTCTTAAACGACTAGGTGGAAAGGGGACGCTGCGGATTGGTTCCGCGGCGTCCCCTTTGCGTTGGCGTGTCGGTTATACCTTACAGCTCGTAGAGCGTGGTGAACTTGTCCTGCAGGTAGCTGCAGTAGTAACGGGCATCGAACGCCATGCCGCATGCGCCCTTGATGAGCTCCGGCGCGTCCTTGGCGCGGCCCCACTGCCAAATGTGCTCGCCCAGCCAGGCGCGGACGGGTGTCAGGTCGCCGCTCGCACAGGCGCCGTTGAGGTCGACACCGTCGCGGCACATGGCCGGCACAAACATGGCATCGTAGGCACTGCCCAGCGCATACGTGGGGAAGTAGCCAAACGAGCCGCCGCTCCAGTGCGTATCCTGTAGGCAGCCGTGCGTGTCGTCGGGAACGGGAATGCCCAGGTACTCATCCATGAAGCGGTTCCAAAGCGCGGGGATGTCCTTGGCCGTGGCCTCGCCGGCAAACAGCATGCGCTCGATCTCGTAGCGCACCATAACGTGCAGCGGATAGGTGAGCTCATCGGCCTCGGTGCGGATCAACGACGGCTGCGCGATGTTCACGGCGCGGTAGAGCGTGTCCTCGTCGACATCGCCGTAGACCTCGGGTGCGTGGCGGCGCAGCACCTCGAGCAGCGGTCCCATAAAGGCGCGGCTGCGACC
Source organism: uncultured Collinsella sp. (assembly GCA_900552145.1). Classification (GTDB taxonomy): domain Bacteria; phylum Actinomycetota; class Coriobacteriia; order Coriobacteriales; family Coriobacteriaceae; genus Collinsella. The sequence goes on along the minus strand of URYW01000008.1, from coordinate 33,570 downwards.
CACGGTGTTCTCGAAAAAGCGGCTCTGGCTTTCGTGGATGCCCATGGAGGTGCCACCCTCAAGACAGGTGCGCGCATAGGCAGGATTGACGCCCAGCTCGTACATGGCGTGTCCCGCCTCGTGGATGATGCTGTAGACGTTGGAGATGCAATCGTCCTCGTAGATGTGTGTCGCGATGCGCGCGTCACCCACGGCAAAGCCCTCGCTAAACGGGTGCTCGGTAAAGGCAAGCGTGGTGTCGTCCAGGTTCAGGCCGACAAGCTTCATAAGGTCGAAGCTCATGGCGCGCTGGGCGGCCTCGGGCACGCGGGCGTGCAAAAAGTCGGCATCGGGCTGCTGGCTGCGCTCGCCGATGGCGTGCACGAGCGGCACGACCGTCGCCTTGACCTCGTCGCAAAACGCATCGAAGCTCTTGGCGGAAAGGCCGCGCTCGTACTGGTCGAGCCAAACATCGTATGGGTCGCGCTTGGGGTCCATAAGTTCGGCCTGATGCTTAAGTTGGGCGACGATCCTATCCACATAGGGCTCAAAGCTCACCCAGTCATTGGCCGTCTTGGCCTTGTGCCACACGGCATCGGCCTCGCAGGTGAGCCTGGTCCAGGCCTCGGCCTCCTCGGTGGGGATGACGCTTGCCTCGCGCTGGTCGCGACCGAGTACATGGATCTCGTCGAGCAGCTGCGGGTCGTCTACGTGTCCGCCTGCAACCGTCTCGCGCGCTAACGAGCGTACGAGCTCAACGGACTTCTCGCTGGTCAGTAGCTTGTGATGCTCGCCGGCAAGGGTTCCCATGGCGTCGGCGCGCGCTGCGGCGCCGTTGGCAGGAGCAATCGTCGCTCCATCGAACTCGGCAATCTTGAGCAGGTACTCGCGAGTCCACAGCTTGCCCTCGAGTTTGCGGAACTTTTTGACGGCCTTGTCGACTTTAGCGGCCTTGACGCCCTTGGCGGCCTTTGCCACGGCGGCCTTGGCCTTCTTATCGAGTTTCTTTCCCATACCGTATCCTTAATCTCGCAGGCCGAGCGCCGTAAGCGGCTGCGCGGCCAGTTTGCACAGCTACCTGCCTTGTACCCAGCACGAACAAAACGGAACGCGGCGATATGCTCGCAGAATGTGTTATCCTATAGCCCAATGCGTTGACGGAGAGGGTTTTGCCCGTCGCGTCGCCGGCAAGAGAGGGAAGGTCATGGGCTGCAAGCCTTCCTGCGGTGGCAAGGGCTAAGCGTTCACTCCCGAGCAGCGACCTCAACGGGCGCGCGGCTAGCGGCGGCGAAGCCCCAGTAGGGAAGCCGTGAGCCTCGCGATAAGGGGCGCAGAGTGGGCGCGGCGGGCCAGACATCCGCCGGGTCAAACAAGGTGGTACCGCGGAATTCAACCGTCCTTGGGCAATGCACATGCCCGAGGGCGGTTTTTTTTGTTACCGAACCGGGCCGCGTTTTCGCAGCGCCAAGTGGCATCGGTCGCCCCGGCAAGCGAATGCGCGAGAGACGAAAGGGAAGACATGAGTCTGATTGATGATCTGGTCAAACTCGAGGAAGAGGCCAAGGAGCTCGTTGCAGGCGCCGACGACGCCGCCAAGCTCGAGGCTGCGCGCGTTGAGCTGCTCGGTCGTAAGGGCCGCATCACCGGCCTGATGCGCATGATGGGCAAGCTCGCCCCCGAGGATCGTCCCGTGATGGGCAAGCGCGCCAACGAGATGCGCCAGCTGATCGAGGGCATGCTCGACGAGCGCACCACCGAGATGAAGGCTGCCGCCCTCAAGCGCGCGCTCGAGCACGATGCCGTCGACATCACGCTGCCGGGCATCCGTCCGCAGATCGGCCACCAACACCTGATCAAGCAGATCATCGAGGAGGCCGAGGACATCTTCTGCGGCATCGGCTACACCGTCGAGTCCGGCCCCATGGTCGACACCTCCTACTACAACTTCACCGCGCTCAACGCCCCCATGGATCACCCGAGCCGTTCGGCCCGCGATACCTTCTACGTGGTCGACAACAACCCCGGCAGCGTCGCGCACCCCGAGGCTCATGCCCACGGCGAGTCCGACGTGCTGCTGCGCACCCAGACCTCGGGCGTGCAAATCCACACCATGGAGTCGCAAAAGCCGCCCATCTACATGATCTGCCCGGGCACCGTCTATCGTCCCGACACGGCCGACGCCTGCCACCTGCCGCAGTTCAACCAGATCGAAGGCCTGGTCGTCGACGAGGGCATCACCTTTGGCGATCTTAAGGGCACGCTCGACTACTTTGTTAAGTGCATGTTTGGCGAGGACCGCAAGACGCGTTACCGCCCGCACTTCTTCCCCTTCACCGAGCCTTCCTGCGAGGTGGACGTAAGCTGCCACGTCTGCGGCGGCAGGGGCTGCAACTTCTGCAAGCACAGCGGCTGGATCGAGATCCTGGGCTGCGGCATGGTCGACCCCAACGTCCTGATCAACTGCGGCATCGACCCCGAGAAATACACCGGCTTCGCCTTTGGTATTGGCGCCGAGCGCGTCGCGGCCCTGCGCTACGACCTGCCCGACCTGCGCACGCTCATGACTGGCGATATGCGCTTCCTGAACCAATTTTAGGCTTGCCCAGGCACCCCATCTTGGCGTTCAAACCGTCGCTCGCGTACCTTTAGTACGCGTCGCTCCTCTTTCACGCCAACCTGGGGCACCTGGACAACCCTAAGGCGAACGTCTTCATTTGATACCCCTCCCTATGCGGAGATTAAGAACTAGGAGAGCTATATGCGCGTTTCTTACGACTGGCTCAAGACCATGATCGATATTCCGGAGGATCCCAAGACCCTTTCGGACGAATATATCCGTACCGGCACCGAGGTCGAGGCGATCGACACCGTGGGCGAGTCCTTCGACCACGTGGTGACCGCCAAGGTACTCACCAAGACCCCGCACCCCGATAGCGACCACATGTATGTGTGCTCGGTCGACGTGGGCGACAAGAACCTCGACCCCGACGGTAATCCCGCTCCGCTGCAGATCGTCTGCGGCGCGCAGAACTTCGAGGCCGGCGACCACATCGTCACGGCCATGATCGGCGCAGTTCTGCCCGGCGACGTCAAGATCAAGAAGAGCAAGCTTCGCGGCGTCGTGTCCATGGGCATGAACTGCTCCGCGCGCGAGCTCGGTCTGGGCGGCGACCACTCCGGCATTATGATCCTGCCCGAGGATACGCCCTGCGGCATGCCGTTTGCCGAGTATGTGGGCTCGAGCGACACCGTGCTCGACTGCGAGATTACGCCCAACCGCCCCGACTGCCTGTCCATGATCGGCATGGCCCGCGAGACCGGCGCCATCTTCGACCGCGATTTCCACGTTGAGCTGCCCGCCATCAAGGCCGAGACCGGCCGCGCGACCGACGACGAGCTTTCCGTCGAGATTGCCGACGAGGGCCTGTGCGACCGCTACGTTGCCCGCATCGTGCGCAACGTCAAGGTCGGCCCGTCGCCCGACTGGATGGTCAAGCGCCTTAACGCCCTGGGCGTGCGCCCGCACAACAACATCGTCGACATCACCAACTATGTGATGATGCTCACCGGTCAGCCGCTGCACGCCTTTGACCTGGACACCTTTGCCGCGCGCGATGGCCACCGTCGTGTGGTGGTTCGCGCCGCCCAGCAGGACGAGAAGTTCACGACGCTCGACGGCGAGGAGCGCGTGCTCGACGCCGGCATGGGCCTCATCACCGACGGCGAGCGTCCCGTGGCGCTGGCCGGTGTCATGGGCGGCATGGATTCCGAGATCGAGGACGATACCGTTGACGTGATGGTCGAGAGCGCCTGCTTCAACGCCGGCCTCACCTCGCACACCAGCCGTGACCTATCGCTGATCTCCGACGCCTCCATCCGCTTTGAGCGCCAGGTCGACGAGACCGGCTGCGTGGACGTCGCCAATGTGACGTGCGCGCTCATCGAGGAGATCGCCGGCGGCGAGGTCGCCCCCGGCTATGTGGACGTGTTCCCCGCGCCCAAGACCATCGACAGCATTAAGCTGCGTTTGGCCCGCGTGCACGCCATCTGCGGCGCCGACATCGAGCCCGACTTTATCGAGCGCTCGCTTACCCGCCTGGGCTGCACCGTCGAGCGCGACGGTGAGGACTTTATGGTCACGCCGCCGAGCTTCCGTCCCGACCTGCCGCGCGAGATCGATCTGATCGAGGAGGTCCTGCGCCTATGGGGCATGGGTCGCGTCACGGCGACCATTCCGGCTGCCAAGAACCATATCGGCGGTCTGACGCGCGAGCAGAAGCTTACCCGCAAGGTCGGCGAGATCCTGCGCGCCTGCGGCCTCAACGAGACCACGACTTTTGGCTTTGCTGCCCCGGGCGACCTGGAGAAGATCGGCATGTCCACCGAAGGCCGCGGCTGCCCCGTGGTGCTCATGAACCCGTTGGTCGCCGAGCAGACCGAGATGCGCCGCTCGTTGCTGCCGGGCTTACTGCAGTCCGTTGCCTATAACGAGGCCCACGGCACGCCCAACGTGCACCTGTACGAGGTCGGCAGTCTGTTCCACGGTCGCGAGAATGCCAGCCTGCCCAAGGAGACCAAGTCCGTCGCGGGCGTGCTCTCGGGCCAGTGGAGCGAGCAGTCCTGGAACATGAAGTACCGCAAGCTGCGTTTCTTCTTTGGCAAGGGCATCGTCGAGGAGCTGCTCGCCCAGCTGCGCATTGAGAAGGTTCGCTTCCGTCCTGTCGAGGGCGAGAGCTATGCCTTCCTGCAGCCGGGTCGTGCTGCCGAGGTGCTCTCGGGCGGTACCGTGCTGGGCTGGGTCGGCGAGATTCACCCCGAGGCGCGCGAGGCCTGCGGCATCGATGAGGTCGTCGTTGGCGTTGGGCTAGGTCTGGTCGAGCAGGTCCCGCAAGCAGGAGAACTACCGCGAGTTCTCGCAGTACCCTGCCGTTGAGCACGACCTTGCTATCGTGGTCGACAACACTGTGACCTGCGAGGATCTTGAGCGTCGTATTACGAGTGCCGGCGGCAAACTGCTCGAGGGCGTGCGCCTGTTCGACGTCTACCGCGATCCGGTCCGCATCGGAGCGGGCAAGAAGTCCATGGCCTTCGCACTTACGTATCGCTCCGACGACCACACGCTCACCAGCGAAGAGGTCGAGAAGGCGCACCAGAAGATCGTCACCAAGGTGTGCAAGGGCGTAAACGGCGAGGTCCGCGGCTAGGTCCTGCGCTGGGAGCGCAGGACCCCTCGGCAGTTGCTGCGGGGTCCTGCGTGACCGCGGTGTTCGGAAAAGGCATCGCTGAGCCTTCATATATGACGTACGCATTACATAACGGCGTGCTGCTTTGTCGGCAGCGCGCCGTTTTGCTATGATAGCCCGCGGCGTGTTACGAATCTGATAATACGTAACACTGGCAAGGTGATTCAAGCGGCGTTGCAATTCTGTGCGCCGACAACCGGGAGGTGTATATGCACATTCCAGATAATTATCTGTCCCCGCAGACCGATGCCGTCATAGCGGTGGCGATGGTGCCCGTTTGGGTCCACTGCATCAAGAAGGTGCGCGCCACGCTCGATCGCGAGCACATGGCTTTCCTGGGCATCTGCGCCGCGTTCTCCTTTTTGCTCATGATGTTCAACGTGCCGCTGCCCGGCGGCACCACGGGTCACGCCGTCGGCGGCGCGCTCATCGCGCTGCTGCTGGGCCCGGAGGCCGCGGCTATCGCTGTCTCGGTCGCGCTGGCGCTGCAGGCGCTGCTGTTTGGCGACGGCGGCATCCTGTCCTTTGGCGCCAACTGCTTTAACATGGCCTTCGTGCTGCCGTTTGTTGCCGCCATGGTATTCCGCGCGCTCAACAGCCGCCTGCACGACAAGAGCTGGGGCACTTCGGTCTCTGCCATCGTGAGCGGCTGGGTTGGCTTGTGCGTGGCTGCCCTTTGCGCTGCCATCGAGTTTGGCATTCAGCCGATGCTCTTCACCAACGCCTCTGGTGCCCCACTGTACTGCCCCTTCCCGCTGTCTGTGGCCATTCCGGCCATGTTGATTCCGCATATGCTGGTAGCCGGTGTGGTCGAGGGCGTGGCGACCGCCGCTATCTACGGTTTTATCAAGAAGACGGCGCCGAGCATTATCGTCGGCCCCGAGGCTTCCGACGGCCTGCTGGAGACCGAGGGCGCAACCGCCAAGAAGACCTCGCTGGTCCCCACGCTCATCCTGGTCGCCGTGCTTGTCGTGGCCACGCCGCTGGGCCTGCTGGCCACGGGTGACGCCTGGGGTGAGTGGGACGCTGAGGGCGCCGCGACCGCCGTTCAGGAGGCTGGTGACGACAGTCTGCAGGCTTCGGTCGGCCTCGACACCCCGACCTTTGCCGATGCGCTGCCCACGGGCGATTATCTGCAGGCCTATTCCGAGGAGCAGGGCCTTGGCTTTGCCGGCCAGGCTGCCATGTATATCCTCTCGGGCGTGATTGGCGTTGCGGTGCTCACCATCGCATTCCGTCTGATTTCGCTGACGGTTAAGGAAAGCGGAGCCCATGGCAATAGCCGAGCTGCCTAGCTGGCTTGCGGCCGAGGAGCGATACGAGCCCGCGGGGGCTCGGCATCGTGTGATGCAAAAGAACGTCCTGCACCTGGCGAGCCTGCTTGAGCGGGTTCGCCTGGGTGGAGGCGCACACGAGGGCGGGTCGATGGTCGACCGCGCCCTTTCTTGCGTTTCGGCTCCGGTGCGTCTGGTGGGGATGTTCGCTTGCGTCCTGTGCGTGTGTCTGACGCAGAGCCCGCTGTACCTCATGTTGATGGCGGCTATCGCGCTGGTGCTCGTTGCCGTGCGCCCTGTACGCGGGCTGCGCGCGACCTTTGTGCCGGCGTTGGCTGCCGCGGGGTTTGCCGTGGTTCTGGCGCTGCCTGCCCTGCTGCTGGGCGCTTCCGCTACGGGCGCCATGCTCAAAATTGCACTCAAGACGTTCATTAACGTGTCGCTCGTGCTGGGTGTTTCGTGGACGCTCACCTGGAACCGCATGTCGGCGGCGCTCAAGACGCTACATCTGCCCGACGAGGTCATCTTTACGTTTGATATGGCGCTCAAGCACATCGAGGTGCTGGGCCGAACGGCGCACGATCTGTGCGAATCGGTCATGCTGCGCAGCGTTGGCCGTGCGCCTGAGGGGTTTTCGCGCACCGACTCGGTCGCGGGTATCATGGGCATGACCTTTATCAAGGCGATGGAATGCAGTCGTGCGATGGACGAGGCCATGCTCTGCCGCGGCTTTGCCGGTGCGTATCCGGCTCCTGCGCGGAGCGGCTTTGGCTGGCGCGATGCGGTTTACGCGGTCGTTGTGGTTCTGCTCGCCGTGTTGTGCGCGGTGCTGTAGCGCGGGCGGTCGATCCGTTGATGTGAATAGGGAAGGGCGACGTTTTGGCAAACGATACGAATGACGCAATGGGCGCGAGCGGTGCTGCTGGCGCCGAGACAACGCCGCTCATCGAGTTTCGCGACGTGGTGTTTTCCTATGCGGGCCATACGGTGGTCGATGGTGTTTCGCTGCAGGTGGACCGTGGGGAGCTCGTTGCCCTGCTAGGTCCCAACGGCTGCGGCAAGACGACGATTATGCGCCTTATCAACGGCCTTGAGCTCGCGAATGCCGGCGCATACCTGTTTGACGGACGCGTGGTCGATGCGGCGTATCTGAAGGATTCTGCTGCTGCTCAGAAGTTCCACCAGCGCGTGGGCTTCGTATTCCAAAACGCCGATGCCCAGCTGTTCTGCGCCACGGTGGGCGAGGAAGTTGCTTTTGGTCCCGCGCAGATGGGGCTGCCGATAGACGAGCTCGAGCACCGCGTGCGCGATGCCATGGGGCTGTTCCAGGTTGCCGATCTGGTCGATGCCTCGCCCTATCAGCTTTCGGGCGGGCAAAAGAAGCGTGTGGCGCTGGCGGCAGTCGTATCGATGAACCCCGATATCCTAGTGCTCGATGAGCCCACCAATGGACTCGACGAGGATTCATGCGACATTGTGGTCAACTTCTTGCTGGCCTACGTCGCGGCGGGTAAAACGGTCTTGATGAGCACGCATCACCAGGATTTGGTGCGACGCCTGGGTGCCCGTGCAATCTATATTGATCGATATCACCATGTGGTCGAGGTGCCTTCGCCGTCGTATGGAACCGAAAGCGGTGTTACGGACTAGTTGCTGCGTAGAGCGTGCGTAGCCGCCCGCGCGGCTTTGCCGTGATGGTATAGTTATCCAGGTTTTTTATGGGGGTGGCTATGCCAAGTTGGAACATTCATATCGCTCAAACGGAGCGCTTGCTGGCGCGTGCTGGTGTGCTTTCCGATAGCGTTCGTGACCGCAATGCCTTTTTGTTTGGCTGCGTGGTTCCGGACATTTTTGTGGGCTATATGGTTCCCGGTATCGCTGATCCCATTCCGTATCGCATTACGCACTTTGCAAAGCCCGAGCCTATCCCTAAGCCTCGTGAGCATGAGTTCTGGGATACCTATGTGGTACCGTTGCTTAAAAGTTCGCCCACTGGTGCGCCAGCCGCGGCGACCTCGATTATCGAGGAGCGCGAGCGACTGAATCGCGTGCACTATCCCCAGCGCTACAGGGATGCTGAGCCGGTTGTCGGTCCCGGCGCTCGTGAGTTCTCGCTTGCGTCCGAGGACGTGGCGCAGTCGTTGCTCGATTTGACACTGGGTGTCTGGTCGCATCTGGTGGCCGATACCGTATGGAACACGCGCGTGAATCAGTACCTGGAGGCGCACGGCGGCAAGCCGTGCGAGGAGTTCCGCATTAAAAAGCAAGGCGACTTTGACTGGTTCGGCAAGACGCTCGGCATTGTTTCGATTCCGCGCGCGACCGATCGCCTGTATACTGCGGCGACGCGTTTTGGGCAGTATCCCATCCATAAGGAGTATGTGCTCAAGACCATCGGCGTTATGCACGAGATCGTGCGCGAAAACCCCGGTGAGCCCGACCATCCGCCATACCGCCTGCTGACCGAGGAGTTCTTCGACGCGACGTTTACCGAGGTGATCGAGCTGACCGAGGCGGGCTTTGCCGCCCGTGTCGAATCGCCCGATGTGCCTGCGCTGCCCCTGATTGCTAGCTGCTAGCTGGCCGGTCCGGCAGTGAATAGCTCAACCCAATCGACAAGTAGCTCTTGCCGTAAGGTATCTTCGGCAATGCGCTCCTGTTTGGTCTTTGGGATGTGGGGAAGCCCGGCCTTTTTATGGATGAGCTCGGCTATGTGGTCGAAGCTCTTCTTCTCCTTGATCTGGTCATAGGTAATTTGGATGACGTCGTAGCCCATGCTTGTGAGTGCGGTGGCGCGCTCGGCATCGGAGAGGCTCGCGGCTTCGCTGTCGTGGGCAGAGCGGCCTTGGCATTCCAGAATGACGCCCATGCTGTCGGTGGCGCTTTCGATGAGGACATCGGCGTAGCAGCAGGTTTTGTCATACAGCGAGCGTGCGGCGTCGCTGAGTGGGATGCGCACGTTGTTTGCGATGTTGATGCCCATGCCGCCCTCGTCGCGGGAGAGCGAGACAAGCATGGAGGTCTGTACTTCGAAGGGCGAGGCGGCCTGCCCCGTCATGTGCTCGGCCGCCCAGCGCAGTTGTTTGACGCCGCGCAGGCCTGCGGCCTGCTTGGCGAACGCGGCGATATCCGCCGCGGTAAGAAGCGGCGTGCGCTTCCACAAGTTGGTGTCATTGCCCTTGGTGTCGTTAACTCGCTCCCAGCCGCAGTTGGGTGGAATGAGCTTAAGCGAAATAGCTTCATCGAGTTGTTGTTGCGTTCGCTCGCAGGGCTTAAACACTGCAAAGGAGCCGCACATCTCGTAGCAAGCCATGAGTAACTGGTTGCGTGAGACCTGTGTGGCAAGGCTGAGCAGCGTAAACTCCGGTGAAGTGACATCAAACCCATGCTCAGTCTGCCTAAACGACCCGGGAGGCGGCTCTTGGGTCAGGAGGTGCGATTTAAACAGGCTTCGCGACCCGGATTGTGCCCGAGTGAATACAAGCCTGTGAAGCGGTGCGTGAAGCAGGTCTTTTACAACTGCATGACTTCCGAGGCCGCAACATCTGCGATCCATATTGCCAAGGCTAATGGCGGGGTAAAGGCCTAATACCTGCGGCGGGATACGGTGATAGTAAAAAGCGGATTGACCGCATAGCGTCAGGTCCATGACGTCCTCCTGGTCGAAATATGCTTTTGGACCGTGCGATACCAGCGTCAATTCGGAAGTATGCGGCAAAATCTGAACTCTATGAGCAGACCTGGCTTTTGAGGCTAGTTTATCAGGCATTTTGTTGCGAAAAAACGGGGTGTGCTCGGAGGTCTCAGAATTTGCCGCATACTTCCGAAAACCAGGTCGATCTGGCTCTTGCTAAAACGATTTAGCAGTGTCCGTTAAGGTGTGGGTTTGCCACCGGGCGAACACTTTTAGCGTTTGGGACTTTATTATTGGGCCTCGAAGGGTGGATTTCGCACTTTTGGTAAAGAAATGAGTGCGTGTTTTTCCGTGCGCCGGCATTGGCACAGAAAAGGGCCCGGAAGGCAATGCCTTCCGGGCCCTTTGCAATGCAAGTGTGCTTGCAAGTGCGATTTAGCGCACCTGAGCGACGTAAGCGACGTTGGTCGAGGAGACCTTGTCCTCGAGCTGGACGCTCATGCGGGGATCGCCGGCGGTAGCGACGGTCAGGTCGCCGGCCTCGACGTAGCCGAGCTCCTTAGCGGTCTCGATCGCCTTGACGATCGTGCCGTTGACGGTGCCCTGGGTAATCTCGGCCTGGTGCGGGATAACGCCCCAGTACATAATCATCTGCTGGACGGCCCACTCGTGGCGGGAGAACGCGCAGATCGGCATGTTGGGACGGAAGTGCGAGATCAGGCGAGCGGTACGACCGGTGGTCGTCGGCACGGTGATGCACTTGGCGCCAACGGTGGTAGCCATGTTCACAGCGGACATACCCACAACGTTGTTGACGACGCGGGTGCCGTGAGCGTCAGCCGGAACCTCGAGCGGAGCGTGAGCCGGGAGGTACTTCTCGGTCTCGAGAGCAATGCTGGCCTGCATCTTGACGGCCTCGACCGGGTACTTACCGGCAGCGGACTCGCCAGAGAGCATAACGGCGTCGGTGCCGTCGTAAATGGCGTTAGCAACGTCGGCAACCTCGGCGCGCGTCGGGCGCGGGTTCTGCTGCATGGAGTCGAGCATCTGCGTAGCGGTGATAACGGGCTTGTAGGCCGCGTTGCACTTAGCGATGATCTCCTTCTGGATGTGCGGAACGAGCTCGGGCTTGATCTCGATGCCCAGGTCGCCACGGGCGACCATGATGCCGTCGGAAGCCTCGAGGATCTCGTCGAAGTTCTCGACGCCCAGGGCGCACTCGATCTTCGGGAAGATCGTCACGTGCTCGCCACCGTTCTCGCGGCAAAGCTCGCGGATGCCGCGGACGGACTCGCCGTCACGGATGAAGGAAGCGGCGATGTAGTCGATGTTCTCGGTCAGGCCAAAGAGGATGTCCTGACGATCGCGCTCGGTGATGGCGGGCAGCGAGATGTTGACGTTGGGCATGTTGACGCCCTTGCGCTCGCCGATCAGGCCGTCGTTCTTAACGACGCAGGTCATGTCCTGGCCGTCGACGGACTCGACCTCGAGGGCAACCAGGCCGTCATCGATTAGGATGAGGGAGCCCTTCTCGACCTCGGAGGGCAGAGCCAGGTAGTCGAGGGAGATGTGCTCAGAGGTGCCGTGGAAATCCTCGGACGTGGGCTGAGCGGTGACGACGATCTTGTCGCCGGTCTTGACGGCGACCTTCTTGCCATCGACCAGAAGGCCGGTGCGGACCTCGGGGCCCTTGGTGTCGAGCAGGATGCCGACGGGCAGACCGAGCTCCTTGGAAATACGACGGACGCGCTCGATGCGACCGTGGTGCTCGTCGTAGGATCCGTGCGAGAAGTTAAAACGGGCGACGTTCATGCCCGCCTTGATCATCTCGCGGATGGTCTCGTCGCTATCGCAGGCGGGACCCATGGTGCATACAATCTTGGTGCGCTTGTACATTCAGACCTCCATCTGACATCGTCTTGCGCTGATAGATAAACCATAAGAAATAAAACTGAGATGATTATAACGAAATGACGACCGAATACCCTCAAAAATCGACCGTATGCCGAATTAGAAGTTCATTTTTTGCGGAAAAACGGTATATGCAAAAACTTTACCAACCGTTCTAACCGCTGCTATCTGGGCGATATTTTAGTTTGATGATGCGTCGAAGAAAAAACGTTTTATCAATGTTGAACATCATACGGTCTGCATCGTTGCACTCGAGCCGTGTTTCCAATTGGAATGTTTTGGCTAGACGCGCCGCTTTGGGGTACCATAGCTCCACTATCAACTGCCGCTCAGCACGGCAGCCTTGATGAGCCCTTGCCCTTCTCCTGGGAATTATGATCGGGCATCAATCTGCTGAGTGGCCCGAATCCCAGGAGGGGACTCTATATGCAAAAGGAATACCTGTCCGCCGCGGCGGAGGTGCTCAGCGACCAAGGTGTCGATGAGAACCTCGGCCTGAGCAACGACGAGGCGTCGTCGCGCCTCGCCAAGACAGGCCCTAACAAGCTCGAGGAAGCCGAGAAGACGCCGTTGTGGAAGCGCTTCTTTGAGCAGATGGCCGACCCCATGGTCATCATGCTGATCGTTGCCGCCGTCATCAGTGCACTCACGGGCATGGGCAAGGGCGAGGCGGACTTTGCCGACGTCGCCATCATCATGTTCGTCGTTATCGTCAACTCGGTGCTGGGCGTGGTTCAGGAGGCCAAGAGCGAGGAAGCTCTCGAGGCATTGCAGGAGATGAGCGCCGCGCAGTCCAAGGTTCTGCGCGACGGCAAGCTCGTGCACCTGCCGAGCGCCGAGCTCGTGCCCGGCGATGTGATCATGCTCGAGGCAGGCGACTCCGTCCCGGCCGACTGCCGCGTGCTCGAGAGCGCCACGATGAAGATCGAAGAGGCTGCACTCACTGGCGAGTCCGTGCCTGTCGAGAAGCATGCCAACGTGATCGAGCTCGCCACCGGCACCGATGACGTGCCGCTCGGCGACCGCAAGAACATGTGCTACATGGGCTCCACCGTGGTGTACGGCCGTGGCCGTGCCGTCGTGGTCGGTACCGGCATGGATACCGAGATGGGCAAGATCGCCGGCGCTCTGGCCGAGGCCAAGGAAGAGCTCACGCCGCTGCAGGTGAAGCTTGCCGAGCTCAGCCGCATCCTCACCATCATGGTTATCGTCATCTGCGTCGTCATCTTTGGCGTCGACATCATCCGTCACGGCGTGGGCAACGTCCTCACCGACCCGACAGCCTTGCTCGATACCTTTATGGTTGCCGTCTCGCTCGCCGTCGCCGCCATCCCCGAGGGCCTGGTCGCCGTCGTGACTATCGTGCTTTCGCTCGGCGTGACCAAAATGGCCAAGCGCCAGGCGATTATCCGTAAGCTTTCCGCCGTCGAGACCCTTGGCTGCACACAGACCATCTGCTCCGACAAGACCGGTACCCTTACCCAAAACAAGATGACCGTCGTCAAGCACGAGCTCGCCGCGCCCAAGGAGAAGTTCCTGGCAGGTATGGCGCTGTGCTCCGATGCCCAGTGGGACGAGGAGCTGGGCGAGGCCGTGGGTGAGCCGACCGAGTGTGCGCTCGTCAATGATGCCGGCAAGGCGGGCCTCACTGGCTTGACTGCCGAGCATCCGCGCGTGGGCGAGGCCCCGTTTGACTCGGGCCGCAAGATGATGTCCGTGGTCGTCGAGACCCTGGACGGCGAGTATGAGCAGTACACCAAGGGTGCGCCCGACGTGGTGATCGGCCTGTGCACCCATATCTACGAGGGCGACAAGGTCGTTCCGCTGACCGAGGAGCGTCGCGCCGAGCTCGTGGCCGCCAACAAGGCCATGGCCGACGAGGCCCTGCGCGTACTGGCGCTGGCAAGCCACACCTACACCGAGGTCCCGAGCGACTGCAGCCCCGCTGCGCTCGAGCACGACCTGGTCTTCTGCGGCCTGTCCGGCATGATTGACCCGGTCCGCCCCGAGGTCGCCGACGCCATCCGCGAGGCCCACGATGCCGGTATCCGCACCGTCATGATTACGGGCGACCACATCGACACCGCCGTGGCCATCGCCAAGCAGTTGGGTATCGTCACCGATCGCAGTCAGGCCATCACGGGCGCCGACCTCGACCGCATGAGCGACGAGGAACTCGACGCGCACATCGAGGACTACGGCGTGTACGCCCGCGTTCAGCCCGAGCACAAGACCCGCATCGTCGAGGCTTGGAAGTCGCGCGACCAGATCGTGGCCATGACGGGCGATGGCGTCAACGACGCCCCGTCCATCAAGCGCGCCGACATCGGCGTTGGCATGGGCATCACCGGTACCGACGTCACCAAGAACGTCGCCGACATGGTGCTTGCCGATGACAACTTCGCCACCATCATTGGTGCCTGCGAAGAAGGCCGTCGCATCTACGACAACATCCGCAAGGTCATCCAGTTCCTGCTTTCGGCAAACCTTGCCGAGGTCTTCTCGGTGTTTATCGCCACGCTAATCGACTATACCATCTTCCCGCCGGTGCAGCTGCAGTGGGAGAAACAGGTCACAGACTCAATCCCCGCGATCGCGCAGGGCTTGGAGGACGCCGAGGGCGACATCATGAAGCGCAAGCCGCGCAACGCCAAGGACGGCGTCTTTGCCGGACATATGGGCCTGGACTGCGTGGTCCAGGGCCTGATCATCACCGTGCTGGTGCTGGCGAGCTTCTTTGTGGGCGTGTACTTTGACATGGGCTACATCCACATCGCCGATATGATCGCCGGCAATGCCGACGAGGAAGGCGTGATGATGGCGTTCATCACGCTCAACATGGTCGAGATATTCCACTGCTTCAATATGCGCAGCCGTCGTGCGTCGCTGTTCACCATGAAGAAGCAGAACAAGTGGCTGTGGGCTTCCGCCGCGCTGGCACTGGTGCTGACGGTGATCGTGACCGTGCAGCCGACGCTTGCCGAGATGTTCTTTGGCCCTGTGACGCTTGAGCTCAAGGGCGTTCTTGCCGCGCTGGGCCTGGCCTTCCTGATCATCCCGCTGATGGAGATCTACAAGGCGATCATGCGCGCGGTCGAGAAGGAGTAGGTCGAAAGGCCATCCTTCCCACCGGCCCGACCGCCTGCGGGGTTTCTTCTTCGCTGGTCCTCGCGCTTCGCGCTGCGGGATCGCTCAGAAGAAACCCCTCCCGGCGGGCGGGCCTTCGGATGACCTCTCGGGACCGTAAGCTGAGGAAAAGTTTGTGAGCTGGTCGGGCTTTGCCCGGCCAGCTCTTTTTGATTTAAAATACCTGCTCAGTTGTGATTTATGGTGCTGGGAGGCGCTTGTGGGCAAGGCGAAGGCTAAGGCGAAGAAAAAGACGACGGGGGCGCGGGCTAAGCGTGACCGTCGTCGGAAGCTTGCGACCGAGGCCCCCGCGTCTGCCGAGGAGCTGCTGGCAAGCGTGCCGGGACTTGACGCGCTGCAGGACGTTCCGGCGTTTGATGACCTGCCGGTCGATGAAGCCCAGCAGACTGCCTTTGATGATTTCTGCGCACATGCCGAGGAGCCCGAGCAGATGCGGCTGGGTGCTGTGGTGCGCTTGGATCGCGGGTTTCCGCTGGTGGCCACTGCCGATGACACCTTCCGCGCCGAGCATGCCGTGGGGTTTGCCAAGTCGCGCGGCGAGGACGAGGTCCTGCTGCCTGCCGTGGGCGACCGTGTGGCGGTGCGCCGCGCTCCCGGGCACGATATGGGCGTGATTGAGTGCGTGCTGCCGCGCCGTACGAGCTTTGAGCGTTGGCGCGGCCGTGCCCGCGGAGAGCGCCAGGTGCTCTGCTCCAACGTGGATAGCGTGCTAATCGTGCAGGCGCTCGGTGCCGGTGAGGTGCTGCTCGACCGCGTGGCGCGCTCGCTGGTGTTGGCGCTCGACTGCGATGCCGAGCCGGTGGTGGTGCTCACCAAAGCTGACCGCTGCGATGCCGAGGAGCTCGAGCGTGATCTGGACCGCGTGCGCCGCCTGGTGGGTCCGGACGTGCGCGTGATCGTGACGTCCTCTGCCGAGGGCCGCGGCCTGGACGAGGTCCGTGCCTGCGTGCCTACCGGGAGCTGCGCCATGATTCTGGGCGAGTCGGGTGCCGGCAAGTCGACGCTGCTCAATGCACTGCTGGGCCACGATACGTTGGCGACCGGCGGTGTGCGCGAACGCGACGACCAGGGCCGTCACACTACCGTCGCGCGCGTGATGGTGGCGCTACCGGGCGACGCTGGCGTGATCGCCGATGCCCCGGGCCTGCGCAGCCTACCGCTCGTGGGTCACGAACGGGGTCTGGCGCGCGCCTTCCCCGAGATTGTCGAGGCATCGCGTGCGTGCCGGTTTGGCGATTGCACGCATACCCATGAGCCGGGCTGCGCCGTTCGCGAGGCCGAGGACGCCGGGCAGATCGACAGTCTGCGTCTGGAAACGTTCCAAAACTTGGCGTCATCCATGCGCGTGAGCGCTCAAATGCTCGATCCCGATGTTCATCTGTAATTGATTTTTCCTATGACAGCCGTCTCCCAACTATTCGGGAGACGGCTTTTTTGCTGCGGAAAAGCCTCGAAACATGCAGTTTGCTGACGTACTGACCAAAACCTTGCCACGAGCTTGACGGGCTGGTTAGCTTTTGGTCAGCGATTGGTTTGACATCGAAAACCAAAATCGCGATTGCGCCGCTTTGCACTCTGACCGCCCAGACAATGGTGGTACGGGCATTCGCCCGGCACTGCCATGAGAGGAGCGGCCGTGAACAAGAGCAAGCGCATCGCCATCAGTCTGGTCGCGGGCGTGCTCGCTGCTCTGCTCTGCATGGTTTACGGCTCGTCGATCCGCTCGCAAGCCGAACAGGTCCAGGCTGAGACCTTGGCCAAGTACGGCGGCGATCGCGTCGAGGTATGCGTCGCGGCGCGCGATATCGATGTGGGCGAGACCCTCGATGAGACCAATGTCATAACCCAGGAATGGCTGACGAGTCTGCTGCCACGTGACGCGGCGACCGAGCTGCGCCAGGTGCGCGGCGACGTGACGACTTCGCGTATTCCCAAAAACGCCGTGATCTGCAATGTCTACACCAAGGCCGAGGGCCACAAGCTCGAGGTGCCTAAGGGCAAGGTCGCCGTTTCGGTGGCGGTCGATGCCGAGCACTCGGTCGGCGGTGCCACAGGCGTGGGCAGCTACGTGGATGTGTATGTGCAAAAAGACGGCGTAACCGATCGACTGTGCGGCGCGCACGTGATCGATACCAGTGAGGATTCCGGTGCCACGCGCGAGGGCAAGATCGAATGGGTGACGCTGGCGGCTGACCCCGAAGACGTCAAGGAACTGCTGGGGGCATCGGGCAAGGGAACGGTCAGCTTGACGATTCCCGCCACGGCGCGCGGCAAAAAGAGCGGAGGCGACGAGTGATGAAGGCGATCTGGCTTGCGTGCTGCGCGTGCGGCGATTACGGGCTGCTGCAGCGGGAAGTCGAGGGCCGTGATGCGGGTGCACAGGTGCTTCGCGTGGGTGACCTGGACGGGCTGATTTCCATGGCGCGGGCGTTTCCGTCGCGCCGCGGGGCTGCCATCATCGCGGCGTCTCTGTTTGATACCGAAGATGTGCGCAAGACTGTTGCGCGCCTGACGGCCGAAGGCCGCGTGAGCCGCGTGGTCGTGTTGATAGAAGCACTCGATCCGTCGGATATCGAGGGGTTGTTTCGCGCAGGGGCGACCGAGGTCATCGCTGCGCACAGTATATGCGGCAACGGGCGCGCGGGCGAGGGAGCGGTTGATTCCGATCGGCACATGACGATTGAGCCCGATGCTTTTGTTGATAGGGAACCCGGGGCGCCTCGCGCTACAAGAGGCCCGCGTGTTGATGATTATGGAAAAGCGGAAGCCGAGCATGGTCGGCGCCCCCGGAACCCCCTTGTATACGATGACGCTGGAGGGCCGGCGCAGCATGCTGGCGACTCCCCGGCTGTAGATATGGGATACGTGCACGGCGTGAATCTGGCGGATGAACTCGACGAAGTTGAGGGCTTTGCCGGGTGCGGCGAGTTGTCGCTGATGCAGCATGAGCAGATTGCGCAGAACGAACCTGCCTCGCAGACCGAACAAGCTGCCATGCCGGCTTGGACGCAGCGTGTGGTTGCGGCGGGGGAGACGGGGACGCTGCCACCGACGCCCGCTCCGCCTCCTCCGATGCCGCCGGCAGACGCTGCCGCTCCGCAGCATCGAGCTCCGGTCATCTGTGCCATTTCGGGTTCGGGCGGTTGCGGCAAGTCGACGATCGTTGCCACCATGGCACACACATCGTCGCTGTTGGGCTTGCGTGCCGCCGTGCTCGACCTGGACCTGATGTTTGGAAACCTTTACGACTTGTTAGGCGTCGATGCTCCGCGCGATATGGCGGCACTTATCGAGCCGTCGGCGGCGGGCGCGCTTGCCGAGCCGGATATCGTGGCCACATCGATGCGCGTGGCGCCGGGCGTTACGCTCTGGGGCCCCGTCGCGGCGCCCGAGCAAGCCGAGCTCATGGCACGTCCGGTGGAGCTACTGCTTGATGTTCTGCGTCGCGAATCCGACGTGGTCTTTATCGATACCTCGGTCTTTTGGGGCGACGCCGTGGCGGCTGCGGTGGCGGCGAGCGACCGTTGCCTGGTCGTTGGCGATGCGGCGGTATCGTCCGCGACATCGGCATCGCGCGTCATTGAACTGGCAAGTCGAGTAGGTGTGCCGCGCACGCGCATGAGCGCCGTGTTCAACCGGTTCGGTGCGCGCGGGGCAGACGAAGACGTCGCCATGCGCTTTGAGATTGCCTGTGCGTTGAGCTCCAAGATTCGTATCGCCGATGGCGGGCAGGATCTCGCCGCGCTCATGGCGTTTGGGCGCGCTGACGAGGCAGTGGGGCAGACCAGCGCTTTTGCGACCAGCGTGCGCGAGGCCACGCGCGAGATGCTCGTGGAACTGGGGTGCGCCGTCGGCCCTTGGAGCGATATGGTCGCCGACCGTGCAGCGCGCACCGAACGCCCGCGTATCCGCCTTCCCTGGTCGCGCGAGGGTGATCAGCGATGAGCCTGCAAACGAGGATTAAGGCTGCCGGCGCTGCAGCGGCGGCAGCGCCTGTAGATGCGGGGCGTCGCCGCGCGGTGAAACGACGCACCAAGCGCGCCGTGATGGACCGCATGGGTTACGACGAAGTGGCGCGTATCAGTGCCTATATCGACCCGGCACTTGCCCGCTCGGAATTGCGTCCCGCGGTGGAGGCGGCGCTCAATGTTGAGGAGCCGACCGATCTCGCGACGCCCGAGCGCGAGACCATCATCGACGAGATTTTGGATGACGTGGTGGGCCTGGGGCCGTTGCAGCCGCTCATCGAGGACGACACCGTTACCGAGATCATGATCAACGGCTGCCGCTCGGCTTTCTTTGAACGCGGCGGCGTCTTGCACCCCATCGAGCATGCGTTTGAGGATGATGAGCAGATCCGTGTGCTTATCGACCGCATCATCTCGCCACTTGGCCGCCGTATCGACGAGCGCAGCCCCATCGTCAACGCCCGCCTCAAAACGGGCTATCGCGTCAACGCGGTGATTCCGCCTGTGGCGATTGACGGACCGATTCTCACCATCCGAAAGTTCTCGGACCGCATCTGCTCGCTGGACGAGCTTGTGGGGCTGGGGTCGCTGCCGCTTTGGTATGCGCAGCTGTTGTCGTGCGCGGTGTCGCTGCGACAGGACCTGGCGGTTGCGGGAGGCACGGGATCTGGCAAGACCACCCTGCTCAACGCGTTATCATGCGAGATTTCCACTGGCGAGCGCATCGTGACGATCGAGGACTCTGCCGAGCTCAAGTTTGCGCATCATCCGCACGTGGTGCGCCTGGAGGCGCGCGAGGCTTCGATTGAGGGCGAGGGCGCGGTGACGATCCGCGCCCTGGTGACCAATGCCCTGCGCATGCGCCCCGACCGCATCGTGGTGGGCGAGGTGCGCGGTGCCGAGTGCTGCGACATGCTGCAGGCCATGAACACGGGCCACGACGGGTCGCTCACCACACTTCATGCGGGTTCAGAACAGGAGACCGTGGTGCGTCTGACGTTGCTTGCACGTTATGGCATCGATCTGCCGAGCGAGCTCATCGAGGAGCAGATTGCCATGGCGCTCGACGGCATCGTGATGTCCGAGCGCCACGCCGATGGCAGGCGTTTCGTCTCCTCGTATTCGGGGGTGCGTCGCGCCGCGTCGGGCGGCGTAGAGCTCGAGCGCTATGTGACTTTCGATGCCGCCGAGCGCACCTGGACGCTTGACCGCGAGCCGCCGTTTATCGCAGAAGGCCTGCGGTCGGGGACGCTCACACAAGAGGAGGTGGACGAATGGAGGTCGCTGTGCCCCTCGTCGTAGGGGGTTTGGCAGGGTTTTCTGTTGCGACGGCGTGCGGGGCGGAACCTCGTGTGCCGCAGGTGCCGCCGGCGGAGCTGGCGCGTCAGGCGCTCGAGACGGTGGCAGAGAGGCTGCCGCGTGAGCTGGTGGAAAACGATCTGCTGAAAAAGATCGCCCGTTCGTGGGCATCGCTGGCTCCGGCGCATCGCCTTGGCCTCGTGATCGAAGATGCTTCGGGGCGTTTGGCGTTTCTGCTGCTATCGAGCGGTGTCTGCTGCGTTTTACTGACGATGGTGTCGTTATCGCCCCTCGGATTCGCCTTGGGACTTGTTGCTCCGATTGCCGTTGGCGCCGCTCGGGACGGCTTTGAGAGCCGGCGCGAGCAACACGATGCAGAAGAGACCATGCCCGAGGCGTTTACCGCACTTTCCATGTCGCTTGCCTCGGGACATTCGCTGGCCCAGGGCATGCGCTTTGTGGGCGCTCATGCGCAAGAGCCGGTGCATACCGAGTTTTTGCGGGTGGCGGCGGCGATCGATTGCGGCATCTCGGCGACCGATGCGCTCGATGACTTGCTCGTGCGCATCGACGCCCCCGGCCTTTCGCTTGTGACCTTGGCGCTCAAGGTGTCTCAGCGCACCGGTGCTCCGCTTGCCGACTTACTGTCCGAGGCGTCGAGCATGGTGGGGGAGCGCATTGAGCTCAAGCGCCGCCTGGATGTTAAGACGTCGCAGGCTCGCATGTCGGCGCATATGGTCGCGGCGATGCCGGCGGGCATGTGCGCGGTGTTGGCGCTGCTTTCGGCAGATTTTCGTCGCGGTCTTGCGATGCCTGCCGGCGCGGGCGCTGTGGTGCTGGGTCTTGCCCTCAACGCCGTTGCCCTGGTGGTTATCCGGCGCATTATGCGGGTGGAGCTATGAGCGCCCCGGTTGCAGTTGCGGCTTGCCTATGCGCCCTGAGTGTATTTGTCGCGACGGGTTTGGATCGGGCGGATGCACGCAAGATCGCAGGGGCCTGCAAGCGCGAGGCGGTGCTGGTCGCTGCCGCGGGTCGCTCGGTGGTCGATGCTCTGACCGCGCGAGTGAAGGGTGCGGTTGGAGCGGGCAGCCCGGCGCGAGTGTCGCTCGGCGAAGTGTCCGAGATGATCGATGTTGTGCGCTTGGGTCTTTCGGCCGGTCTTTCGTTTGATGCGGCGCTTGGGATTTTCTGTGCCAACCGCCGGTCAGTGCTGGCTCTTCGACTTGAGCGGGCCTGCATGGCGTGGCAGGTGGGCGTGGGCACGCGTGAGGACGAGTTGTTGGCCGCCGCGCGCGACCTGGACGTGCGAGCGCTCGAGACCTTTGCCATCACGGTGGGGCAGGCGCTCGCCCTGGGTGCCCCACTTGCCGAGACGCTGGCCGCTCAAAGTCGCGAGATCCGTGCGGCTCATCGCGCCGCGGTCGAGCGTGAGATCGAGCGTGCGCCCGTCAAGCTGCTGATTCCCACCGGCACGCTCATCTTGCCGGCGTTGCTTCTGTCCATATTGGGCCCGCTGCTGGGAGCAGGCGGGATGATGTAGGGAGGAATACATGAACACGATGGTCGAAGTTGCTGACAAGGCTTGGAACTGGGCTTTTTGCCGGGCGATCCGCGCTCGCCAGCATGCCAAGGAGCTGTTGCGGGAGGAGAGCGCGCAGGGTACCACCGAGTACGCCATTTTGGTGGGCGTGCTTGTGGTGATCGCGATTATTGCCATCGTTGCATTTAAAGGCAAGGTCCAAGATCTATGGAACGCTATCAGCGAGGGCATCAACAGCCTGTAGAGGGCGAGCGCCCCATCGGGGTGCTGCTGGTGTTTGCTTGCCTGACCGTGGCGATAGCGGCGGTGCTTTGGGGGCTTAACGCCGCGCGGCAGCAGCGTCCTGGGGCCGCCTTCGATTCGGGCTCAGATTCGGCGGTGGCGTCTCAAAAAGATGAGATGCGAGATGCGGACGATTCGGATGTCGCTGTCACGGCGCAAACCTTTCTGCGGACGCTCGACAAGCGGTCTGGCACTGCGACGGATTCGCCTGGGGACAACGCGATTACGGTCCGGCTTGCATGGTCTGAGGACCGACCGATGACCGAGGCAGCGGCGGATATGTTACGCGCCTACCGCGAGGTGCCAACGGCCCAGCTCGCCCTGAGCGGCTATCTCGATATTAAGGGCAACGTATGGGGCGCCATCGTGCGTGATGGGCGCGGCTGGGTCGATATGGTGACGGTTGCCGCGGATACTGGCGATGCTTCGTGTCGTCTGCGCGCCGTGCGCCTGGTCCCGCAAACAATAAGCTCAAAGGAGGGATCGTGAAATGCATGGCGTTCTGCGTGAAGAAGTTGCCCAAGCGACTGTGGAATACGCCATCGTCACGGTGGCGCTGCTTTCCATCGTGCTGGCAATCGCTGGGCTTTGGCGTGCCGGTGCCGATGGGCGCTTGGCGGCGCTGGTCGAGCGGGCGGCATCTCACGGCGTCACCTCGACATCGGTTGTCGACGCTGCTGCGGGTGCTAAGGACATCGCGTTGTATTGATATCGCGCGCGAGGACCGGGCGCAGTCTACGGTCGAGGCGGCATTCCTACTGCCGACGTTTCTGACACTCATCCTTCTCGCACTGCAACCGGTGTGCCTGCTCTATACGCGCGCGGTCATGGAGTCTGCCGCCGCCGAGACCGCGCGGCTCATGACCACGACGACGGCGGAGGACGACGATCTTAAGGAGTTCACCCGCCGCCGGCTTGCCGCAGTGCCCAACGTTTCGATCTTTCATGCCGGCGGGCCGTTGTCGTGGGATATCGAGCTTGGCCGGGCCGGTGCGGGTGGCGTCTCGTCCGTGTCCGTTTCCGGCGAGGTTAAGCCGTTGCCTGTGATCGGTGCGTTTGCGCAGGCTATGGGTGGTACCGCCGAGGGCGGCTACGTTGAGCTCAAGGTCGATGTCTCGTATCAATCGCGTCCCGAATGGCTGGAGGGAGATTATGATTCGTGGATTGCTGCATGGGATTAAGCGTTTCTGGTCTAGATGCGTTTTGACGCGCCGTCCGAGCTGCCATCGCAAACGAGGCGGCTTTATGGGCCGCGCCGGTGTCGATCTGTTTATCGAAGACGGTGCCTACACCACGCTTTCTTCTGCCGTGGTCATCCTAGTGGTGCTCACGTTGTTGTTTTCGTCGACCGCGGCGATATGGAGCATGTCGCGTGCCGGGGATACCCAGGTGGCGGCCGATAGCGGCGCGCTGGCGGGTGCCAACGTAGTGTCGTCCTATCACACGGCTGCCACGGTGGTTGATGCGAGCATCTTGAGTCTGGGGCTGGCGGGGTTTGCCACAATCGGGACGGGCCTGGTCGCCATCCTCATCCCAGGTGCCGAACCAGTTGCCGGCAATATGGTCGACACCGGGATTGAGATCATTAAAACGCGCAACAAGTTTGCCAAAAGCGCATCGGAAGGCTTGCAGAAAATCGAGACGGCTCTGCCGTATCTGATCGCTGCGCGTGCCACACAGGCGGTGTCGGCGCAGGATACCGATAGTGTGACCTATACCGGTACGGCGCTTGCTGTGCCCAGGACATCCGAGTCGGACTTCGCTGCGCTCAAAGGGTCAGAGATCTCGACCGATACCATTAAAGACACATCAGATGATTTAGAGCGTGCGGCCGAGGAGCTGCGGAAGGCTTCTGAGGACACGGCGAAGGCTAAAGAGCGCGCTTGGCTGGCGGATTGTGGTGGGTCGGACGAGAGTTCGATTGGCAAGTACTCGTGTATGTGGGAGCGTGCGAAAAGCCTAACGGATCTCTCTGGTGCTCAAAATCCACATTACGCTTCGAGCGTTACGTGGGAACCGCAAGTGGCGCTCGATCGTGCGAAGGCATATTACCGAGAGCGCCTGTCGAACGAGAAGCCACTTGGCGAGAGCCCAGAAAAACAGGCAGATTCCGCTGCGCGAAAGGCGTTCTTCGCTTATGCGAGTGAAGAAGTTGAACGAGCGTATATAGCTGAAGAGGACGGCAAGGTTTCCGCCTACATCCCCTTTCTTCCGCGAAATCCAGATGAGGCGCGGACGACCGAACTCTACACCGATGTACGTTGGCCAACAAGTGAACTAGATGAAGTGTCCTATCTGCATTACGGAACTGACTGTCCAAATTACAAAAGGGGAACGCCTGGTGGGTTGGCGTCTGTCGCGGTTTTTGACGGCCATGAAACGTGCAGCGAATGCCATTTTGGTGTTTCGTCTTTGGGTTACGTTGCGATTGCTACGACTTCCGTCGAAAGGGGCTTCGAGTACCACTTTGACGAGTTCAAAAAGGCGCTGGAGAAATACGTCGAATATCGCAATAAGGAACTCGAGCTCATGCGTCAGACCGAGGATGAGGCCGACCGTGCAGGCAATGCATTTGACCAGGCT
Source organism: uncultured Collinsella sp. (assembly GCA_900552145.1). Lineage (GTDB taxonomy): Bacteria > Actinomycetota > Coriobacteriia > Coriobacteriales > Coriobacteriaceae > Collinsella. The sequence goes on along the minus strand of URYW01000008.1, from coordinate 8,710 downwards.
ATCAAGGAGCTTTCCGGCGAGCGCCCGCGTATCGCCCCACCTGGACGCAACGGCGTGGTCGCATTTGCAGTTTCGGGTGACATTACCAGCCCCGATCAACTTAACTCCTCGTTTAACACGGCAGTCAGGCTTGGCGATCGCGGTGCTATCTCTGCCGCGGTGCTGGCGCCCGATGAGGCGACGGCGCAAAACAACGTGCTTTCGCGATTTTTCTCGACATTGAAGGAACGCTCGGGCGGCGTTGCCGGCGTGCTCGACGGCGTCATGGATGTTTGGGGACGGCTGCTCGTGGGATACGGTGATATCCAAGGTTCGGCCGACGAACTTATGGACGAGATGATTAAAGACCTAGGAGGGGGCAGCGGTGCGTTGGGCTCCATTGCATCGTGGCTCGGCGATACCGTTTCGGCGTCCGTGGCGGCGCTGGGTTTGGAACCGTGCGACTTGCGCCTGCGAAAGCCGGTGCTGACCGATTCCGCCAACGTCATTAAGAGTCCGGGGTCTGACATTGCTGGTCTCTCTCAAGCGCAAGACAAGCTGCGAAGTATTCCGTTGGGCGTGACCGATCCCAAGGCGCTTTGCGAGGCGTTGGAATATCAAGTCGAACGCACCATTAGCGGTACGGTGTTCACGCTTGCGGAGATTCCTCTGCCCGGCGGCGGCTCCATCCCACTCACCGTCGATGTCGCGACACTGGTTGGCGCTCTGGGCGGTGGGTCGTAATGAGTATTCGCATACGTCTGCGTGAGGAGCGCGCCCAAGCGACGGTGGAGATGGCAGTGGTTACGCCCGTTTTGCTGGTGCTGGCACTCATCGTGTACAACGTCATGATCTTTGCCGGCGCTGTCGCGCGCTTCGACCGCGTGGTGCCCGACATCGTGCTGGCGCACGCTGTGGCGCCGGGCGGGGAGGGTGACGAGAGCTCTGCCGATGCCTCGGCGACGGTTCAGACTCAAATTCTGAATGCCATGGAAGGCTATGACTTGCAGATCGAAGTGTCGAGCGAGCAAGGCGCGGAGGCATCGGATGGTGGCCTGCTCTCCCTATCCGGTACGTTTAGGACCTACACATGCACCATGCACTATGAGCCGTGGCCGACTTCTCTCGGCATCGCTGGCGTTCCGCTGGGGGCGCCGACAACGTTGTCGCACGAGCGCGCGGTGACGGTCGATCCATGGCGTCCGGGGGTGGTCATGTGACCGCGGTCTCGTCCTACATCGCCTACGCGCGGGCACTCAACAGGCTGGGTTGGACGCCGGCCGAGTTTGCGGTGGCGGAGTCGTTTGTCGTGCGCCTGCGCGGTATGCTGGGACGGCGTCCGGTTGCCGCCAACGGCCTGCCGCTTGTCATGGCGTTTCCGCACTGTTCCTCGGTCCACACGTGTTTTATGGCCTATCCCATCGACATCGCCTTCATCAATCGCGACGGCAATATCCTCGCGCGCTACGAAAACGTCCGTCCTTGGCACATGTGTTCCTGTCCCGGTGCCTGGGCGGTATTGGAACGCCCTTCAATCCTCGCTACACCTCCCACCCTCCAACAAGTGCCGGCGTAAGAGATTGACGACGGCGGACTTTCGTCATACGAAATTGGGTAAGATGGAGGAGAAGATGCATGGAAGTTGAGATCCATCCGAACGCCAAAAAACACTTGACGGAAAAGCAGGTGCTTGGTGCCTGGTTCGCGGTTACTGAGTGCATTCGCCGCGAGTCGGAGGACGAGCCGCCGAGATGGCTTGCCATTGGATGGCTTCCAGATGGTCAAAGTGTGGAACTTGTTGCGGTCGAACTAATTCGTGGATGGCTCATTATTCATGCCCTGTCTCCGGTTCAGAAGAAATTCTGGCAAGAGATCGAGCGAGCTCGGCAGAGGGGTCGATGATGGGCAAGACGTATACGGCCGCTAATGGTCAGGTTGTAACGGATGAAATGATTGACGCGTGGTGCGAGTCGTACGAGCGCGGAGAGTTTCCGGATGGCGAACACACCGTTGGTGGGATCGTGCGTGGACGGCCCCCGCTCTCAGGTGAGGGGACGGCAACGCTGTCGGTCAAGATTCCTCTGGGAATGAAGGAGGCCATTCGTCGACGGGCGGCTGCCGAGGGGATGACGCCAAGTGAGTTTGCCCGTGCGGCTCTGAGCGAAAAACTTCTTGCTGCCGGCTGATGCCTCTGACGTGCCGATTTATAGAACCGAGGCTGTGCTCAAAAACTTTTTTAAAATTCTCGGTTGACCGGAACGCGTCCTTGGTTATACTAATCAAGCCTTGAAACAAGGCACACCTCAAATGGCTGGGTAGCTCAGTTGGTAGAGCAGAGGACTGAAAATCCTCGTGTCAGGGGTTCGATTCCCTTCCCCGCCACCTTGAATTGACTAGGACCTCTGCAAAGGGGTCCTTTTCTTTTATCGAGGGCTCTGCGAAACTGCGTCCCGGAATTTGGCTTCAGAGTGGGATGCGTTTTCCGCTTTGAGGCCGCTTGGGAAAGCGCGACCCGGAATCCGGCGTCAGAATGGGATGTGCTTTCCTTTTGCGGTCTTTGGCGGAAACTGCGTCCCAGATCCCGCGCTCAGAACGGGATGCGCTTTCCGGCGCGTACTTCCGACGTGCGTGCACATCTCGGCGCGCCATCTCGGGCCCGCTCAGACATTCCTCCCGCTTTTGCGCCACTTTACAGACCGTTCGGTCGTCTGTCCGCACGCGCGGGTATACTCAAAACGATACTTTTCCTATGCAATACGATGCAGGCTCGGCCTGCACGATCCGAAGGGGGCAGTGATGGAGAGGATACTCGGCGTTAATCTCTCTGGCTGGTTTATTCCCGAGCCTTGGGTGACCCCGTCGCTATACGCGGCGACCGGTGCATCCAATGCGGCCGAGCTGCAGGAGGCCATGGGCACCGCCGCCTATAACGAGCGCATGCGCCGTCATTACGAGACGTTTGTGAGCGAGGATGATTTCCGTCGCATGGCGCAGATCGGTCTCAACGCCGTGCGCCTGCCGGTGCCTTGGTATGCCTTTGGCTCACAGGAGTCCGATGCCTCCTACATCTCGGTTGTCGATTACATCGACCGCGCGATTGAGTGGGCTGCCAAGTACAACATTCGCGTGCTGCTTGACCTGGCAACTGTGCCCGGTGGCCAGGGCGATTCCAACGATTCGCCCGCCACGCCGGAGGCTGTTGCCGAGTGGCATTCGTCCACTAACGGCCGCCATGTCGCACTCGACGTGCTCGAGCGCTTGGCCGAGCGTTACGGCGAGGCCGAGAGCCTGCTGGGCATTGAGCTGCTGGATACGCCGCAGATGAGTGTCCGCAAGAGTCTCTTTGCCATGACGGATGGCATTCCGGCTCACTACCTGCGCAATTTCTATCGCGATGCCTACGAGCTCGTCCGTTCGTATATGCCCGAGGATAAGATCGTCGTCTTTTCGTCTTCGGGGCATCCCAGCGAGTGGAAGCATTTTATGCGCGGCGCCAAGTACAAGAACGTCTACATGGACCTTCACCTGTACCATTACCGCGACGAGTATGCGCTCGATATCACGAGCCCCCGCGGGCTGACGACGGCGATTTCCCGTAACAAGCGCGAGCTTAAAGAAGCGATTTCGACTGGGTTCCCCGTGCTGGTGGGCGAATGGTCGGGCGCGGCGATTTTTGCCAACTCGTCGGTTACGCCCGAAGGCCGCAATGCCTACGAGCGCGTGTTTATCGCCAATCAGCTGGCTTCGTTTGCGCCGGCTGCCGGTTGGTTCTTCCAAACGTGGAAGACCGAGAAGCGCATTGCAGCATGGGACGCCCGCGCGGCGCTCGGTACGCTCGAGCGCGGCATGATTGAATAGGTTGATATGACGCAAAACAGCGCCCATACGGGCAAACTCTATGTGGTCGGCACGCCCATCGGCAACCTGGGCGAACTGTCCCAGCTCGTTGGCGAAGCCTTTGCCGCTGCCGATGTCATCTGCTGCGAAGACACGCGTGTGACGTCAAAGCTGCTGATGCACCTGGGCATTTCCAAGCCGCTTGTCCGTTGCGACGAGAATGTGATCGCCAACCGCGCCGCCGGCCTGGTCGACCGTCTGCTGGCGGGGGAGACCCTCGCCTTTGCCTCGGACGCCGGCATGCCGAGCGTGTCCGATCCCGGCCAGGCGCTGGTCGAGGCGGCGCGTGAGGCCGATGTGCCCGTCGAAGTTATTCCCGGGCCCTCTGCTTGCGTCACGGCGCTCGTTTCGTCCGGCATTCCCTGCGAGCATTTTTTCTTCGAGGGCTTTTTGGGCCGAAAGCACGGCGACCGCGTGCGCCGTTTGCAGCGCCTTGCCGTGGTGCCCGGCGCGCTCATCTTCTACGAGTCTCCACATCGCATCGTGGCGACGCTCGAGGCCGTGGCGGAGGTCTTTCCCCAGCGTGAGGTTGCCGTCTGCCGCGAACTCACCAAGCTGCACGAGGAGGTCTTGCGCGGGCTCGCTGCCCAACTTGCCGAGGAGCTGCGTGCTCGCGGCGAGGTAAAGGGCGAGATTGCGCTGGTCATCGCGCCGCCGAGCGAGGATGAGGAGGCCGGTATCGTGCCGGTTGGCGCCGCGGCAGCGGATCCCGACGAGGCCCTGCGCGCGGATATCCGCGCCGCGCTCGAGGAGGGGGAGCCCGCCTCTGCGGTGGCCAAGCGCCTGTCTCAGAAGTATTCGCGCCGCAAGCGCGATGTCTATGCCATGGTGCTCGATATGCAATAGATGGAGGATATCCAGCCCTTGCGCTAGAATCATCCTCTGTATGCAACGTTTTTCTGGAGGACAAACCCCATGGATCAAAGCAAGCCTTCGTTCTTTATCACGACGCCCATCTACTACGTCAACGCCGATCCGCACCTGGGCACGGCTTATTCCACCATCATCGCCGACGTTCAGGCTCGCTATCGCCGTTCCGCCGGCTATAACGTCAAATTCCTGACCGGCATGGACGAGCACGGCGAGAAGGTCGCCGAGGCCGCAGCCAAGCACAACATGACGCCGCAGGAGTGGACCGATAGCCAGGCTCCGCACTTCAAGGAGCTTTGGAGCAAGCTCGAGATTTCCAATGATGACTTCATTCGCACCACCGAGCCGCGCCAGCACCATGCCGTGCAGTACCTGTGGGAGCGCATGAAGGAGTCCGGCTACCTGTATAAGGGCAGCTACGACGGCTGGTATTGCGTGCCTGACGAGACCTACTTTACCGATACGCAGGTCCAGAAGGGCGACGAGGAGTACGGCAGCGTCGGCCAGCACCTGTGCCCCGACTGCCACCGTCCGCTTGAGCGCGTGCAGGAGGAGTCCTACTTCTTCAAGCTTTCCGCCTTCCAGGACAAGCTGCTTAAGCTCTATGACGAGCATCCCGACTTTGTCGAGCCTGCGTTCCGCATGAACGAGGTTCGCAGCTTTGTCGAGGGCGGCCTTAACGACCTTTCCGTGAGCCGTACGAGCTTTGACTGGGGCATTCAGGTCCCGTTTGACGAGGGTCACGTGACCTACGTGTGGTTCGATGCGCTGCTCAACTATATGACGGCCGTCGGCTACGGTGTCGACACCGACGAGGCGCGTGCCGAGCTGGCCTATCGCTGGCCCGCGCAGTTCCACATCGTGGGTAAGGACATCATCCGCTTCCACTGCGTCATTTGGCCCGCCATGCTCATGGCCATCGGCGAGGCCCTGCCCGAGCACGTCTTTGCCCACGGCTTCCTGACCGTGCGCAATGCCGAGACCGGCAAGGCCGAGAAGATGTCCAAGAGCCGCGGCAACGCCATCGCTCCGCAGGACGTTATCGACATGCTGGGCGTCGAGGGCTATCGCTACTACTTTATGACCGACGTCGTCCCCGGCACCGACGGTGCCATCAGCTTCGACCGCATGGAGCAGGTCTACAACGCCGACCTGGCCAACAGCTGGGGCAACCTCATCTCGCGTTCGCTCAACATGAGCGGCAAGTATTTTGACGGTTGCGCGCCCGCCAAGCCCGCATCGTTCGATGCGTTCGACAACCCGCTGGCAAAGATTGCCGACGGTTTGGTCGAGCGCTACATGGCCAAGATGGACGTGCTCGATTACGGTGGAGCCAAGGACGAGGTCATGGAGCTCATCCACGCCGCCAACCACTACATCGAGGACTCCGAGCCTTGGGCACTTGCCAAGGACGAGGCCAAGGCTGACGAGCTGGCGTTTGTGATCTACAACCTGCTCGAGGCCATCCGCATTGCCGCTCACCTGCTGATGCCGCTCATGCCCCAGACTTCTGCCGAGGCTCTGCGCCGCCTGTCCTGCGAGGACGAGGCCGCGAGCGACGACCTCAAGGGCATTTGCGCTTGGGGCCTGCTTGCTGGTGGTCAGCCCGTCGAGAAGGGCGATCCGCTGTTCCCGCGTCTGGCGTAGAGACCGCGCGAGCGCCATATCGGCAATTTGCTGTTTAGCTGTAAGGGCATGGCCACCACGGTCCATGCCCTTTTGTTTCAAGACGCCGCCATCATGCTAAGGAGGCAACCATGACAACTTCGCCTTTGGCAAACCCCACGGCCACCAGGGAGCTGCTAGAGGAGTTTGGCCTTGCGACCAAGCATCGCCTGGGCCAGAACTTTCTAATCGACAATCATGTGATCGAGCGCATTTGCGAGCTTGCCGAGCTTGCAGGTGACGAGCGCGTACTCGAGGTGGGTCCGGGTTGCGGTACGTTGACACTTGCGTTGCTGCAGGAAGCGGCGTGCGTTACGTCCATTGAGGCCGATCCTGAGCTCGAACCGGTGCTCGACGCCCACGCCGCCGACTATGCCAACTTCCGCTTTATCATGGGCGACGCGCTTAAGGTGGGCCCGGAGCAGATTGAGCAGGCTGCCGGCGGCGAGCCCACGGTATTTGTCGCGAACTTGCCCTATAACGTGGCGGCGACGATCATCCTGCAGTTCTTCCAGACGATGCCCGCGCTCAAGCGCGCCGTCGTCATGGTTCAAAAGGAGGTTGCCGATCGCATTGCCGCAGTGCCGGGTAACAAGACCTATGGCGGCTATACGGCAAAGCTCGGCCTGTATGCGCAGGTGACGGGTCGCTTTGAGGTGCCGCCGCGTTGCTTTATGCCGGCGCCGCACGTGGACTCGGCCGTCGTGCGTATCGACCGTGTTGACGGCGTGGTGCCCGAAGGACTCGATTGCGAATTTGTGGCCCACGTGATTGATGCTGCATTTGCTCAGCGTCGCAAGACCATCCGCAATTCCATGAGCGCCAACGGCTTTGCCAAGGACGTGCTCGATGCCGCCTTTGAGGCTTGCGGTATCGCATCCACCACGCGCGCCGAAACGCTTGATGTTGCCGACTTTGTCCGCCTGGCCCAGGAGCTAATCCATGACGCTTAATGCCGAACGCGTGACGTTTACCAAGAAAAAGAAGACGGTTGCTTGTCCCGTGCCCTTGGCGCCGCTTGCCGACACGCATGCACATCTGCTTTCGTTCTGGGGCAAGGATGTGCCCGAGACGCTCCTGCGTGCCAAAGCCGCGGGCGTCGACCTGTTGGTGACGATGCTCGACCCCATCGCCGACAAGCGCAGCGTGACGGACTATAGCGACTGGCTCGTGCGCGAAATTCTGCCGATGCAGGATATCCCGCAGATCAAGTATCTTGCCGGCGTGCATCCGTATGGCGCGCCGGACTATACCGACGACGTTCACGCACAGGTCGTTGCCGCACTCGATGACCCCTTATGCGCCGGTATTGGCGAAATCGGCCTGGACTACCACATGGACTATGACGACGATATCGCGCCGGCACCCCATAACGTGCAGATTGACTGCATGGCGCGCCAGCTCGAGCTTGCCGTGTGCCGTAACGTGCCGGTGGAGCTGCATCTGCGTCACGAGGACACGGACCAGGAGCGAACCTCGCACGTGGACGCCTACAACGTGCTTCGTGAGGTGGGCGTGCCCCAGGCCGGTTGTGTGCTGCACTGCTTTGGCGAGGACCGCGCCACGATGGAGCGCTTTGTGGAGCTGGGCTGCTATATCGCCTATGGTGGTGCGGCCACCTTTAAGCGCAACGACGACGTGCGCGAGGCATTTGCGGCAACCCCACTCGATCGAATTTTGTTCGAGACGGATTGCCCGTATATGGCTCCGGAGCCCATCCGCGGTCTTGAATGCGAGCCCGCAATGATTTCTATTACGGCAAACACGCTGGTTAACGACCGTGTCGATCGCACTGGTGAGGATGCCGAAACAATCGCGCAAGCCGCTTGGGAAAATGCCTACAAACTTTTTCAAAAATAGTTCTTGCGTTCGTGGTGGCGCTCCGTTATTCTAATTCCTGCACGCGGGCGTGGCGGAATTGGCAGACGCGTACGGTTCAGGTCCGTATGGGGGCAACCCCATGAAGGTTCAAGTCCTTTCGCCCGCACCATTGATTGAAAGAGCTCCCAGCAATGGGAGCTTTTTTGTTATGGGCCGTTTTTGGCAGATTTGACATATCGATTTCGCGCGGTAGATGCCCCTGTGGTCAAAAAGTGGCAAATATGAGTACTGACATGAAAATAGAGACATTTCATGAAGCCATTTTTGCTCATTTTACGCAACAGATGTACGCTAATTTGGCTCAACCTTGAGACAAAATGAAGTAATTTCGATAGACCTCGGGTCGCGCGCGCAGACGTGGTGTAAGAGCGTCCTGAGGTCCGTCGCTGCAAGTCCCGATGTTACTCCTTCTTGAGAC
>URYW01000007.1 GCA_900552145.1 uncultured Collinsella sp. | reverse complement strand
GCCGTTGTCTCGATTGTTCTCATCTGCTGCGTCGTCTCTCTGGTGCGAAGAGTCCTGGCGAATCCCATTCACTACCCATACTTCGTCGAGCGGTTCAATGTCTCCGGCAGACGCAACGTGAAGATCAGCGACCTGATAGATCGCTTTATGCTCGAGCCCGCCAACTGGGAAAAGATAGTCGCGGAGCGATCCTACATCCAGGAGTGGAAGGCACAGCAGGAGGAATACCTGAAGACCTGCAGCCTGCGGAAGCGCCGGGAACGGCAATACGCCGAGACACTCGACGACGCGCACGCGTTCCAGTTTGTCACGTGCCGTGAGCAGACACGCTACAGGCAGAGGAACTACGTGAAGACGTCCTACAAGGTGTCCGTGGACGATAGCGTGATGGCCGTGAGCTGGGACTGGGTTGTGAACAGGCGAAACCGCCTCGCCGCCATTAACGACGAGGCGACGCTCAGGGATTACCATGCTCGCAACCAGCGGAAGCTGATGACTAAACAGCTGCGCGAGCAGATAGCGCGAAGGGACAACTACACCTGCCAGATGTGCGGGAAGTACATGCCCGATGGTGTTGGATTGCACATCGACCATATCGTGCCGGTCGCTAGGGGCGGTAAGACCGTGCCGTCTAATCTGCAGGTGCTCTGCTCGAAGTGCAACGGGCGGAAGGGCGCGAGGTAGCCGCTTGCTCGCTATTCTTCGAAGAAGTCCGTGCCCACGGCCTTGATTTCGTAAACCTGCCTTGTGCTCACGCCGACACCGTAGTCGATCATGAGACCAGCGAGCGCTGGGCCGTCGACGAGCACGACCGTCTAGCCGAGTAGACCTTCTGCATAGCGTCGTGCCTCCTTCGAGAACCGGGCAGTTGTGATAACCATCCGTCCCGCGGCGACACGCTATCGGGCGATGTTCATCAACCCCAATATGCAACGTCGCTATCCGCGAATCATGAATCCCCTTCAGCTGTTACTTCACCTTCCATGCGGCGGGCCAGTCGGCAGGCTGGGCCTTCTCGTTCAGGGCGGGCAACTCGTTAACGATGGCGATCGTCTCCATCGACACGGTCACGACGCGCTCGACCAGGTCGACGATATAGCGCGGGTCGTCGCTGTAGTCGTTGGGATCGTTGACGATGCCCGACGCCTTGTCCTTGCGGACCTGATAGCGGTCCATGAGCCAGCCGATGGCCGAGCGCCCATTAACGACGTACTCGTATGCCCCAAGCGGGATACCACGCAGCGTCATGTTCTCGGCGACCTTGAGGACGGTCATGTCCTGGCCCTTAGGATGCCCCTCGTCCTTCTTGCACTTGCCGAATGCCATCTTGACCGTACGGCCAGGGTTCACCGAGTCGCCGTCCTCGACAATCGATGCCCATGGGTCAATTTCCTCGTAATCGAGATGAAAATGGGCGAGTTTTCGTCCCGCCTCCGAGAACCTGGCAAAGTCCGCGGCGAGCGGGATGCGCGGCAGCTCTTTCTTGAGATTCGACTCGAAACGCTTGCGATACTCAGGAGAATGCAGGATACCGTAGACGTAGTAGAAAATATCGGTCTTATTGAGCTCGATACCGCCATCCTTCTTATAGCGCTTCGGAAACGCATGCGGATAGACCTCAAGGAAGACCTTAAGGGTCTCATCCGTAATAGCGTCGTGGCGAGAATAGGTCTTCTCGGTATGGGTCGCACCGTTGCCGAATAGTGACGTCTGTCCGCCGGGGGCTACATAATCATTTCCGTCAAAGAGAGACGTGCCAACTTGCTCCTCTTCGTACCAGTAGAGGGGGAAGCATTGACCGTGATGAACTAGCTCGAGGTCAGGTAGGATATTAGCGATAAATGGCCCACGCTCCGAGTTGATAATGACGATGTTCTCAAGGCAACGGAGAGAGCCCTGCTGGTAGGTCATTTCGGCCCCGCCTTTTCCCGTTGTCTTCGAGAGGATATCGGGCTGCTGGTAGGTCCTTTCGGCCTTTTCCCTCCCGCTTACCGCGAGAGGGAAAAGGCGGGGCTGCTGGTAGGTCCTTTCGTTCATCACACGGTCGTAGTAAACCCATTGCTTGCAGAACGGCCTATACGACCCCATTACGACCTCGTCGCAGTTGTAGACCAGCCGCTCTCCCTTCCTAGCAGCATCCTCCATGCGCCGCGTCCAGCTGAAGCGGGCCGGATCATATTCAATTGCACGCCCCTCGCCCTTTGCGGGTTGAATCTCGGCGTCCATGTTCGATAGCAGACGCTCCATTTGCTCCTGCACTCTCGGACGAGAGAACCCCCACGCCCAAGGGTCACGCTGCGTTTTAAGGCCCGCAGACCAGATGGTAAACATGCCGTAAGGAGGCTTTCTCTTCGTTATTCCCAGCGGCGCAAATTCATAGAACGAATCGTCGCGCTGGTTCAGCCAGTCGCCATATTTATCGGGTTCAATCGTTTGCCAATCAATATCACCATTGATTGCAAAATCTCGGATCAGCCTAAGCTTGTCCTCACGACTCAGATAGTCGCCGATATCGTGATAGTGAACAACCCCATGCTCTTTTGAGTCCGGGTTCTTAACCAACATAGTTATAGCGACGCCGATCTTAGCGCCGGCATCAAACACCTTACCGCCCTCACGCTTCCAGTCGGAAGTGTTCTGATTCCCCTTAAGGTTAAAGACGTAGATGCTATTAAACTCCTCGACGAGCGAGCGACGAAACCCGTTGGACGAGGACCCGTCGACCCAGCCCCCGTTGCTTACGAAGCAGACAATGCCCCTCTCTTCGATTCGGTCGCTCGCCCACCTGAAGGCGCGGAAGTACGAATCGTAAAGCGAGTTCTTATTTGTCGCAGTCGTTTTCGCGACATACGTCTGCGCGATGCGGCTGTCGAGCGTCGGATACTTCTCATTCTGGTTATTGTCGTTGGCGCTCGTCTGGCCCACCGAGTAGGGCGGGTTGCCCACAATCACCCGGATCGGGAGCGCGTTCTGGATGCGCACGCGATCCGTGTTGTCATAGAACACCTCGTCATCGAGGGTGTTCGACTCCTCGGTCATCTGGAACGTATCGGTGAGCACCGCACCCTCGAATGGCTGATAGCCGCCGCCCATGCGGGCATGGTAGGCGTACTCGATATTCACCGTCATGATGTAGTACGCGAGCAACAGGATCTCGTTGGAGTGAATCTCGCGGGTGTACTTGCGCTTGAGCTTCTCGTCGGGGATGAGGTCGCTCTCGATGAGGTGCGCCATGAACGAGCCCGTGCCCGCGAAGGGATCCAGGATATGCACGCGGTCGTCGGCAAGCGACTGGCCGAACTCGCGCTTGAGAACGCGGTCGGTCTCGCGGAGGATGTAGTCGATGATCTCGGTCGGGGTGTAGACGACGCCCATCTTGTCCGAAGTCGCCTTGAACGCGACCTTGAAGAACTTCTCGTAGAGGTCGCGGATGAGCTGCTGGCGCGCCGCATCCGACTGGATGGCGGCAGCGCGGCGGCGCACGCTCGCATACACGTCGTCGAGGACCTCGGAATCCGACGCCTCCTCGATCTTATGCTCTTCGAGTGCGCCCAGGAAACGTTCGATGGCGACGGACACCGGGTTCGACTTCGCGAACTCGAAGTCCCCGAACAGGGCGTCGAACACCGGGACGGTGATGATGTGCTGGGCGATCATCTCGACCGCGTCCTGCTCGGTGATACTGGGGTTGAGGGAATCCCGGAGGCCGTGCAGGAACGTCTTGAAGCTGCCGGACACCTCGTCGTTCTCGCGGACGAGCCTGCCGATGCGCTCTATGTGGCGCTGGGCGATCTTCGCCACGTCCTCGGCCCACTCATCCCAGTAGATGCGCGTGCCGCACTTCTTGACCAGCGTGGTCTTGACGGCCTTCTCCCAGCGCTCGACCGGGAAGAACGTGAGCCTCATCTGCACGCCCTGCGTGATCTCCGCCGCCTTCTGGCTCTCCTCCTCCTGCTTGAGCTTGAGGTCGCCGGCGTCCCACCCCTTCTGGTTGGCCGATCCGGCAACCTTGTTCTTCTCGGCCTCCTGCTGGAGGGCGAGCGCGTTGACCTTGGCCTCGATTCGCTCGTCGTGCGAGCGGAGGGCCTGGAGGATGCTCCAGACGTTCGCGAACACCTTGCTGTCGTCGAGCGCCTCCTCCGGCGTCATGCCGGCGGGAACGAAAATGGGCAGGATGATATAGCCGAAGTCCTTGCCCTCGGCGCGCCTCATGACGCGGCCGACGGCCTGGACGACGTCCACGGTCGAGTTCTTGGCATTGAAGAAGATGACGGCGTCGAGGTTGGGCACGTCGATGCCCTCGGCGAGGCAGCGCGCGTTGGTGAGGATGCGGCACTCGTCCTCGGCGACGTCCCCTCCGAGCCAGGTGATGTTTCTCGTGCGCTGGTCGGACGGCATGTTGCCGTCGACATGGCGCAGCTCGCACTTGAGCGGGAGCTCCTCGTGCTCGTCTTCGGCAAACTTCTCGACGATTTGCGAGAAGGCCTCCGTGATGGTCTTCGATGCGTTGATGGTCGAGCAGAAGCCGACGGCGCGGTGCAGCGGCTTGCAGTCGGTCACCATGGTCTCGACGTCATCGACGACGAGCATGCCACCGAGACCGGTCGCGTCGTCGGGCGCGCCCTCGCCGTGATCGACGAGGCCCTTCCAGCAGCCGATAATCTTGCCGATGTCCGAGGGCTCCAGGCTCATTGCGTTGACGCCCTGGTCGCTCTCCAGGGAGGGCAGGCGGTCCCCGATGGCATCCTCCTGGACGGTGAGGACGACGACCTTGTAGTCGGTGAGCAGCTTCTGCTCCACGGCCTCGCCGAACTTGATCTGGTAGGCGGTGGGGCCGTAGATGGACTCGTCGTCCATGGAGGCGATGGTGTAGTCCTCCTCGGCGCCCTTGCGCTTGGCGGTCTCGCCGTAAATGCGCGGGGTCGCCGTCATGTACAGGCGCTTCTTGGCGGCAACGTTCTCGTTGAAGTGGATCTTCATGAAGGCCGAAGCCTCCGTCTTGGAGACGCCGGGGAGTGCGTTGCCGGTCGTGCGGTGGGCCTCGTCGCACACGACGATATCGAACTCGGGCATGCCGAGCGCCTGCGCGTCATGGATGACGCCGATAGATTGGTAGGTCGAGAAGATGACGACCAGCCCGTCGGGGTTCGAGCGTCTGCAACGCTTGAACGAGCGGTACAGGCTCTCGGGATTCGTCGTCGCGGGATACTCGAATGAATCGAGCGTCATCGGGATGACGTCGTCCTTGCGCGACGCCTTCGAGTCCGAGCAGACGACGAGTGAGGACATGGGCACGCGGCTCTGGCCCATCCACTCGCGCATGGACTGTCCGACGAGGGAGATCGACGGCGCGCAGAAGAGGATCGTGCCGGCGGCGGGGCCGATCCAGTCCTCGACGAGACGGAGGGACATGAGGGTCTTTCCCGTGCCGCACGCCATGATCGCCTTGCAGCGGTCAAACTCCGCCCACTTCTCCTCGATCGCCGCGACCGCGCGCTCCTGATGAGGGAGGAGGTCGTAGGTCACCCGCTCGCCGGCGGGAACGCCTTCGATGAACGGCGCCCAGTCGATATTGGAGGCCGCCATCTTGGCGGTATCGATGTACATGGACCCGCTGGCGTCGATTTGCTTCTGGAGGTTCTTTCCCGGACCCTTCGCCGTCGTCATGACCATCAGGGAGTCGACGCCGTCGATAAATGCCGCATGGGCGAAGAACGAGTCGCAGATGCCCTTGGGAAGGTCCTTCTCGCCGTCATAGCACTTGCATTGGATTGCCCACCATTCCCCCGCCTCGGCGGGCTGGGCCATGAGGTCGATTCCGTTGTCTTGGGTGTCGTGGACGGGACAATCGTCCCATTCGAGTGCCTGGGCTATCGTCCCGACACGGGAGAAGAACAGTGCGTAGAAGGGGTCGTTCTTGAGATAATAAACGCAGGCCGCCTCATACTTGTCGCCCTTCTCCTTGGTCGTTGCCGACCCGTTGACGATAGGGTCAAGGGCATCGTAGACGGTCTTCATATAGCGACTCCTTTGTTGTTATTCAGACGTCACTATTTTAGCTAAGGACCGCCGAAACTCTTTCTAATTGGAGTTTATCGGTCGACAAGTCAAGCCGACCGGCCCGCGATTATCAATGGTTTATATGCTTCACAAAATAAATTGCCACAGGATTCACCCGCAATTCACCCGCAAAGTAAACCAATAAAGAAAAAGCTCGGAAACAATTATGCTTCCGAGCTGCAAGTTCTTGGTCGCGGGGGCAGGATTTGAACCTACGACCTCCGGGTTATGAGCCCGGCGAGCTACCAGACTGCTCCACCCCGCAATGTCTGGGCGCCTCATGTGCGCAAGAAAGAATATTACGCGGGAGTTCGGTAAACGGCAAGGAAAATCTCGTAGAGCATAATTCCTTCATATTTAAACCCCTCAGCCCCTATCACCGTAAACGAATCGCAGCCGAGCGCCGTCGACGGCACGTATACAATGGTGCGCGTCCTTTTATGCCGACACTGGGAGTAGACATGCTGCTCGCTATCGATATGGGAAATACGCAGACGGCCATGGGCCTGTTTGACGGAGACGAGCTGGTGCAGTCGTGGCGCATGCCCACCGACCGCTCCTATACCGCCGACGAGATCCACGTGCGCCTGATGGGCTTCTTTAAGATGTACGACCTCTCGCTCGGCGCGGTCGACGCGATCGCCTTTGCCGGCGTGGTGCCGCAGCTCTCGCGCGAATGGCACGCTGTGGCCGACCGCATTGCCGCAGACGCCATCGTCATCGGGCCGCAGACGGCCGCCGTGACCAAGCTGCGTGCGGCGCGACCCCAGGCCGTGGGCGCCGACCGCGTAGCTAACGCCGTCGCAGCCGAAGCTTTCTACGGCGCGCCAGCGATCGTGGTGGACTTTGGTACCGCGACCAATATCGACGTCATCGATGAGGACGGCTATTACATTGGCGGAGCGATCGCGCCGGGCATCCACATCTCCATGGACGCGCTAGCTGCCCGCGCTGCCAAGCTCGCCAGCGTTCCGCTCGAGGCGCCCGAGCACGCCATCGGCCGTGACACCGAGGAATGCATCAAGGTCGGCGCCGTGATGGGCGCCGCCGCCATGGCCGAAGGCCTGGTCGCGCGCATGAAGCGCGAGCTGGGCCGCGACGATGCCACCGTTATCGCCACAGGCGGTCTCGCCGGCATCGTCGCCGATTCGACCGATGCCTTCGACGTGGTCGACGGACAGCTCACCATCAAGGGTATCTGCGAAATCTACCGCCGCATGCAGGAGCTGGGATAGAGCAGGGGCTTAAGTCGAGCACGCCCGATGCCACAGCCCCGCAAACGTTCGCCAAGCCTATTCCTCAAAACTGAATAATTTTCAATTTTGAGGAATAGGTCCGAGGTGCTACCCCGCAGTCACGCAAAGCCCTCCCCGGTGCAGGCCGAGGAGGGCTTTGTTGTCATCGTTATCTTTGAGCGCGGGCGCCTCGCGTTACAGTCCGCGAATGCGCACGGCCTCGGGCGGAAACTCCTGCTCGCCGGCATCGGTCTTGCTGGTCGCGCGACCCCAGATGTCCAGACCCGCAAACACACCGACCGCAAGCGGCAAACCGTTGGGCGACACCGCCGCAACTTGGCGGCCCAGCAGCGGCACCATGTCGAAGTACTCGCCCAGCACGGGAGCCAGCGGCCCTGCGGCGCCTTGCGGCGTGTTGGCAACAACCGCCCAGGCGTCCACGCGGGCCAGCACGGCGGCGGCCAGCGTCTCGACCAGCGCTTCGTCAGCTACGTCCACACCAAGCTCGCTCAGCGCCGAACGCTCAATATCCACCGTCACGGCACCGAACATGCCCGCAGCACCGGCACCGCCGTTCACGGTAACACGCGCGAGCGACGTCTCAAACGCAGGCGCACCGCACACGATATCGCTCGGCCACTGGATACCCACCTTACCGGCAAGGCCCAACCCCGGCGTCGAAGCCGTGCCCACGAGCGCATCCATCATGCCCATCGCGGCCACAAACGGCAGGCCGTGAAAGGCATGCATATTCACATCCGGACGCACGACCAGCGAAAACGTCAGCGAAGCATCGCCCGCGCTCCATGCGCACCAGCCCGCGGACACGCCCTCGCGGCCCGCGTCACGCGCCGCGTCGAGCTCGGTGCCAGCGGCAACAGCATTCATCTCGATCATCTACATACGCCCCAATTCGCCCACGATATGGCCCACGCGGTCCTCGGGCTCCTTGACCTCGACGCCGTTGTAGCGGAAGAACCGCGCCGGGTCGTGCATCAGGTCCTCGAGCGGCACCAGCACAAAATCGCGTTCGCCGATCAGCGGATGCGGCAGGCGCAGCTTTTTGCCGCCGTGGGTCTCGCCGTCCATCCACAGCAGGTCCAGGTCGATGGTGCGCGGACCGTTGGCCTTGGCCTTTTTGGAGCGGTCGCGCCCCAGCTCGGCCTCGATCTTCACGAGCTCGTCGAGCAGCACCAGCGGCGCAAGCTCGGTCTTGATCTCGATGACGGCGTTGGCAAACGCGTCCTGGCGCGTCTCGTAGGCCGGCTCACTCTCGTAGATCTTGGAGGAGTTGGACACGCAGGTGAGCGGAATCTCGGCGATCATGTCGCGTGCGGCGCGGATGTTGTCGCAGCGATGCCCCAGGTTGGAGCCCACGGCCACAAACGCGCGGCGCGGCTGTGGCTTGGCAACCGCCCAGTAGCCGTTTAGGAACTGCGCAAAACCCGCGGCGTCGTGCACGCGCACGATGTTGGCACCGGCCTGGATGGCGCCCAGGCACACGCCAAACGTGGCGGCATCGCGCGCGGCGGCCTCGGTCACGCCCGAGACAGCGCCCACAAAACGCTTGCGCGACACGGCGCACATGAGCGGATAGCCCAGTGACGCCATCTTGGCAGTCTCGCGCTGGATGACGATGCCCTCGTTAGCCGACTTACCAAAGCCCGGGCCAGGATCGATGCAGATGCGGTCGCGCGACACGCCGGCATGGATGAGTGTGCGGGCCTGGTCGGACAAAAAGCCCATGACGCGGCGCATGATGGGCGCCGAATCGGGCAGGGTAAAGCGGCGAAGCTGAGAGGTGGGCACGTAGGCCTCCTCGCGGCGGGCGCTGCGGCGCATCATGGCGGCCAGGCGGTCATTGGACTCCGATTCGGCCTCGGTGGCTGCGGGCGCGGCCTCGGGCGCGGGCGCGACAGTCTCGGCGGCAGCAGCCTGCTCGGCGGCCGGCGTCTCCTGCTCGCTTGAAGGCTCGGGCGTGGGCTCCGGTTCGCCAAACGGCAACGAGGGCTGCACCACGCCGCCCGGAAGCTTGGCCTCCGACTTAGGCTCGCCCAGCAACTTGCCGCGACGGCGGCGAGCCGGCTTCTCGGCCTCACGCGCGGCCTCGGCAGCCGCCTCGCGCGCCTTCTCGGCAACAAACGCCGCTGCCGAGGTATCGAGCTGCACCGTTGCGTGCGTGCGGGTGGGCGCGGCGACCTCGCCGGCATGCATCACGATGACGCCGCAGGTGCTCGTCTTAACAAACTCGACCATCTTGGGGTCGGTGAAGCCGGTCACGTCGTTGACGATCGAGGCGCCGCAGCGCACGGCCGCCTTGGCAACCGCCACGTGGCGCGTGTCGATCGAGACGATAGCGCCCTCTTTGGCCAGCGCACGCACCACGGGCAGCACGCGGCGAGCCTCCTCGTCGGGGTTGACCGGGGTAAAACCAGGGCGCGTGGACTCGCCGCCCACGTCGATGATGTCGGCACCGGCGTCGAGCATCGCCAGGCCGTACTCGATGGCGGCATCCGGGTCGAAGTGCTCCCCACCGTCGCTAAACGAATCGGGCGTCACGTTGAGGACGCCCATGATGCGCGGGCGGTCAAAGCTGAGCTCATACTTTCCGCACCGCCATGTCTTGCTATCGTTCGCCATGAACATCCTCCTAAAATGCCCGCGCCACCGCGCTCGGGCGCAGGCGGTGGGGTCGCTTTGCAATCAGTTTTTCTATTGTATCCGCGCACACGGGCTAGAACGCAAACGCGGCCGCGATGTCGCAAGAAATCAGCAGGTCGGCATTTGCATCCTGATCGGTGGGAGCGAGATTGCAAATGGCCAGGGTATCGCCGGTAAAGTAGCGCGTAAGGCCCGCCGCCGGATACACCACGAGCGAGGTCCCGGCCACGATGAGGACATCGGCCGCGGCAATGGCGGCGACGGCGCCGGTCAGCACGCGCTCGTCGAGCGGCTCCTCGTAGAGCACCACATCGGGCTTAATGCGCCCGCCGCACGCAGGACACACGGGCACGCCCGCGGCGTCCTCGTGCTCGCGCGAGCAAATCCACTCGGCGCTATAGACCGCGCCGCACGACTGGCAAATGTTGCGATGGACCGATCCGTGCAGCTCGAACACGCGCTGTGAGCCAGCCATCTGATGCAGACCGTCGATATTTTGCGTCACCACGGCATCAAGCTTACCGGCGCGCTCCAACTCGGCCAGCTTGGTGTGGCAGCGGTTGGGCTTAGCGTTAAGCGCGATCATCTTGGTGCGGTAAAAGTCGAAGAACTCGGCCGGATGCGCCTCGTAAAAGCTATGCGAGAGCATGGTCTCGGGCGGGTAGGCAAACTGTTGGTGATATAGGCCGTCCACGCTGCGGAAATCGGGGATGCCACTCGCCGTGGAAACGCCCGCGCCGCCAAAGAAGACCACGCGCTTGTGGGTGCCGAACAGCTCCGCCAGCGCGGCGGAGGCCTGTTTGGAGTCCGTTATCGCCTGCGTCATATGAGTCCTCCGTCCTTGTTGGTCGGGCAGCGTCGGGCGATGTCCCAGCATGCGGCCTTTGGGTCAGCACGCGCGGTGCCCACCACCGCCCCTGTTGCGCTAATCTTAAGCCTGCCAACCCCGTCGAAAGGACACCATGCCTCAGACTTACACTTTCGCCTCGTGGAACGTCAACGGCCTGCGCGCCGTGCTCAAAAAGGACCCGAGCTTTATCCAGATCGCGCAAGAACTCGACGTCGATATCCTGGCGTTGCAAGAGACCAAGTTGCAAGAAGGCCAGGTTGATATTGACCTGCCCGGCTATCGCCAAACCTGGAGCTACGCCGAGCGTAAAGGCTATTCGGGCACTGCGGTCTTTAGCCGCCAGGAACCGCTGCGCGTGCTGCACGCCGACGCGCTGTTACCCTACGCCGGCGAGGGCGAGGCGGCCGAGCTCGTCGCCCAAGCCGCAACCGAGGGCCGCGTCTGCGCGTTGGAGTTCGACAAGTTCTGGTTTGTGGATGTCTATACGCCCAACGCCCAAAACGAGCTCGCGCGCATCGATGTGCGCATGGCCTGGGACGATGCCTATCGCGGCTTTTTGAGCGCGCTTGAGCGCGAGACCGGCAAGCCCGTGGTGACCTGCGGCGACTTTAACGTAGCGCACGAAGAGATCGACCTTAAGAACCCCAAGTCCAACCGCGGCAACGCAGGCTTTTCGGACGAAGAGCGTGGTAAGTTTACCGAGCTGCTCGACGCCGGTTTTACCGATACCTGGCGCGCGGCAAACCCCGACGTCGAGGGTGTCTACAGCTGGTGGAGCTATCGCTTTAATGCCCGCAAGAACAACGCCGGCTGGCGCATCGATTACTTCCTGGTGAGCGACGCAATCGCCGGCAACGTGCGCGACGCCGGCATCCGCGGCGATATCTTCGGCAGCGACCACTGCCCCGTCACCCTCACGCTAGAGCTCTAGCGCCAAGCAATTCCTGGGGGACAGAGGAAAACAGATCATGTGACCCCTCTCCCCCTATAAGTTGCGGTGGAGTAGTTCCTGTTTGGGCAGCAAATAGCCAAAAACGAGAACTATTCCACCGCAAGTTCGTGTGGGAACGCGAAATGCCCTACAGTCCGTATTTCACGACGACACGGTTAATGCGACGGCACCAAGGCTTGTACAAGGCGGCCAAAAACACGCAGGTCGCAAGGCCGTGCGTGATATCGAACGGCACCGCCGTGGCAAGACGTGCCACGGCACCCGCCCAAGTAAGCGGCCGTACAAATCCAATGATGTCATACGCGTTGATCACGACGCCATAGAGCAGGCCCGACGCAAAGCCGTACGCCAGCAGCGCTGGCAATCGCACGGTGCCGTCGGCGCGGTCGAACGCACCCGCGTACGCCAGCGCGCCGCCAACATAGCCAACCAGGCCCCAGGCATACATCTGCCACGGCGTCCACATGCCCTGTCCAAAAAAGAAATTGCTGGTCAGCGCCGCCAGCGCGCCAACCATAAAACCGTTGCGGCGACCAAGCGTCGCCCCCGCGATAATGGCGATGGCGCTCACCGGCTTAAAGTCGGGAATGGGCCCAAACAGGATGCGCCCCGCCGCCGCCAGCGCCGCCAGCACCAGCGTGGGCATAATCTGGCGCAATCCCGGACGAGATGCCTCGTAACCCGCAAAGAACAGCGCGAGCACCAGCGCCACCACGACAAGCATGGCAAGCGCCGCCTGCTCAACACCCGCCAGCAACGCCGCAGCCATTACCGCCGGCACCGCCAACAACAGCGGGATCTCCAGTTTTGCAAGCAAACGCGAGAAACGACAGTCCGTCATCCCATCACGCCCTATAGAACACGTTGTCGGCAAAGAAGTCGGCCGGCGGCTCCATGCAGGCAATCTCGCCGTCAAACATCATGGCGACGTCGTCGGCTACCTGCTCGGCAAAGTCCAAATCGTGCGTAGCCATGATGACGGTGCCGCCAGCCTTCGCATGGTCACGCAGGGCGCGGGCGATGATGCGGCGGCTGAACAGGTCTAGACCCTTGGTGGGCTCATCGAGCAATAGCAGTTCGGGGCCGATTAGCAGCAGTTTTGCCAATGCAAGCAGTTGACGCTGCCCGCCCGAAAGATCGTACGGATGGCGTCCATCCAGACCCGACAACCCCAAGCTCGCCGCACGCTCCCGCGCCACGGTCTCGTCATATCCGCAGGTCGAAGCCCATTCCATCAGCTCGTCGCGAACCGTATCGGCAACCAGCAATGCTTTGGGATTCTGAGGCAGCAGCGCCGCCGAGGCCGCTCCGCGCACCATGCGGCCGCGCTGCAGCTTGGCGGTCTTCGCCAGCACCGAGAGTATCGTCGACTTACCGCATCCGTTGCCGCCCACGATCGCATGCACCGCACCGGCCGAAAACGCCACGTCGAGCCCGCGCAGCACCCAACCGCCCGCGCGATCGTAGCGAAACCAGCCTTCCGACAGGGTGGTAGCCGACCCGCCGTGCATTTTTTGGAGTATTCTGCTTCCATCCGTGCGCGGGAAGGCTTCCGAGCCATTCTCGAGCGACGTTTGCGCCACAAATTCGGACGATTTGTCCAATTCTGAACTTTTTTTCGCGCTCGATACGTCCCCGGGCGGCTCCAGAGAGCCCAAATTGTCCTCACGCCTGCTGAATACTCCGTTTTTTGCACATCGGATGGCAGCCCACCCCAACATGTCATCGGAAAACAGCGATTCTCGGCGTCCCAAAGAAGCCATATCCGCCACCTCGCGCACGCGACCGTCCTCAATCCGGTACGCACGCGTCGCGTATTCGAGCATTGGGCGCGGCTGATGCGTCGCCACAACAACCGTGCAGCCCAGCTCGCGATTCACACGAAACAGCGCGTGCAGGAAATTCTTCTCAGCAACGGGATCGAGCTGAGACGTGGGCTCGTCGAGCAGCAGCACGCGCGGGCGTAATGCCAGCACAGCCGCCAGCGACAGCAGCTGTTTGCGTCCGCCCGAAAGCGTATCGGTGTCGCGGTGGAGCCAATCTTCCAGCCCAAAGAAATAGCTGGTCTCAGATACGCGACGGCGCATCTCATCACGCGCTAGCCCCAAGTTTTCCAGACCAAACGCCATCTCGTGCCACACGGTCTCGCACACGATCTGGTTCTCGGGGTCCTGAAACACATAACCCACGCGCTCCGCCGATGCCCGCACGTCCATGTCGGCAACGTTCTCGCCCAGCACGCGCGGCTCGCCGGAGAGCGTACCCGCCGGAGCGATCTCGGGCTTGAGTAGCGACAGCAACGTCGACTTACCCGATCCGGTACCGCCGACAAGCAGCGCAAATGCACCTTGGGGAACAGACCAGTCGAGTCCCTCGAGCACCGCAGCATCCGCATCGGGGTAGGCAAAGCTCAGGCTCCGCACCTCAATCGCCGGCATATCCGGGCCGTATGCCGCGCCCGACACCGGTCCCCTATCCAACCGAGCCATCAGCCGAACCTCTTCTCATCGATCGCATGCAACACGCAAGGCAGCATCATCCAGGCAGCGTACACGACATAGCCCAGCCACGGCGCCGGCACCGAGAGCTGCGGATAAAACGAATACTGCGTCGTCGCGGTCGCCGCCACGGCCACCGCGGCGGCACCAAACAGCGCGAGCCCGACCAGCGCGGCAACGTCGCTGCGCCCCAGTCGATACCGCGCATACGTCGTACGACGTGTCGCGGCACCCCACCCGCGCGAGCGCATCGCGTCCGCGCGCTCCAGCGAATCTTCCATGCCCCAGCCCATCAACACGCTCGACGCCCGCAGGCGCGATCGCACGGGATCGGTGGGCGCGCGGCCCGGCACATCAATCGCATCCTGCACCGCCAGCACCGTACGACCGCGGCGCAAAAACTGCGGGATAAGCCTCATGCACATCGAGATCATGAGCGCAATCACCGGTGCGGCATTGCCCAGCAGCGCGAGTACCTTGTCGTATTCGAGCATCGACGCCGCGGCCTCAAACCACAGCACGCTCGCCACAAACAGCCCGCCCATGCACAGGCCGTATACCATGCTCTCCAGATACACCGCGCGCATGCCAATACGGAACAGCTCCGTCGAGCCCGAGGCGCTAAACAGCGGATTGACCAGCGCGATAATCAAAATCACCGGCAGCTGCCAGCGAAGTGCGCCCAGCGTGCGGGCAGCCCCACGCGTCGCAAATCCATACGCCAGCCCGCCCGCAAGCGACAGCGCAATCAGCACCGGCTGCATCGAGAACATGGTGAGCCCCAGCGTCAGCACTATATAGAGTGCCGGCACAGCCGGATGCGACATCGAGAACGCCGCGACGGGCTCGCCGCCAAACTCTTCTTGTATGTTGTCCACGGGCACCCCCGTCCCCTCGCTCAAACGACAGCTCCGCAGCACCGCCAACGCCGCACGCAAGCAGCGCAAACGCCACGCCGGCGGCGCAAGCCTCAACCGCCGCAAACCAATCGCTACGCGCTCAACATATGCCTGCGGTATCATATTGCGCCGTGTATCGTTTCCAAACACACGTCTCTATAACGTAACAGGAGATCACATGGACGCAACCGCAATTATCCTCGCTGCCGGCGAGGGCACCCGCATGAAGTCGAACCACTGCAAGGTTTCGCACAAGATCCTGGGCAAGCCCATGGTCCAGTGGATCGTCGACGCCACCATCAAGGCCGGCTGCAGCCGCGTCGTGGTCGTCATCGGCAGCCACGCCGACGAGATGCGCGCCCTCATCGACGGCGCCTACGCCAGCAGCGCCACCAAGGTCGAGTGCGTCGAGCAGACCGAGCGCCTGGGCACCGGTCACGCCGTGAAGGTCGCGCTCGCGGCCTGCGGCATCACGCAAGGCCCCGTCGTCGTGCTCAACGGCGACCTGCCGCTCATCACCGCCGACACCGTTACCAAGTTCGCGCAAACCGTCGCCACCGGCGAGCTCGCCTGCACCGTCATGACCATGACCCCGCCCGACCCCTTCGGCTACGGCCGCATCAAGCTGGGCGCCGATGGTCAGATCGAGCGCATCATCGAGCAGAAGGACTGCACGCCCGAGCAGGCCGCCACGCTGCTGGAGTGCAACGCCGGCTGCTACGCCTTTGACGGCGCGCAGCTCGCCGCCCACATTAACGAGATCGGCAACGACAACGCGCAGTCCGAGTACTACCTGCCCGACATGCTCGAAATCCTCAAGGGTCACGGCCAGGCGGTCTCCATCTTCCACTGCGATGACTACCGCGACGGCCTGGGCGTCAACAGCCGCATTCAGCTCGCGCAGCTCACCGCTATCGCGCGCGACCGCATCAACGAGCACTGGATGGCCGAGGGCGTCACGTTCATCGATCCCACGCAGGCCTGGATCGGCCCCGATGCCACCATCGGCCGCGACACCGTCGTGTGGCCGCAGACGCACCTGATCGGCCACGTCACCGTGGGCGAGGAGTGCCAGCTCGGCCCCAACAGCCGCCTCACCGACACCACCGTCGGCAGCGGCTGCACCATCGATGAGACTATCGCCATCGAGGCCGTCATCGAGAACGGCGTCGACTGCGGCCCGCGCGCCTACCTGCGCCCGGGCACCCACATGCTCGACGGCTCCAAGGCCGGCACGCACGTGGAGATCAAGAAGTCCACGATCGGCGAGGGCTCCAAGGTGCCGCACCTGTCCTACATCGGCGACACCACCATGGGCTCCGGCGTCAACGTGGGCGCAGGCTCCATCACCTGCAACTACGACGGCGTGCACAAGCACAAGACCGTCATCGGCAAGGACGCCTTCATCGGTTCCGACACCATGATGGTCGCGCCCGCCCAGATCGGCGACGGCGCGCTCGTGGCCGCCGGCTCCGTCATCACCGAGCCGGTCCCGGCAGACGCACTCGGCCTGGGTCGTGCCCGTCAGGTAAACATTGAGGGCTGGGCCGCCGATTATCGCCGCCGTCTGCACGAGGACGACGAGGTATAACGTTTTACCAAGCATCTAAGGAGCTGTTCCCATGGGGGCGGCTCCTTTTTCTATCGTGACCTGCGCAACCGGATGAGTGGTCGGTTCGTGTCCGTTGACGGTAAAGACGTTATCAAGACTCGATAAACCCCGTCGCGCGGTTACAATGCAAAAAGGCATCTATATGGCATTCGATATATAAAGGAGAAGGGTAATGCCGATTAATGATCCCGAGAAGTCGGAGAATATGCGCAAGTCCATCCGCGTGTATTCCGGTTCCTCCAACCGTCCCCTCGCTCAGAAGATTGCTGAGTACCTTGGGGTCGAGCTTTCGGGCCTTACGCTAAAGCAGTTCGCCAATGGTGAGATTTACGCCCGCTACGACGAGACCGTCCGCGGCGCCGACGTCTTCCTGATTCAGTCCGTGGCCGGCGGCAACGTCAACGACATGCTCATGGAGCTGCTCATCGCCACCGACGCTGCCAAGCGCGCATCCGCCCGCTCCATCACCGCCGTTATCACCCACTACGGCTATGCCCGCCAGGACCGCAAGGCCGGCCCGCGCGAGCCCATCACCGCCCGCCTCGTCGCCAACCTGCTCGAGCGCGCCGGCGGCAATCGCATCATCACCCTCGACCTGCACCAGGGCCAGATCCAGGGCTTCTTTGATATCCCGGTTAACCACCTGTCCGCGCTGCCGCTGTTTGGCCAGTACTACAACGACATGCACTTCGACACCGACAACCTGGTTGTCGTCTCCCCCGACGTGGGTCGCGCCAAGGCCGCCAAGAAGCTGTCCGACATGCTCGGCTGCGACCTGGCCATCGCCCACAAGGGCCGTCCGCGCCACAACGCCGCCGAGGTCATGGGCATCATCGGTGACATCAAGGGCAAGACCTGCATCATCAACGACGACATGATCGACACCGCTGGCACCCTGTGCGCCAACGTCAAGGAGCTCAAGGCTATGGGCGCTGGCGACATCTACGTCTGCGCCACCCACGGCATCTTCTCCGGTCCGGCCATCGAGCGTCTGAACGACGCCCCGATCGTCGAGTGCCTCGTCACCGACGCCATTCCTGTCGAGGTCGGCGGCAAGATCAAGACCATCTCGGTCGCCGAGGAGTTCGCTCAGGCCATCTCCGCCGTTTACCACGAGGAGCCCGTCTCCACGCTCGTCGGCGGCGACTTCGCGCTGTAGTCCAACGCGCATCGCATCATCTTTGATGCTTTTAAAGGGTCGGAAGCTCGCTTCCGGCCCTTTTTCTATCCCTCGCCAACCTTCCCTGGACAATTGGTTCAGATACGTATTTTTTAAAGCCCCAAAGGGCCGTTCGGAGCCTTCTGAGCTCCCCGGCGGATGCCATGCCGCCCAAAGCTCATCGTTTTCGAGTACAACCGCCGCATATTTACCCTCAAATCACCCTCGAAGGCCCTTAGAAACGCCTCGAATGCCCGTCGCCTTATACGTATCTGAACTAACTGTCCAGTAGCTATCGTCAACCTTCGCGGCAGAGCTCAATTTCCTGCAATCCCCTCAACCGATTCCATCGATTTCATAACACCCAGCCGTTCATGGCGCACAGCGCCCCGCTGAGCGAAAAGAACGGTATGGCGGTCGCATTCTGCCGCCAACTTAGTACGTTATAGCTATGACGACCGTGATTTCACATTTCTCCGCCCTCCGCGCAATTCGTCGCGCACGACGGGCGTACTCTGCCCTACCCTGGGACTCCGTTGATAGTGAACAGCAAGCACAGGCCTTGGCTAGCTGCATTCCCAATAATGACGCGATAGACTTTGGCGCACTTTCGATACTCGACGCCTGGAATGAAGATGATTCCGAACTACTCGATCTTCTCGTTTCAAACGAAGACAACAGACGCCCCGACAAGCGACTTCTTCAGCATATTCTCTCCGCTCCGCTTCCTGAAGGTGCAATTATGCACGTCGAGGCCGACATCTACGCAACGTCTCCTGCCATGACAGCCATGCTTTGTTCTAAAAATGAATCGGTCGCCAAAACCTTGATGCTCCTTATGGAGCTGCTCGGAACCTACTCCCTTCCGCCCGAGGCAACCTACCCCATCGCCTATGACGACATCTGGCCCAAGGGCGATAGCTGCGCAGCGACGGGCGATCTTGATTGCCTGGGCGGCCAGTCGGCAGCCAAACAGCAGAACGAAACCCGCTACGAACAGGCGCACTACAAATGCGAGCCCGCCACGACCATCGAAGATCTCGAGGCGGTCGCGCGCTTCGCCAAAAGTAGCTCATACACCTCGTTTCGCACGGCAGTCAAGCTTGCCCGACCCGGATCTGCATCCCCAGCCGAATCCCTAATGTTAGCCGTTCTCGGAGCGCCCATGCGCTTTGGCGGATTCGGATGTTGCAGCCTGCCCATGGGAGGCCTGCTACTCAACTATCGAATCGACTTCGACACTCTTGCGGTTAACATGTCCTCCGGCATCCCTTACGCCATCTGCGACCTATATTGCCCGGCCGCCGGAGTCGACAACGAATACAACGGAATTGGGCATGAGCTTCAAAACGCTCGCATCCACGATGGCAATCGAAATAATGGCCTCAAGGCAATGGGCATCCACGTCCTGGTTATCAATCGCGACCAAATGAAAGACCTTGTTGCACTCGAAGCCTTCGCCCAAACGATGCATCGACTCGCAGGAGTCCGATTCCGATATCGCATCAAGGGCTATCGCAAGCGTCAGGCCGCTTGGCTCAACGCTCTGCGGGCCGGAATCGGCCTTGCGCCGGTCTAAACGGCGAATCACCCGTGCGCCGTCGAACAGGGCTGGACAGTTAGTTCAAATACGTATAAATAGACACATTGAATTAGGCTGTTTTGCAGCTATCTCTATACCATTCGCCCTATTTGAAAGCGGGGTAGACTTCAAAACAGCGTCATATGGACTAACTAAAGTTCCAAAACAACGTATCGGCATTGAATTGAGCAATTCGAGTCCTCAGAACTTATACGTATCTGAACTAACTGTCCACCTCGGATTTTGACGGCCGTCCAAACGCCCCCAAACAACCTCAATTGCCCTCCATTTGACAGCGGCAACAGGGTCGCTCACCATAGCAGGCGACAAATCAACGAAAGGATGAACATGGCAGCTGCACAGCCGCTTAAGATTCGCATGGTTGCCGGACTTGGCAACCCTGGCGATGAGTATGCCGAGACCCGCCACAACGCCGGTTTTAAGGCGATCGACGAGCTGGCCCGTCAGGCCGGCGTCACGTACTGGAAAAACCAAGCAGGCGCCGAGGTCGCGCTCATCAACATCAACGATGCCGAGGAAGAGAACGGCAAGCGCCAGATTGTACTGGTCAAGCCGCAGTCGTACATGAACACCTCGGGCGGGCCCATCTCCAAGCTCTGCCGCGAGTACAAGATCAAGGCCGAGGAGCTGCTCGTCATCCACGACGAGCTCGATATTCCCGCCGGCGACGTGCGTGTTAAGGTGGGCGGAGGCCATGCCGGTCACAACGGCCTGCGCTCCATCATCGACAAGATGGGCAGCCGCGACTTTAGCCGTATCCGCACCGGCATCGGCAACCCTCCCGGCAAGATGGCCGTGGCAGACTACGTGCTCAAGCAGCTGCGCGCCCGCGAAGCCGAGGATTTCCAGGACACCTGCGCCCGCGCCGCAGATGCCGCCGGTCTGGCCATCGTCCACGGCGTAATCTACGCCCGCGATCACGTAAACGGCGCCGCTTCCGCCAACGGCAAGCACTAAAACCTACCATTTAGAGATGTTTATTTTGGCAGGTTTCATCTGCGGAAACGCCGCGGCGGCTGCGTCGCAATAAACCCTGTGCCGCTATACATATGCAACGCTCCAAAGGGGGCCGGCCTCACCGAAGCGCGAGGCCGGCCCCCTTTGCCGTTTTGCCTGATAAAACCTGCCAAAATAAATCTCTCCCCCTTTGGCAGGTCGAAGTGGATAAACCCTGCTCCCAACCGCCGAAGACACACGTAAGTGACATGTCCATGAGGGTATAATTTGCACCGTATGTCTGCACAACGCCTGTGCGCGTAC
This sequence comes from uncultured Collinsella sp., assembly GCA_900552145.1. Taxonomy (GTDB): domain Bacteria; phylum Actinomycetota; class Coriobacteriia; order Coriobacteriales; family Coriobacteriaceae; genus Collinsella. Next base: position 21,625 of record URYW01000007.1, on the reverse strand, counting down.
GGTTTTACTCGGGCTACCGTCCATTTCCGTGGAGGCACGGTTCGGCGGCCCTAACAAGAGAGGGGTTCTATGTATAAGATCCTGGAGAAGACGCAGTTCTCGGAGAAGGTGTTCAAGTTCCGCATCGAGGCGCCTGCAATCGCCAAGCATGCGCACGCTGGACAGTTCCTCATGGTCCGCGCCAACGAGACGGGCGAGCGTGTCCCGTTTACCCTGGCCGGCTGGAACGGTGACGAGGGCTGGGTCGAGTTCATCTTCATGGTGATCGGCAAGACCACCGAGATGCTTTCCACCTACGAGGCAGGCGAGTCGCTGCGCGACGTCGTGGGCCCGCTGGGCGTTCCCACCGAGATGGCCGAGGGCCCCTGCGCCGTCATTGGCGGCGGCGACGGCCTGGCAATTGCCTTCCCGGTCGCCAAGCACCTGGTCGAGACCGGCCACGAGGTTCACGCCATCATGGGCGCCCGCACCAAGGACCTCCTGCTCATGGAGGACCAGTTCCGCGAGCTCCTCGACGAGGACCACATCCACATCACCACCGACGACGGCTCCTACGGCGAGCAGGGCGTTGTCACCGCTCCGCTGGAGCGTCTGCTGCAGGACAAGGCCGTGAGCCAGGTCTTCTGCGTCGGCCCCGTTCCGATGATGAAGTTCTCGACCCTCACCGCCCAGAAGTACGACACCCCCATCACCGCGTCCCTCAACCCCATCATGGTTGACGGCACCGGCATGTGCGGCTGCTGCCGCGTCGAGGTGGGCGGCGTGACCAAGTTCGCTTGCGTCGACGGCCCCGACTTCGATGCCACCCTGGTCGACTGGGATGACCTTCGTGCCCGCCAGGCCGCTTACCGTTCCGAAGAGGGCGAGTCCCTCAAGGCCTATGAGGAAAAGAGCTGCGCATGCCACTAGTTAACGGTCGTTTCGTTGCCGATATGAAGTCGCCCCGCACCCCCGATAACGAGGAGCCGGCTGCCGAGCGCGCCTGCGACTTCCGCCCCGTCGACAAGGGCTTCACCGAGGAGATGGCGCTGGCCGAGGCCGAGCGCTGCCTCAACTGCAAGAAGCCGTTCTGTGTTGAGGGCTGCCCCGTCAACATCAACATTCCCCGCTTTATCGAGCAGATCCGCGCGAAGGACTTCGGCGGCGCTCTCGATACCATCCGCGAGGACTCCATGCTTCCCGCCATCTGCGGCCGCGTCTGCCCGCAGGAGAACCAGTGCGAGGGCAAGTGCATCCGTGGTAAGAAGTCCGAGCCCGTGGCCATCGGCCAGCTCGAGCGCTTCCTGGGTGATCGCCCCGAGCTCGCCTCCACGCCCAAGATGGCCCCCAAGAACGGCAAGAAGGTCGCCGTCGTCGGCTCCGGCCCGTCCGGCATCACCTGCGCCGGCGAGCTCGCCCGTAACGGCTTTGACGTTACCGTCTTCGAGGCCTTCTTCACCGGCGGCGGCGTGCTGGTCTACGGCATCCCCGAGTTCCGTCTGCCCAAGGCGGTCGTCAAGCGCGAGATTGACGGCCTGGAGGACATGGGCGTCAAGTTTGAGTACAACTCCGTCGTGGGCAACATGGCCACGGCCGAGGAGCTGTTCGAGCAGGGCTTCGACGCCATCTACGTGGCGACCGGCGCTGGCCTGCCCAAGTTCCTCAACGTCCCCGGCGAGAACCTGCCCAACGTCTTCTTCGCAAACGAGTACCTCACCCGCGTGAACCTGATGAAGGCCAACAAGTTCCCCGAGTACGACACCCCCACCAAGCACGGCAAGAACGTCGTTGTCTTTGGCGGCGGCAACGTGGCTATGGACGCCGTCCGTACCGCCAAGCGTCTGGGCGCCGAGCACGCCATCATCGCTTACCGCCGTACCGAGGACGAGATGCCCTGCCGTCGTGCCGAGCTGCACCACGCCAAGGCCGAGGGCGTCGAGGTTCTGCCGCTCGTTTCCCCGCTCGAGTTTGTCGCTGGCGAAGACGGCTCCGTGTGCGCCGTCAAGGTCCAGAAGATGGAGCTCGGCGAGCCCGACGAGTCCGGCCGTCGTCGCCCGGTGCCCATCGAGGGCGCCATCGAGGAGATCCCCTGCGACGTCGCGATCTCGGCTATCGGCACCAACGCCAACCCCTTCGCAAAGAAGATCGGCGGCAAGATGGAGCTCAACAAGTGGGGCTACATCGTCGCCGACGAGGAGACCGGCCAGACCACCGATCCCCGCATCTGGGCCGGCGGCGACATCGTCACCGGTGCCGCTACGGTCATTCTGGCGATGGGCGCTGGCAAGAAGGCCGCCGCTTCCATCACCAAGAGCCTGCTGGGCGAGTAATCACCCTCAGCGCTAGCCATTAAACGGCAAAGTCCCTGTCGAGCACACGCTCGGCGGGGACTTTTTCTATGCCGGCCGTCCCACCACCACAAAGGTGCCTGTCCCCTTTGTGGTGGTTTTGGTCGGTTAGCCTTCGAGTTGGGCCACCTTGTAGCGGTAGGCCGCGGCGATGACGTCCTTGCAGCCTTCGCGGCCCAGCTTGGCGCGGTTGACTACGATATCCTTACCGCTCGTCATCTTCCATTTGCCGGCACTGTAGCGCTTATAGAACGCCTCGCGCGCCTTCTGCTGCTGTTTGACCAGCTTGGCGCCCTTCTTTTTGTTAAGGCCACGCTTCTTGCGCACGATCTCGACGCGGTCCTCAAAGGGAGCGGTCACCAACACGGCAATGTGGTTGGGGTTGTTGCGAAGCAGATAATCGGACAGGCGGCCTTCGATAATGCAGCTCTCGGTCTCGCCCAAATCCAAAATCACCTGGCTCATCTTTTGGAACAACTTATCCGAGTACGAACGCGCATCGTAGCGGTCGGGCAGAAACGCCATGTTCTCAACGGCCAGACGTTCGTCATAGGCGGCCATCTTATCGAGCGACTCGCCCGCGCGCAGCGACGCACGTACCAGCAGCTCGTTATCGTACAGCGGAATCCCCAACTCGTCGGCAAGCATGCGACCAATCTCGTGGCCCTCGGCGCCAAAGTCGCGCGCGATGGTAATGACCACAGGATTCTTCTTATTCTCCAGATCGCTCATCGCGATTCCTTTCTCTATGTGACAAAGGGACAGTCCCTTTGTCACATTCTACGCTGCCACGATGCGGCGCTGATACGCTCGGACCAGCAGCGAGATACCAAAGTTGAGCACAAAGTACATCGCAAACACCAGGCCGTAGAGCATAAGCACCTGCGACAGGTCGATCGCGTGGGCCATCACGACGTTTGCCGTGTACATGAGCTCGGCCACGTTAATGCCCGAAAGATACGAGCTGTCCTTGATGACAGTCGTGCACTGGCTAAACAGCGCCGGAATGATCGTCTTAAACGTCTGCGGCAGAATGATGTAGCGCATGGTGGCAAAGAAGCCAAAGCCTTGGCTCTGCGCTGCCTCAAACTGGCCGCGCGGAATCGAGTTGAGGCCGCCGCGCACAATCTCGGCCATAACAGCGCTGGTAAACAGCGTAAAGGCGATGGTCGAAATCACAATGTCCAAACCCTGCACCGTAAAGTAGATAAACAGGATCCACAGCAGGTTTGGCGTGCAGCGGAACAACTCGATATAGGCGCTCACCAAAATACGGAACGGGCGGGGCGCGTAGCTTTTAACGAGCGCCAGCACCGTGCCAAAGATGAGCGAGAAAAAGATCGACAGCGCCGAGATCTCGATCGTCTTAACAAAGCCGCCCCAAATGTAGAGCAGGTTGGTCGCGTTGAAGATTTCCATGCGCTAGGCCTCCTCTACGTTGTCGAGCCCCAGCTCGGCCAGGCTCACGCCGCGCGGACGCTCCTTGGAGCGGCGCTCGAGCCACTGCACCAGCATGGCGAGCGGAAAGCAGATGATAAAGTACATAAGGCAGCAGACGATGTATCCCTGCAGGTAACCGTACAGACTCACAAAGTTGTCGGAACGGTACATAAGGTCGCCGCCGGCCACAAGTGCCAGCACCGACGTGTTCTTGACCAGGTTGAGCGCCTGGTTACACAGCGGCGGCAGAATGATCTTGAATGTCTGGGGCAGCACGATGTACCAATACGCCTGCGCACGGGTGAAGCCCTGGCTCTGGGCCGCTTCCATCTGACCGCGCGGAACCGCCTCGATACCAGTGCGGATGACCTCCGAAATGTAGGCCGCGTGATACAGGCCCACACCCAAGAAGCCCAGCACGAACGGCGCGATGCGCACCGGCTGGTCGGCACCGGTTATGGCCTGCAAAAACTGCGGACCGGCCATGTACATAAAGAGCACCTGCACGGGCAACGGGGTGTTCTGGTAAAACTCCACGTACACGCGGCTTATGGTGCGCAGCACGCGTGAACGAGTGGTTGAGAACACGCCCAGCAGCGTGCCCAGCACCAGCGACAGCAGCAGACCGGCAACGACCACCTGCAGTGTCACGCCAAAGCCCTCCCAGAAGGGCCCCATGTTTTGAAATGTCGTCGACCAACGGTCGGCGTCAAATAATCCTTCGAGCATTTGATTCCTTCCTTGGACGATGCGCCTATACAAGACCCCAGGTCTTGACCTCTTGGTCGAGCCAGCCGTCGGCCAGGCGATCGCAAATCACCTGATCGACCACGGCCGAAAGGTCGCAGCCCTTCTTGGTCGCCACGCCGTAGCCCTGCTCGCCAAACTTGACCTCGGGCTGCAACAGCTCAACGGTCTCATTCATGTAACCGGCCAGCGTGGAGCGGTCCATGGCAAAGACGTCGATATTGCCGGCGTCGAGCGAACTCTTGATGATGGGGTAGCCGCTAAAGGCCCTAAACTCGGGCTTACAGCTAATGCCGTTGTCCTTGATCATCTGCTCGATCAGGCCCTGCGTGTTAGAGCCCTGACTCACGCCGATGACCTTGCCGTCCAGGTCCTCAATCGAGGTAAAGCCCGAACGCTTCTTGACCATGAGTCCCACGTAGTCGGTGCGGTACGGCGTCGAGAAATCCCAGCTCTTCTTGCGCTCGTCGGTGATGGTGTAGGTCGCCGCGACCACGTCGAGCTGGCCGTTATCGATCAGCGGGCCGCGCGTCTTGGGCGTTACGTCGGTAAACTCGACAAGCTCCTGGGCACGGGTCTCCTTGTAGCTCACGCCAAAGACGGCGGCCGCGATCTGGTAGCACAAATCGACTTCCATGCCCTCAAAGCGACCCTTGGCGGTGTCGTAATAGCCGTAGCCGGGAACGTCCTTCTTAACGCCGGCATTCAGATGGCCACGCGACTTGATGGCCGCAAGCTTAGACCCCTTGTCGGAGCCCTCGCCGCTGGTGGAGTTGCCGCAACCGGCAAGCGCGGTCCCCGTCAGCGCAAGCATGCCGGCGCCCGCCAGCTGCAAAAAGTGACGGCGCGACACGGCCGCCCTCGTCATATCCGTCATGTCCATCACCGCGCCTAGTGCAAAATCTTGGACAGGAACTCGCGGCAGCGCGGGTTCTCGGGGTTATCGAAGAAGTGCTCGGGCGTGCCCTCCTCCAGGATGCGGCCGTCCTCCATAAAGATGACGCGGTCGGCCACCTGGCGCGCAAAGCCCATCTCGTGCGTCACGCAGATCATGGTGATGTCCTCCTGCGCGAGCTCAATCATAACGTCCAAGACTTCCTGGACCATCTCGGGGTCGAGCGCCGAGGTCGGCTCGTCAAACAGGATGATGGGCTGCTTGGTGCACAGGGCACGGGCGATGGCGCTGCGCTGCTGCTGACCGCCCGAGAGATTCTGCGGATACTCGCCGGCCTTATGCGCCATGCCAACACGCTTGAGCGCGGCAACAGCGATCTCGGTCGCCTCCTCCTTGCTCTTCTTTTGAAGCTTGATGGGCGCGAGCGTCAGGTTGCCGAGCACCGTCATGTTGGGATACAGGTTGAACTGCTGAAACACCATGGAACTATACTTGCGAGCCATCTCCAGGTGATTCTTTTTGGTGAGCGGCGTACCGTCGATGACGACCTCGCCCGACGTGGGCTCCTCCAGATAATCGACGCAACGGATGAGCGTCGACTTACCCGAACCGGAAGGCCCGATCATTACGAGCTTCTCGCCGCGCTTGACGGTGAGATTGATATCTTTGAGCACATGCAGGTCGCCAAAGTACTTGTTGAGATGCTTGATCTCGATCATGTCTGCCATGAATGTCCCTTTCCTGCGCTTACACGAATTGCACTATTGTACGGAAAGAACCACGTTTCCGCAGCCCACACTACATTCCCGTAAAGAACCCGCAACCTTTAACCCACTCATTGGGGACAGACTTAAATGAGTGCCTGCTCATTGGGCACTCATTTAAGTCTGTCCCCAATGAGCACCCAATGACCAGCCAGGGGAGGCGCCCTTCATCGGCCAACAAAAAAGGGCGCGACCGCAATGGTCACGCCCCTCAGCATCGGCTATGTGTCGGCCAGCCCTTAAGCCAGCTTTGCGCCGACGATCTTTGCCGCGGCCGGCTTATCGAAGTTGCCGCCGGTGGCCTTGCCGAGTGCACCCATGACCTGGCCCATCTGCTTCTTGGACGTGGCGCCCAGCTCGGCGATGACCTGCTCGATCAGGGCCTCGAGCTCCTCGCCCGAAACCTGCGCGGGCAGCAGGCTTTCCAGAATCTTGACCTGCTCGGTCAGGTTGTCGGTACGCTCCTGGTCGGTGCCGGCCTTGATGGACATCTCCAGCGTCTCGCTCGTCTGCTTGATCAGACGCTTGATCATGTTGTTGACGTCTTCCTCGGTCACATCGCGGCGCTCGTTAACCTCGATATTCTTCACCTCAGCCTTGACCTGGCGAATGATGGACAGGCGAACCTTGTCCTTGGCCTTCATGGCCGCGATCATTTCCTTCTGCAGCTCTTCGTTGGTCATCTGCAAATCCTCTCTAATAGCGTGGGCGGCACTCGCGCGAGCACCGCCCCATGATTACTCAGTCGTCGACGAATCGTCGGTCGAGCTCTTGGTGACGCCCTTCAGACTCACGTTATAGGGTACGTCCTTGGGCATGGGGTTGACGGTAATGTCGGCGTCCTTCTTGTACTGCTCCAGCCACTCGCTGTATGCAGCGCTGGCCGCCTGCGTCTTCACCACGTTGGAGACGTACTTCTTGATGTCCTTGGGTACCTGCTTGATGTCATCAACCTGATTATCGACATGGAAGTAGTCGGTGCACTTGATGATGTGGTAGCCATAGGTCGACTCGACGACTTCGCTCACGTCGCCCTTGTTGAGTCCCTCGAGCGCCGTCTGGTAGCTGTCGACGAAGGTGGTGAGCTTATCCCAGCCCACATCGCCCTTCTTCTCCTTGGAACCGGTGTCCTCGGAGTACTGCTCAACGGCGTCCTCAAAGCTCAGCTCGCCGGAGTTGATCTTGTCCAGACACTCCTGCGCCTTGGCCTTGGCGGCAGCCTTGTCCTCGTCGGAAGCGTCGGAATCAACCTTGATCAGGATGTTCGACGAGCGGCGGGCGTCGTTGTAGCTGGACAGGTTTTCGTTGATGTAATCGACAATCTCGCTGTCCTTGGGCTTGCTCGTGGGCGCGACGGCATCCTTGAGTTTCTGCTGCGCCAGACTCTCCTTGAGTGAGTCCTTGTAGGTGTCCTCGGTATAGCCGTAGGTCTTGAGGGTCTTCTTAAAGGCCTTGGCGCCGCCCGCGCTCTTGCACGCGTCCTTCCAAGCCTTCTCGACCTCCTCATCCGACACCGTCACGCCGTTCTCCTTCTGTGCCTGTTGAAGCAGAATCTGCTGCGTGTAGGAGTCGATGAGTTGCTTGCGGTACTTCTTGGGCGTGAGGTCGTTGTCAACCAGATACTGCGCCCAATCCTTGTCCTTGGTGTAGCCGTAGGACGTGCGCATGCTCATGATCTGCTTGGTCACGGTGTCCTCGGTGAGGTTGGTGCCGTTGATAGTAGCAGCAACACCGCCGGTCAGCTTGTAGCCCGAGGTGTCCTCTGCCTGCGACATAAGGCCGGAGCACGCCATGGCCGAGACGGAAAGCAGCATCGCCAGCACGCCGATGACCACCAGAACGATCTTGACGGTCTTAGACACGTACGTCTTGCGCTGCTTCTTACGAGAGCTGGAGGCAGCGCGAGCCTGCTGCTCGGGCGTCGGCGCGGCCTCGGAGTTCTTTTTCTTGTTTGCCATAGTTGGCCTTTCGCATCACGAATCGAACAAACGCCATTGTGTCACAACGCAGCCCCCGCGGCACGCTTGGTACATTGGGGACAGGTTAATCTGCACCATTTTGGTGCAAAGGGGACAGATGTGACACTTGGGGACGTTCTTTATGTGCCGGCACTTGGGGACTGTCCCTTACTGCCGGCAGAAAAGGAACGTCCCCAAGCGCCGACTCAGCCCCACCTTAGAAGTGGCGACGGATGGCGTCGACCATGCCCTGGGGCGTGGTCTGGCCGAGCACGTCGGCTGCGGCATCGGCGTCCATAAAGATGTTCATGAGCGCCTGCAGGGCCTCGACCTGGCCGCCCGGCTCGGCAATACCCAGATTGATGACGATCTGCGCCGGCACCGGAGCGCCCATGCCAGCCATAGCGTTAAATGTCACGGACGCGGCGGGCTTCACCACCGCGATATAGGGCTTGGCCACAAACCCCGGATCGGTATGCGGAATGGCAATGTTTGCCGCCGGCATGGCAAGACCCGTGGGATAGGCATCCTCGCGCGTGCGAACGGCGTCGAGCCAACCGGACGCAATGTAGCCGCGCGGGGCAAGCTCGCCCTCGAGCCCCGCAAACACCTCATCCGGCGTTGCACACTCCCAATCAAAAAACACCAGCTCAGGCGTAAACAGCGCTTCGTTATCCACCATGCGCTCACCTCTCTCGCCTAGTCACCTGCGACATTCTTGAATGACTAGTCGTTAAAGACCGTCGCAGGTGACTACCCAAAAACAAAAGGTGGCCACGCGCGCCTTGGCGCCAATGACCACCCTGACTACTCGGCTAAATTGTACTGTGCACCGCTAGCCGCGAGGCGCGTCAATTGCGACCTTGCCGCTCTCCAGCACGTGGACGCGGCCGTCGGCGAGCATTTGCACGACCTCGGGGTACAGCACGTGCTCAATCGCGTGGATGTGGCCCTCGAGCGTGTCGACATCCCAGCCCTCCTCAACAGCCAGCGCGCGCTGGGCGATGATAGGACCGTTGTCGTAGATCTCGTTGGCAAAATGCACGGTCACGCCAGTTACCTTGACGCCGCGCGCAAAGGCATCGTCAATCGCATGCGCACCGGTAAAGCTCGGCAGCAGCGCCGGATGCAAGTTGACCACGCGGTTGGGAAACGCCGCCAGCAGCGGCGTGTGCACCATGCGCATGTAGCCGGCCATGACCACATACTCGCAACCGCGCTCGAGCAGCTCGTGCGCGATGATCTCGTCGGCGGCGATGGGGGCGGCGTAGACATCCTTGGACAGCGTGAGCGTCTGGATGCCCGCGCGCTCAGCGCGCTGCAAACCCTTAGCCGAAGGACGGCTCGACACCACAAGCTCAATCGAAGCGTTGAGCTTGCCGGCAGCGATCAGATCGATCAGCGCCTGCAGGTTGGTACCCGAACCGCTGATGAGCACACCGATCTTGAGTGGCTCGGCCGTATCGGTGCCGGTCGGACGGGTGTAGGGCACAAAGCCCAGGCCCTCGGCAGCAGCCATCTGCTCGTTAGCGCTCATCGGAGTACACGACCTTACCGGAGCCCTCGACGCACTCGCCCACGCGGAACGGCTTCTCGCCCAGCGCGACCAGAGCCTCGGTCACCGCGGCCTCGTCCTCGGGGGCGACGATCAGGCACAGTCCAACGCCCATGTTGAAGGTCTTGCACGCCTCGTTGGGCGCAAGCTCGGCCTGGCGCGACACATAGGTGATGACGGGCGGAACGTCCCAACCCATCTCGGCACCGTTGCGGGTGACCACGGCGTCGACGTCGTCGGCGAGCGCGCGGTTGAGGTTCTCGGTAATACCGCCGCCAGTGATGTGGGCGATGGCGTGCACCGGAGCGCCGCCGCGGAGCAGCTCAAGAACCGGCTTGACGTAGATGCGCGTGGGGGCCAGCAGAGCGTCTGCCAGCGATGCACCACCAAGCTCCTCGAGCGGGCGGCTCAGCTCCTCGGCCTTAGCGGCGGCCTCGGGCGTGCCCGGCTTAATACCGTCGACGCCGATGACCTTACGCACGAGCGAGTAGCCGTTGGAGTGCACACCGGTGGAAGGCAGGCCCAGAATCACGTCGCCGGGGCGGACGTTCGCGGGGTCGAGCATCTTGGGACGATCGACGACACCCACGGTAAAGCCGGCGAGGTCGTAGTCGGCAGGCGCCATGACGCCGGGGTGCTCGGCCATCTCGCCGCCCACGAGCGCGCAGCCCGCGAGCTTGCAGCCATCGGCCACGCCCTTGATGATCTTTGCCATGTGCTCGGCCTCGATGTGACCGATGGCAACGTAGTCCAGGAAAAACAGCGGCTCGGCGCCCGAAGCCAGAATGTCGTTGACGCACATAGCGACCAGGTCCTGGCCCACCGTCTCGTGACGGTCCATGATCTGGGCGAGCACGAGCTTGGTGCCCACGCCGTCGGTACCGCTAATCAGAATCGGGTCTTCCATATCCTTAAGCGCGGCGGCCGAGAACAGGCCACCAAAGCCACCGATACCGCCGATAACCTCGGGGCGATTGGTGTCCTTGACCATCTGCTTAATAGCGTCGACGGCGCGGCCGCCCTCAGCGGTATCGACGCCGGCATCCTCATACGTCACATGCTTGCTGTCGCTCATCTGAGCCTTCCTCTCCCACTACCGTGGCGCCGCGCGGGCGCCAAACGGTGCTCATAGTTGCGTTCATTTCGGCGTGTGCCATAACAGCACACGCCGTCATATCAACAAAACAGCAGGTAAAACCTACCAGAATAAACCTGTCCCTACATGGCAGGCTTTAGGCCTCGCCGTGCTCCTCTTCCCAGCTGCGGTCGTCGTATTTCTCGACCACGGCGTCGTCGTCAAAGTGCAGCGGCTTATCCAGGTTGCGGGGCTTAAAGCCCTCCATAAACTTATCGCGGCCAAAGCTCTCGGGAATCGCCACGGGGTAGCGGCCGGTAAAGCACGCATCGCAGTAGCCGCCCTTGGGCATGACCTTCAGCAGGCCCTCGACCGAAAGGAAGGCCAGCGAATCGGCGCCGATATACTCGCAAATTTCGTCGACCGTCTTGTTGGCGCTGATAAGCTGCGACTGCACGTCGGTATCGATGCCGTAGAAGCACGGCCAGATGACCTCGGGCGAGTTGATGCGGATGTGAATCTCCTTGGCACCAGCGTTGCGCAGCATCTTGACGAGCTGCACCATGGTGGTGCCGCGCACGATGGAGTCGTCGATGACGACCAGGCGCTTGCCCTCGATGTTGTCGCGCAGCGGGTTGAGTTTCATGCGCACGCCCATGGCGCGCAACTCCTGCGTAGGCTCGATAAACGTACGACCCACGTAGCGGTTCTTGATGAGGCCCTCGCCAAAGGGAATACCGCTCTCGTGCGAATACCCCTCCGCGGGCGGCAGGCCGGAGTCGGGCACGCCGATGACCAGGTCGGCCTCGACGGGCTCCTCGTGCGCCAGCTGACGGCCCATGTCGTAACGGCAGGCATAGACGCTCTTGCCGTTCATGATGGAGTCGGGACGGGCGAAGTAGACCTGCTCAAAGATGCAGTTGGCGGGCTCTTCGGCTGCAGGCACGCCCTGCTCGGATACCAGACCCTCGGCGCTGATGCGCAAGATCTCGCCGGGACGGACGTCACGGACGTACTCGGCACCCACGATGTCGAGTGCGCAGGTCTCGGAGGCAACGACCCAGCCGCCGGCGCGCGTGACATGGACGGCGGAGTCGACCGTCGCGGCGCCGTCCTGCGACGGCAGCTGCGAAACGGATGCGGCATCGGCCTGGTCCAAACCCTCGTCCACCAGCTTGCCCAGCACGAGCGGGCGAATGCCGTGCGGATCGCGGAATGCGTAGAGCGCCTGCTCGTTGATGAGCGTCATGGCGTAGCCGCCGCGCACGAGCTCCATGGTCTTGCGAATGCCCTCGCGCAGGTGGCCCGTACGCTGAGTAAAGTAGCCGATAAGCTTGGTCGCGACCTCGGAATCCGAATTGGAGAGGAACGGCACGCCCAGCTCGATCAGCTGGCGGCGCAGCTCGTCGGTGTTGACCAGAGTACCGTTGTGCGCGAGCGCGATAATGACGCTGTTGATGGTGGAGAGGTGCGGCTGAGAGGCTTCCCAGCTCTTGGCGCCGGCGGTGCCATAGCGCACGTGGCCCACGGCCAGCTGGCCGGAGAGCGTCGACAGGTCGGCGTTGGAGAACACGCGATCGAGCAGTCCCAGGTCTTTGCGAACCATAACCGTGCCGCCATCACCCACGGCGATTCCCGCCGATTCCTGGCCGCGATGCTGCAGCGCGCGCAGACCAAAGTACGTCAGTCGAGCCACATCGCGATCGGGTGCCCACACACCAAAAATGCCGCATTCCTCATGCAGCTGGTCGGAGTCCGGATCATACGTCGACATGGTCTTCACCTGTCCCGCGGCGCGCTCGGCCGCGTGGATGGTTTCTTGAGACATGGCATCCCCTCAGAGCCTCGTTATTTGGCGTTACCTGCCCTATTATACGCACGGCAAGACAAGCACTCCCGCGCATGAACAGCGCTTTTTAAAAGCCCACCGAGCTTATAATCCGTTTTGCAGCCAAACATTTTATTGGGCAACCGCCTCGGGGTCGACGATCCCGCATGTTTCCGTTGCGACGCGCCTCGCCCGCCGTTGGGGCTTGCATTGTTGCAATTGGGACGTTCGTCCTGTCTTTTGGCAGGTCGGCGGCGTATCCTTGTACCTACAGCAAAACGAGAAAGGTTATGTATGGATCGAAACGAGCTCGACCCCAGCGTCCCCAGCGCCACGGAGGTCAAGAAGATCCCCCTCATCATTAAGGTATACGCCGCCCTGTGCATCCTGTCCGGCGTGGGCACGCTCCCCTCGGTCGGCGCCTTTATGTGGCAGGTCATCACCGCGCTCATCAACGGCAACGCCGCCGCCAAGCTCGGCGACAACACGCTCGTCGCGGTCGGCCTTATCGTCGCCGGCATCATGCTCTCTGCGGCAAGCGCCGTCATCCTGATTATCTTTGGCCTGGACCTTATCAAAAACCAGCGCCGCAACGCCGCTCGCCTGTCCTACATCCTTATCGCGTTTACCGTCGTCGAGCTTTTGGTCGACGTGATGCTCCAGGGTATCGGGCCCTTCTTGCTGCGCCCTGCTATCCAGCTCGGCATCCTCGTCGCGCTTTCGGCCACCGTCGACCCCACGCTGCGCCAAGAGCGCGAGCTGCAGCGCCGCCTGCAGGAAATGCTCGATCGCGACGCCGCCGCCGAGGGCATGCTCGGGCGCGATGAAACCGGCGAAGGCTACATCAAGCTCAACTACTTCAACCTGTTCTGGGTATTCTTTGTCTGCTGCATACTCGGCCTGATCGCCGAGGACATCTGGCACATGACGGTCGACGACCCGGGCGTCTACCAGAACCGCGCCGGCATGCTGTTTGGCCCCTTCAGCCCCATCTACGGATTTGGCGCCGTGCTTATGACCATGGTGCTCAACCGCTTCTATAAAAAGAACCCCATCATTATCTTTTTGGTGAGTGCGCTGCTCGGTGCAAGCTTTGAGGTGTTCGTGGGCTGGTTTATGCAGACCTCGTTTGGCGTGGTCTCGTGGAGCTACTCGCATATGAAGCTCTTTGGCATGCCCGATCCGCTCGCCGTCCTTACCGGCGGACGTACCTGCACGGGCTTCGCCTGCCTGTGGGGCCTGGGTGGCCTCATCTGGATCAAGCTGCTGCTGCCGAGGCTGCTCAAGCTCATCAACATGATTCCGTGGAAGAGCCGCTACTCCGCTACCGTCATCTTCACCATCATTATGCTGGTCGATGGCGTTATGACGCTGCAGTCGCTCGATTATTGGTATCAGCGCGTCAACGGCACGGAACCGGATATTCCCGTTGCGCAGTTCTACGGCAAGTACTTCGATAATGACTTTATGGAGAATCGCTTCCAGAGCATGACCATGAGCCCCAAGGATGCGACGCGCGTGTAGCGCCAACCGCGCCCAAAACGCAAAATGCCCGCCGGTATCACACGTGCCGGCGGGCATTTTTATAAACGATCCTTCTATCGACGCAAGCCTCTATGCCTCGCGCTCGACCTCACTTACGCATTCGTTCTTGATGGTGCCAACGAGCGCCTGCAGCGCATCGACCACGTGCGGGCGAATGTCCCCGCCGATGAGCACGAGCATGATGTCGTCGCCCACGGAAAGCTCGCCGCTTGCCAGCCACACGCGCACATAGCCGATACCCGGCATCGCGCGCGTGGCCTCGATAGCAGCCTGCACCTTGCTGGCGTCGTAGCCGAACACCATGCCGCCCACCTTGTGGCCCGGCGCCACGCCATCGGTCTCGACACCGCGCGCCTCGGCCTTGGGCGTCGCGCGCACCACACCGTTATGCGTCAGATACATACCGCACGCAGGTGCCGACGAATCGGCCTTGGCCTCGCGCAGCCAAGCATCAACCGAAGGCATCGTTTTGCCATTCTCGAGCATCATTTCTCCCTTACCGTCGTCGAGTAGCCAATTTGGAACGGGGCTTTTTAGCTACTCTCGAACAACTTATTCCTCGACCGGCGTGAGCACCATGACGGCACGCGTGTTGCTCAGCGATAACGAACGACAGGTCACAAGCGTTACGACCTTGGTTGCCGAAGCGGCACGATCGGTGGCATCGCTCGCCACGGCAGAGGCACCGTCGAGCATCTCGGACAGGTAGTTCTTGAGCCCGTCGTCGCCCTCAAAATTGGTCGTGCGCGCCTTGGCATACGTGTCCTCGACAACTTTTGTCGCCAGTGGTCGCAGTTTATAGGTGGCGTCGCGCGTGATGTAATACACGTACTCTATGCTGTCGAACGTCGCCTGATCGGTCGTGTCCGAGATCACATTGAACATCGATCCGTCGTTCATGTGGTGGCCGTAGATCGTGGTCTGCTGGTCAACCATTCCCGGCGCGGTATCGTCGCTGTCCAAGAAGATCGCACCCGATGCATTGGCCGTACCGTCGAACAGCGTGTTGAGGTATTTGGAGTTGTTGTTGGTCTGCACCACGGGATAGTTGATGTTGGTTCCCGGCACATAAATCCAACCCACAATCTCAGGGTTTGTCTGAGCAAGCGCATCGAAGTCGATAGTCGGCACGCCGCTGGCGTCCTTGTCGCTCACATATTGTTTTTCGATCTTTTGATACGACTCGCTCGCTTGCTTGTAGCCAATCTGGGCGTTGATAAAGATGGCAGCGGCGGCAACAATCAGACCGATGCCGATGATGATGAGCAGAATGGGAATAATGGAACGGCGCTTTTTACGCGGCGGCTCGGTGTAATCCGACGGCGTGGCATGCGATGAAGACCGGGGCGGCTTCTTAGCGGTGCTATAAGATGAAGGTCGATATGCGGCCGGCGCGTCCTGCCGACGATGCGTCGCCGGTGTCACGGGGCGCGGCGCGCGCGGCTGCTGAGGAGAGGATGTCCGACCCTGCTGCGCCGCATGGGCAGCACCCGGCTTCGACGGATCGGGAATCTGAGAAGCCTTGAATCGTTTTCCCTGATAGTCGGACATGGCTCTCCTTATACTGCGGTGAAACGGCGGAACGCCTAGGCGTCGGCCATCTCCTGCTTCATCTTCTCGATAACCTTGCGGTACTCGGGGTCGCAAGCGCCTAGAATCTGCGTGGCGTAGATGGCGGCGTTCTTGGCGCCGTTGATGGCAACGCAGGCCACAGGCACACCCGAAGGCATCTGCACCATCGACAGCAGCGAATCCATACCGCCCAGGTCACTCGTCTTCATAGGCACGCCGATAACCGGCAGCGGCGTAAAGGCAGCCACGACACCACCCAGGTGAGCGGCCTTGCCAGCGGCGGCGATAACCACTTTGATACCGCGATCGGCAGCAGTCGAAGCCCACTCGTGGACCTTCGCCGGCGTGCGGTGTGCGCTCGCAATGACGAGCTCATAGGGCACACCGAGCGCCTCGAGCTCGGCGGTACAACCTTCCATAACGCCCAGATCGGACTTGGAGCCCATGATGATCCCGACAACCGGCTTTTGATCTGCCATAAACAAAGACCTCCTGTTGAGAGCGGTGACGCGGCCAATCCGCGACCCTTAACTACTGAGAGTAGTATAGCTGCTCCCGTCCCTGCGGTCCCCGGGTGCCCCGCGGCGGGCTGGGTTTTTATCTTCGCTCCCCTTGCTTCGCAAAGTCGCTCAGACAATAAACCCAGCCCGCCGCGGGGCACCCGGGGACCTACCGGGGATTGCCATGACGTACGTTGGCTGAAATATTAACGTGGGATCCGCCGTTCGAACGAACGGCGGATCCCACACTCACTTTTTATTCAGCCCTAGTCATCGCGCAAAGCCCCCTTCGGCAGCACACGGTGCAGCCAAGTCACCGCAGGCCGGGGCGGGAGGGGCCGAGTTTCCTCCTGAGCGACTCTGCTTGCAGCCGGAGCGAAGGGGGAAACTCGGCCCCCTCCGTCCCGGCCGGACAGGTCACACTACACCGTGTGCTGCGGCAGGTCCTGCAGGGCGATGACGTCCATGCCCATGTCGTTGGCGCTGCCGTGACCCTGCTGGTCCTCGCGCACCGCCTCGATGGCACTCACGTACGTGTTGGCGGCAGACATCGCGGTCACGCAGGTCACGCCGCGGCGCACCGCCTCGGTACGCAACAGATAGCCGTCACCACGCGAACCCGGGCCGTACGGCGTGTTGATGATTACCGCAATCTTGCCATCGGCGATGAGGTCGCCGATGTTGGGACGCTCGCCGTCGTGCGGGCCGCTAATCTTCTCCACGACCTCGCACGTCACGTTGCCTCCACGCAGAACGCGCGCCGTACCCTCGGTGGAGCAGATATCAAAGCCCAGGTAGCGCAGGATGCGAGCGACCGAAAGGATATGACGCTTGTCGCGGTCGCACACGCTGATGAACACCTTGCCGGCGCTCGGGTCGGGCAGCTTGTAGTCAATTGCCAGCTGCGTCTTGGCGTATGCCTCGGGATAGCTCTTGGCGATACCCATAACCTCGCCCGTCGACTTCATCTCGGGACCCAGGATAACGTCGGCGCCCGGGAAACGACCCCAGGGCATAACGGCTTCCTTCATGCAGAACCAGTCCAGCTGACGCTCGTCGCTCGGCAGGCCCAAGCTCGAGATGGAATCGCCCGCCATGATACGTGCGGCACACTTGGCGAGCGGCACGCCGGTGGCCTTGGAGATAAACGGCACGGTGCGGCTGGCACGCGGGTTGGCCTCGATCACGTAGACGGTCTCGCCCTTGATGGCGTACTGCACGTTGACCAGGCCGCGTACGCCCAGCGCCATCGCGATGCGGCGCGTGGTCTCGCGAAGCTTTGCCTGCAGGCTCTCGCTAAAGCTGAACGGCGGGATGCAGGTCGCGGAGTCGCCAGAGTGGATACCGGCCTCCTCGATATGCTCCAGGATACCGCCGATGTAGACCTCCTCGCCATCGCACAGAGCGTCGACATCGGACTCGATCGCACCCTCCAGGAAGCGGTCCAGGTACACCGGGTAGTCGGGGCTAATGCGCGCAGCCTCGGCCATGTAATCGCGCAGGTGCTCGGCATCGTAGGCGATCATCATGCCGCGGCCGCCCAGCACGTAGCTCGGACGTACCAGCAGCGGGTAGCCAATGTGTGCGGCAACGGCCTCGGCCTCCTCAAACGAGGTGGCCTGACCCGCCGGCGGGTACATGATGCCCAGCTTGTCGAGCAGGGCGGCAAAGCGCTCGCGGTCCTCGGCAAAGTCGATGGCATCGGGCTTGGTGCCCGTGATGTTGACGCCACTCTCCTCGAGCATGCGCGCCAGCTTAAGCGGGGTCTGGCCGCCAAGCGTCACCACGACGCCATCGGGGCGCTCAACGTCGATAACGTCCATGACGTCCTCGTAGGTGAGCGGCTCAAAGTACAGGCGGTCGGACGTGTCGTAGTCGGTCGAGACGGTCTCGGGATTGCAGTTGACCATGATGGTCTCAAAGCCGCGGGCCGCCAGCGCATAGCTCGCATGCACGCAGCAGTAATCGAACTCGATGCCCTGGCCAATACGGTTGGGGCCGGCGCCCAGGATCATCGCCTTGGGCTTGTCCGCCGGCGTGGTCTCGTCGGGAGCCACGCACTTCTTGGCATCCGGGCTCGTGCGGTAGATGTTCTCGTACGTCTTGTAGTGGTACTCCGTGGCGCTCGAGAACTCCGCAGCGCAGGTATCGACCGTCTTCATGCTGGGAACCACGCCCAGACCCTTGCGATAGGCGCGCACAAAGCGCTCGTCCGAGCCGGTCAGCGCGGCGATCTCGGCGTCGCTCGTACCGTACTGCTTGAGCAGGCGCATCGCGTCGGCGTCGATATCCTCCACACGCAGGCCGCGGATGCTCTCCTGGACCTGCACCATATCGTTGATACGGTTGAGGTACCACGGATCGATACCGCAGATGGCATGGATGCGAGCAATGTCCCAGCCACGGCGCAGGGCCTCGACCACAAAGAAGATGCGATGCTCGGTCGGGGTGGCCACGGCCTGAGCAAGCTCGTCGTCGCTCAGCTTATCGGCACCCTCTTTGCCACCGGCGCAAATGCCCTGGTGGCCGTCCTCCAGCGAGCGCATGGCCTTGCCAAAGGCCTCCTCAAAGGTGCGGCCGATCGCCATGATCTCGCCCACGGCCTTCATGCGCGTGGTGAGCGTGGGGTCGGTTCCCTTGAACTTCTCGAAGGCAAAGCGCGGCACCTTGACCACACAGTAGTCGATTGTGGGCTCAAAGCAGGCGGGCGTAGCCTTGGTGATGTCGTTGACGATCTCGTCGAGCGTGTAGCCCACAGCCAGACGCGCGGCGGCCTTGGCGATGGGGAAACCCGTGGCCTTGGAAGCGAGGGCGGACGAGCGGCTCACGCGCGGGTTCATCTCGATGACGATCAGGCGGCCGGTCTGGGGGTTCACGGCAAACTGCACGTTAGAGCCGCCGGTCTCGACGCCAATCTTCTCCAGAATGGCGAGCGAGGCCACGCGCATGCGCTGATATTCAAGGTCGGAGAGCGTCTGCGCCGGCGCCACAGTGATGGAGTCGCCGGTGTGCACGCCCATGGGGTCGAGGTTCTCGATGGAGCACACGATGATGCCGTTGCCGGCGTGGTCACGCATAACCTCCATCTCGTACTCTTTCCAACCCTCGATGGACTCCTCGACCAGCACCTCGTGGGCAGGCGAGAGTTCAAGGCCCTGGCTCACGATGGAGACGAGCTCCTCGTGGGTGTGAGCGATGCCGCCGCCGGCGCCGCCGAGGGTAAAGCTCGGGCGCAGTACGCAGGGATATCCCACGCGCTCGGCGATGGCCTCGGCGTCGGCCACGCTGTAGGCATAGCCCGAGCGCGCGACCTCCAGGCCGATCTCGGCCATGGCCTCGTTAAAGAGCTTGCGGTCCTCGCCGCGCTCGATGGCGGCCAGGTCGCAGCCGATCATCTCGACGCCGTACTTGTCGAGCGTGCCGTCTTTCGCCAGCTCGACGGCGGCGTTCAGACCGGTCTGGCCGCCCAGCGTGGGCAGCAGCACGTCCGGGCGCTCTTTCTTGATTACGCGCTCGATAAATTCGGCGGTGATGGGCTCGACATAGGTGCGGTCGGCAAGACCCGGGTCGGTCATGATGGTCGCCGGGTTGGAGTTGACCAGGATGACCTCAAAGCCATCCTCCTTGAGCACCTTGCAGGCCTGGGCGCCGGAGTAGTCGAACTCGCAGGCCTGGCCGATGACGATGGGGCCCGAACCAATGACGAGGATGCGCTTGATGTCAGTACGTTTAGGCATGTTAGTTCTCCTCGGTCTCAGCGGTCTCGGACTCAGCAAAGTTCCAGCCAGCCAGGCGGTCCTTCGCGGTGTCGATGTCCAGGTAGTTCTCCTCGCCGTCCATGAGTCGCGTAAAGGCGGTAAAGAGATAGTGGGCATCGGTGGGGCCAGGCGAGGCCTCGGGGTGGTACTGGACCGAGAAGCACGGGGCGTCGAGCAGCTGGATGCCCTCGGCGGTGCCGTCGTTGAGGTTCACATGTGTCAGGCGAATGCGGCCAAAGCGCTCGTTCATCACGACCGGCGCGATTCCGCGGCGCACCCAGACGCGCAGATCTCCATCGGCCGCATGCTCGGTCTCGCCGCCGGAAAGCTCGGGGACAAGCTTGCCCAAGCTGGGGAACAGCAGGCCAAAGCCATGGTTTTGCGCGGTGATCTCCACGCGACGGCTTACCAGGTTCATGACCGGCTGGTTGCCGCCGCGGTGACCGAACTTAAGCTTTTCCATCTGGGCGCCGCAGGCCAGGCTGATCATCTGGTGACCAAGACAAATACCAAAGACCGGCACCTTGCCGATCAGCTGCTGCACCTGCTCGTAGGTCTCCACCACGGCGTCGGGGTCGCCGGGGCCGTTGGACAAAAAGACGCCATCGGGATTCATGTCGAGCACCTCACTCGCGGGCGTATCCCACGGCACGACGGTAAGATCGCAGCCGGCGCGCACCAGGCCCTCCAGAATGCCGCGCTTCACACCGCAGTCGTAGGCGACCACTTTGTGACGGGCAGGAGCGGCAGCCGAAAGCGCAAAGTCATGCGTGGCAGGCAGGTCGGCGGCCACAAACTCGTGAGGCGCGGGGCAGCTTACGGTCTTGACCAGGTTCTCGCCTACCAGCGTGGGCGCTGCGGCCAGACGCTCGGCAAGCTCGTCGACGTCGAAGATCTCGGTCGAGATAATGCCCATTTTGGAACCATTGTCGCGCAGATGGCGCACCAGAGCGCGGGTGTCGACGCCCTCGATAGCGACGATGCCGTGAGCGCGCAGGTACTCCGGCACGCTAACGGCCGAGCGCCAGTTAGAAGGCGTGGCGCACATGTCGCGAACGATCATGCCGCGCATGGCCGGAGCGCTCGCAGGGCGCACGGCGTCGCCGGGGAAGGCCGACTGGACGTCGGTCTCGTCGATACCGTAGTTGCCGATCTGCGGATAGGTCATGGTTACGATTTGGCCGGCATAACTCGGGTCGGTCATGACCTCAAAGTAGCCCTCGAGCGAGGTGTTGAAGCAGACTTCGCCGGTCGCGGTGCCCTCGGCGCCGCATGCACGTCCATAAAAAATGGTCCCATCCTCAAGATACAGGATGCAGGGACCGCAGGTGCCCTTGCTGGTTTTGGCCAGCATGCGCTGGCAAAGCTCGCTGGGCGCGAAGGTGCGGGCGGCAGCGCCCGCGGTATGGTTGTTCGCCATAATTCTCCTTCCCGGTCTCACAGGACCGGCTTAAAGGTGTGTAGTTAGGCCTCGCGGTATTGTAACCGCAAGCATGCCCCATGGCATTAATTTCATCGAAATGTTTACGAAATGATAATTATGACTTTCTATGCATAATGATTTCTCTGGGACGGGGATTAAAAAAGGCTCTGTTAGACCAGGATTGACATACATGTGTCCCCACGGTGCCATATCTTTGACCCCGTAGACCGCGATGATG
>URYW01000006.1 GCA_900552145.1 uncultured Collinsella sp. | reverse complement strand
CAACAACATGTAGCCCTCGACGACGGCAGGGAGCTCGTCGTAGACCTTGTTGCAGGCCTCACGGTTCTGGAAGAAGATATCGCCGTTCTCGTGGCTGCCGCGGGTGTGCGGGTGCTCAGGGTTGAGCGCGTGGTCGCGGAAAGCCTGGACGGCGTCCATGTCGCACATCTCGGCCAGATCCTTGTAGTCCCACATGGCGACCTTCTGGATCTCGAGGCTGGTGCGGAAGCCGTCGAAGAAGTTAAGGAACGGGGTCTTGCCCTCGATGGCGGCAAGGTGAGCCACCGGCGAGAGGTCCATGACCTCCTGGACGTTGCCCTCGGCGAGCATGGCGAAGCCGGTCTGGCGACAGGCCATGACGTCGGAGTGATCACCGAAGATGTTCAGGGCGTGGGAAGCGACGCAACGCGCGGAGACGTGGAAGACGCCCGGGAGCTGCTCGCCCGCGATCTTGTACATGTTCGGGATCATCAGGAGCAGACCCTGAGAAGCCGTGTAGGTGGAGGTCAGAGCACCGGCGCCCAGCGAACCGTGAACGGTACCGGCTGCACCTGCCTCGGACTCCATCTCGACGACCTTGACCGGGGTGCCGAAGATATTCTTGCGACCCTGGGCCGCCCACTGGTCGACATGGTCGGCCATCGGGCTGGACGGCGTAATGGGATAGATTCCCGCTACCTCGGTGTACGCATACGAAACATATGCGGCCGCCTCGTTGCCGTCCATAGACTTAAACTTACGCGCCATATACCCCTCTCCTCTCATATAGGTATACAGGCCCCGGCGATCGCCGGGATGTTGGCGTGATGGGATTTACGCTGTTGCTTCCAATCATCTGGCAGGCAGGCTCAGCAGCAGGTACGTGGCGTGGAGAGAAGACATGCCGAGGCGAGGGGCAACTGATGCGCCCCACAGACCCGACCGCCCGTCTTGCACATGACCGAGCGCCGCAAAGGCCGCATGCCGGATGCTCCCGGGCACGCCCCGGCGATGGGAAGCGCCCGCAACGGAAATCCGCATGCGGGTTTATTGTACCCCGCCGTCAGGCCATATTTCGGCAAATATAGGTGGGCGGTAGAGGTTTACCTTAGGTGACTGCCAAGGGCCAAAATGGTCCCTCCATCCCCGGGCGACTGGCTCTGACGCGCCAAGGAGTGTCCCCAAGTACCGGCAGGAAAGGAACGTCCCTAACTGCCGGCTAGAGGGCGCCGAGCAGGATGGCGTAGGTGGTGGATTCGCCGAGTTTGAGCTCGTCGCCGGGGTTGAGCTGGGCGGAGCGGCCGGGCTCTACTTGAATACACACACTCGTGGCCCCGTTTACCACCACGGTGCCGTTAGTGGACGACAGGTCCTCGACAAACCATGCGCCAGACTCGTCGCACCAGATATGGGCATGGCGGGCCGAGACGTCGTCGGTGATGCCGCCCTCCCCCGTTGCCAGCGCGCCGATCTCAACGCCTTCCTCACTCGGCTGAATCCAGCGCGGGACGCTCACCACGTAGCCGTTTTGCACGCACAGCAGTCCCAGCGGATGCGCCGGCGCGACCTCGTGCTCGCCCGCGACCGAAGATGTGCTCAGCGAGCGCGGCGTCGACGTGTCGCCGCCACGGGTCGCATGAGCGCGGCGGCTCGCCCGACTTGGAACTAAGGCGGGCGTGAGAGCAAACGGCATAGGGAACGAATCTTGCGGATGTACTCCTCGACGTCAGGCAGGTAAGCCCCACGAAGTCACCGGGGAGGCCCAAGCGGCCCGGCACCACTTCCAGATTCTGACCAGGGCGAGTCGTTCGCCGGTGGCTGAAGGCTCGCTCCCACCCAAAAGGGGAGATTCGCGTTGTTCCCCAATCGCTCTCGCATCTTTCATTTTGCTCGAGGTGGGCTATAAAAACTTTCCTGGTGAAAGGCGGCGATTGGTTTCCTTTCTTTCTAGAGGAGCGCGCCTGTAATCTGTTTTCATCCTAAATCAAGTTAAGATCGGACCTTCCAGAGGCAAGTCGACTCAAACTGCGAGGCTCCATGTTGGAATAAAGAGCGCTGTCGAAGTGCCAACAACACAAAGCTTGCCAGTCTCAAATAGAACCTTTTGGGAGTCCGATTGGGCCGCACACCGAATCCCCGCTGGTGGTTTTTTATAGCTGCGCAACAATAAACAAGGTTAGTGCCAGTCCAGCATGAAATTGAGGAACGTATGCATTTTTTCTCAGTAAGTGATCGTCGTTACTGCTTCGATGAGGTCACTCGCAATTGCTTTCAGGTTGACCAAGCATCAGAAGATGCGCTTCGCATATTTGAAGCATCGGGAAGAACGGTCAACTCGAAGTTGCTAACAAAGTCACTTGCTGCGAAAGGCTACGACCAAACGACCATAGCAGAACTTGAAGACGACATTGATGAGTATCAACGATTGTCTGAGCGGACTTTCTTAACAAAAGACACGCCTCGAAAACTTAGATCCATCGAACTCCACGTTTCACATGCATGCAACCTTGGTTGTAGTTACTGTTTTGCCGGTAAAGGAGATTATGGAACGTCTCCTCTGCTGATGACAGACGAGATAGCCTTCAAGGCGGTCGACTACCTCGTCGCAAGTTCATCGGAAAACGAAACGCTTGCGATCGTCTTTTTTGGTGGGGAACCCATGATTAACGAGCCGCTGATATGGAAAACGGTCGACTATTCAAAAAGAATATACCCCAATAGAAACTTTACCTATTCTATTACGACCAACGGAACGCTTTTGAATGACACTGCTGTGAATTCTTTCAAGGAGCACGGGTTTTCTGTTCTGATTAGTCTCGATGGTACAGGATGCAAGCACGATGCATCGCGCCCGTACAAGACGGGAGGCGGCTCTTTCTCCGATATCGACAAAAACGTTCGTCGTTTTTCCGAGTCGTTCCCCTTCGGCGCAAGAGCGACCTTAACAAATAATAACTGTAACCTTGTTGAAGACTATCTTCAGTTTAAAGAGATGGGCTTCAGAAGGATTTACTTCTCGCCCGTGAGCTCATTCGATGAGAATATCAAACTCGACGAACACTCATTAAACAAAATCAGGGCGGGCCTAATAGATTTGGCGGATCAATATCTCAAACAGATTGATCAAGGGGAAAAGCCCTTGTTTAGAACATTGAAAACTGCAGTTGATTTGATCATGAGCAACAGGATCGCCTTTGTCGGATGCGGGGCTGGCAGGCGTTTTATTTCCGTGACTCCCGAAGGGGACGTATACCCCTGTCACAGGTTTGTCGGGATGATGCGATTCAAAATGGGCAACATCGTCACCGGAATTGACGAAACTAGGTATATTGAAAACTGGAGTCAGGGTGTCGAAAAAAGAATTGACTGTACGGACTGTTGGGCTCGGTCTTTCTGTGGTGGGGGCTGTAGCTGGGAGGCTGCAGACGAGCACGGCTACTTGCCCAAGAGTCTACACCCTGCATCATGTGAATATAGAAAAATGTGCTACGAGATGGCTTTTGACCTTATTTCCCGCCACTCATCTTCGCAGGAGAAAAATCAACGAGAAGCTACTGTATCGGAATAAGCGGTTCAGCGCATTGCTGTCACCATTGTGGAGGTGTTCGTTCTTCTGATTACCGTCTGCGAAGCTTATTGCTACGTTCGCCGAAACCATTCTAGAAATATGGTGAACTAGACATCTTGGTTTGTTATACACAATATTGAGGTTTTTCTGCACTCAAAGGGAGGTAGTCGTGAAGCATATTCATCCGATTAATCCAGGAAGTGGCGACGAGGCAGGCGTGAAGCCGATGTCTTTTGACTGCCTCTTGGGCATTACTGACATCTGTACTGTTTATGATAAAGCAGATGGCTGTGGTGCATACGATTACTGCGACTATGACATGGATGGCGGCAGCATCTGCGTTGTAGATCACTGTGGCATTGATCAAACGTAGTCTCTAATTGGATTAAGGTGAGGAGCTGTTATGAAGCATATCCATCCTGTTGGTTCAAATGAACATCCTCCCGTTGAGCCTTGTTGTCTTGGAGTTGATATATGCAATTTTTACGACATCGCCGAGTGCCCTGTTGCGGATTGGTGCTATGTCGATAAAGAATCAAGCTGTGTTTTGCCAGCAGATTGGTGCGATCCAGTTGACGAGTAGTTTTGTGGCTAGGAACTATTTGGTCCAATTCAGAATAAGATGGGAACAAATACCAAAATCTCGTGTCTGGGAGGAGTTATGCCATTATTGCAAGGTCTCGTTGGATTAGCCTTTATATTTGCGTTATATCTGGCACCTTTTTTAATTCTATTCTTCATTATCCGACTCTTTCTTCGGAGAAAATAGGAGTGTCACGCAAACATTAGCGTAGCTTTCTTCCAATATGAGCCGAGCATTGGCAAGTGGAATAAGAAGCCCGACCGTTCGCCACATGAAAGTGATCGGACGGGCTTCTCTATTTAACCCGGGCCGCCACCCATAGCGGCTTTCCAAGCGTATTCTCAGTGCAAAGCAATCGTCAGTTTAATCCTATGCGCTGATACCGCATTTCATTTGTTCGGCTCGAATTCTACGGCCTGGCAACCCTCGCACTCTCCGGCAAATGGATTGAACGCGAAGGCAGAGATGATGTGTGCGTGGACATCGAGGCTGCTGTAGGCAACATACTGGGACATGGACCCCCGCTGCGCGTGGTATGCGGCCCGGCATATTCATTGCCGTCCAACCCCGTGTAGTTGCAGCAAAGGGTGGAACCTCAATGCTCAGCTCATGTTGTCCGTGGGACACGAGAATCGTAAGTACACTTTGGTGCGATTCTCACGCTGATACTGAGCCACCTGGAATAAGATACGTCGCGACAACACTTCGCTTCACCTCTGTCTCGACAAGATGACGTAGACTAAAGTTTCCTTTAGTAAGAGAACGAGAACTATATCTGAAAGCGTTGCGATGGCGTGAAGGCACCGAGTCCGAACCGCCTGAATGCTACGTGCATCTGCATCGCCTTTTTGTTATCTCTGCCAGTTGGGTAGCACTACACTTGTCATCATTAACCCTGGTACATGCTGCCTAAATCCACTACCCCTTCTACCGCGCCGACCATCTCGTCATCGTGAGAGACAACGATGATCAGCTGGCTTTGCTTGTTGCGCTTAACATAGGCCGCAAGCTCGGCGCGGCTTACAGCGTCTAACCCAGTCGTGGGCTCGTCGAGTACCAAAACTGACGACTTGCGTGAAATCGCCGACCATAAGTACACTCGGCGCAGCTCACCGCCCGAAAGCGCGGAGCAACGTTTCCCGAGCAACTCCTTCACGCTGTTTTCCAGCGAAAGTAGGCCATCTACACCCCGGTGATAGGAAGAAAAGGGCGTGTCGAAATACTCTAACAGCTCTTTCACCGTTTCGTCCGGCGCGAAGCACGACTGTGGGCAGCACGATATCTCTCTCGCACGTATGTAATCCAAGTCGCATTCTTCGATTGGCACGCCGTTGTATTTTACTTTGCCTTTCGATGAGTATAGCCCGAGCATCAAGTAAAGAAGTGACGTCTTGCCTCTTCCGTTTTCCCCAACTATGCAATATGTACCAGGACCGGAAAACTTGAAAGAAAACCCGCCGAGGACCTCTCGGACAGATCCGTCTGGAAGGGCAACCGAGAATTCCAAATCAGATACCGAAATGTCATTTATTTCATCGAGTTTAGCTAAATCGGTCCGATTCCACCCCGATCTCTCCTTTTCTCTCGTCGCGATAGCCGTCCTATCCCATGATGCTTTGGCATCTTGATAGGATTTGAACAATGACATCATACTTTTCAAAGTCTTAAAGAGAACCGCGAAGTATGTACCGATGATAGTGTACTCGCCTATTGACATAGTTCCGTTAATGATTCGTACTCCGGAAACAACAAGTATCACCGCTTGAAACAACGCTGCGAAAAGACCATCGAGCGATGTCAGAGAATATGATAGCTTTCCGGAGCGCAAAACTTTGGGAAAATAGCTCTTAAACCCAGCGTCGAGCGCTTGTTCGCTCTTGCCGTACGAAGATGTCAGTTGAATGTTGAGAATCTGATTAAGCTGCGATGCAATTGCGGCGTAAAAGGCGCTGTCCGCCTCTTTCTTCTCATACGTGACCCTATACAAAAGTTTCCTCGACCCAGCAATTACACAGAAATACACGATGAGGAGAATGATGGAAAACACCGCGAGAGTTGAATCAATTGACCATATGATAAGCAATACGATGGGAATGGCTACAATGGACAGCGGCGCACTGATAAAATTCGCCAAAACGAAGGATGAGACCACGCTGGAGTCGGAAATAATCCGTTGCGTTGTATAGGCTGGATCGATGGTCCGACTCACCAAGTAATCGTCTCTTTCAAAACGCAAGACGGCCTCCCTGAGAAGATCAAAGGAAAGTCTCGTGGTTATGCGAATGGAAAGTGTTCCTGCAAAATAAGTAAAGAGGGTGGAGAAAACTCCTATTGACGCAACCAGGAGCGCGAAGAGTACGGCGTCTCTTTCGCTGCGGTTACCGAGAAGAAAATCTAAGAATTTCCCGTTCACGTATGGCATGGCATAGGAGAGAGCGGTTCCAATCACCGTGATAGCAATGAAGACGAAAGCCCCTTTTGCTCTGATGAACCTCGAGAGAACGCATCGAATCAAGGAAGGCCCCAATCTACCCGCCACAAAACATCAATCACTGATACCTTACACCTCAACACAACAGGAGCGAAGATTTGCCAATGAGACTGCTTTAAGATTGCCTTGGGCCAATACGATCTCAAGCTCTTCCTACAAGAGAGTCGGAATCGGACATCTCCTCCGACGAACCTGGCAATCGGGCGGTTGAAATATCTTTTTCAACCGCCCGATTGCCACAATAGATTTGAGCATCCGCCCACAAACGTCCGCGTTTTATACCCATCAAATCCTTTGCCTTTTGTCGTCTAGACTAGAAAAATCGCTCGAAATAACGCAACCGGCCTGCTCGCTTGAAGAAACCTAAGCCCGTAACGTAGATGTGCAAACTTCCGAAACGCCTTGCGCGGCATAGTGCGTATAAACTTCGTCAACCGCCTCAGAAATATCTGAGTATCGCGCCGGGTCAAAAGCATACGATGTCGCAGCTATACCCTGCACCCATTCGGAACGCGGATTAATTGAATAGCCACACAGCATCATCATACATGCATCTAGACCTGATTTCCCAAGTATCCGACGTATTGATGAGAGCATCTCGAGTCGCCCCTGCACCATCGTCGTCACCCCTATTAGCAGTATTTACCGTTTTTCTCTAAATGCGTATCGCCACCCTTAAGAATACGAAGTGTTTTATCCAGACCCGATTGTCCTCCATCTCAAACGAAGGGATAAGGAATCTCATCCGGAATCGGCAGTAACGGAGGATTCACAACGACAAGCGAAAAACATGAGTCATCTCTCAGAGGGGAGTAAAGGCTCCCCTCAAGCACCCTAGTTTCGTCATCCAAAGAGTTGATGGCAGTGTTTTTCTTACAAAGGTCGACAACAAAAGGGTTGATTTCTACAGATGTTACATCCATGCCACAGTTGGTAAGTATCAGGCCCTGTATTCTGGGGCCAGAACACAAATCGAGAGCCTTCCGTGCGCTCTGCGGTGTAAGGCGCCAATCTCAGCAAATCTGTCCCACAATACTGCGCTGAAGAACAAGACGGAACCCCTGAGCCAAACTCCCCTATACCTTATTAAGGCTAAGACAGGCAAGTTCACGCACCCGGCATATTCCAGAATAACATCCTATTGTTTTAGATGCTCTACAAGCATGAACAGCCGCGAATCGGAAAGATCTTCTAGTTTCGCCCCGACTGACCGCCAAGGGCCAAAATGGCCCCTCCATCCCCGGGCGACTGGCTCTGGCGCGCCGAGGAGTGTCCCCAAGTGCCGGCAGAAAAGAAACGTCCCTATCTGCCGGCTAGAGAGCACCGAAGAGGATGGCGTAGGTAGTGGATTCGCCGAGCTTGAGCTCGTCGCCGGGATTGAGTTGGGCGGAACGGCCGGGCTCGACCTGAATGCAGACGCGCGTGGCCCCGTTTACCACCACGGTTCCGTTGGTGGACGACAAGTCCTCGACGTGCCAGATATTTTGAGCATCGCACCAGATATGGGCATGGCGGGCCGAGACATCGTCGCCGACGTCGGTAATATCGCCCTCACCAGTGGCCAGCGCGCCAATCTCAACACCCTGCTCACTCGGCTGAATCCAGCGCGGGGCGCTCACGACAAAACTGTTTTGTATGCGCAGCAAGCCCAAGGGGTGCGCCGGAGCGGGTTCGCGCTCGCCTGCGGTCATCGACATGCCAAGCGAACGCGGCGTGGAGGTGCCTCCGCCACAGGTCGCGTGCGCGTAGTCGATGGCATAGTTCACCGAGGACCGCACATCCGCCGAACAACCGACGGCGACAAACAGCACCAACACGGCCTCGGCGCGCTCGGCGGGCATGAGTTCCGCCGCCTGGGACAGGCGATCGAGCGCGTTGCGATAGAGATTCGTGTCCTGGTGGCACTCTTCGAGCGCGCGTACCATCGGTTCACCTGCAGGACCGCACACCATATTGATCACAGCCGTGGAGTCCATGGGATTTCGCTGGCGCAGGGCCAGTTGCGACATAATACGCGCAGCCGAGGTACCGTATTCGGCAAAGTAGCGCTGCTGAAGCGTGCCGACCGGCGCGCGAACGATAAAGCGGGAAACCCAAGAGCGATCGGCGGCTCGGCTCTGCGGGCTGCGGCCGTCGGCGAGCGGACGGGACGAAAGCACCAAGCCGCACAGCTCG
Source organism: uncultured Collinsella sp. (assembly GCA_900552145.1). Lineage (GTDB taxonomy): Bacteria > Actinomycetota > Coriobacteriia > Coriobacteriales > Coriobacteriaceae > Collinsella. Next base: position 37,385 of record URYW01000006.1, on the reverse strand, counting down.
ATATGGCTCAGATGCGCCGCGCGCTTAAAGATGTCAAACATGGCCCCGCATGGGGTGAGCTCAACTTGAGATGCCATGACCTAGGCCTCCTTGGTCGTAGAAATAGAATCGGACGATACTTCGACAGGTCCGCCAAAAGTACGGGCAGCTGCGGCTCCACCGGCAAGCGGAGTCGCCATCTGGGCTTTTGTGCGTCGTGGTGCCGAAACGGGAAGTTCAAAGGCAAAGCCCATCGCAAGCAAAAACCACGTAAGCGTATAGGTTGCAACCAGAGCGGCAACAAGGCCGCCCATCACGGCGCGTTGGGAAAATACGCTACATGCAGCCACAACCAGCACCGGAACCTCGCAGGCAGAAAGCGCAAGCACGCCCTGCAGGAAGCCCGAGCGCCGATCGCGCGCAAGTGCCCCCGCGGCAACGCCGGCTATGCCTGGCAGCGCCAACGCCAGTGCGGCAATAATACCCGGTAGCGACCCAGACCACACGAGCGATCCCAAAGTCGCCATCACGCGGGCGCCCGACGCCAGCAGCGCGGCCGAAACCACGACCACAGCCCAAACCACGCCACAGACGACCGTCGCGCCGACCATCAGCGCGCGACGAACCGCGCGGCCAGACGCATCCATGGGGCACGGCGTGAGCGGCTCGCCGCGGAGCGAACGACCGACATTTTGCGCATAGTGGTCACAAAACGCCGAGAGCGCCGCCTCGACCGCCGCCGGCTCGGGACGATCTTTTTGATGGCTGGACAGACAGGCCATCACCACGTCGAACAGCTGGGCATCGACAAACGCCAGCGCATCGCGTAGCTCTTCGGAATCCGGCTCAAGCCCTAGCTGCTGGGCCTGCTCGGCCGCGGCGAGCGCCACATCGGGCTCACGACGAAGCAGCTGAGTCAAATCACAACCGGGCGCATGGGCACCAATGGGATAGTCGGGCCGCGTGTCCATCTTGAGACGGTAGGGGCTCGCGATGTCGCGCGTCTTTTTGCGCGAACCCGAGATACCCGAAGTGCTCGGCGCGGCTTCGTATGGCGCGACGCCGGCAATGAGCTCGTAAACCGTGCTTGCCGCGGCATAGACGTCAATCGCCGGCGACATACGCAAAGCGCGCAGGTCGGGAATATCGTCGGTGAGCATCTCGGGCGGGGCATAGGCAACCGTCGCGCGACGCAGCGTGGCATAGCGCTCCGTAAACGACGCCTTGCCGCCGGTACCGGCCACGGCCGACGCAGGCTCAAGCGCCAGCGACGAGCCAAAGTCGATCAGGCACAGGTCAAAGGTGCCCTCGGCAAGCTGCCGGTCAAGCGGTAGACGCGCCGTGCGCACCATAATATTAGCGGGCGAGATATCGCGATGGACAAAGCCCTCGCCCACCAGGCTCATACGGCAGAGCAAATCGAACAGGTCGCGACCCAGACGCGCCGCCACGAGCGGCGACAGACGTCCGGCATCGTCCACGGCGAGTCGCGAACGCAAGCGGGCGAGCGTCTCGCCCTCGACCCATTCCATGACAATTGCAGGCACACCGTCAACCTCGCCCCAGCCATAGAGGCGGGGAAAGCCCTTGAGGCCCGAAAGGGCGCGGTGGCATTCATATTCCTCGCGAAACGCCGCCTTGAACTTGGCGACCAGCGCCTCATGAGCGGTATCGTCGTCAAACTCATCGCGCGCCGGCAAGATGAGCTGCTTGAGTGCCACGGCCTCGCCTTGGGCGTTGACGGCACGCGTCACGCGGCCGATACCGCCACGGCGCATGGTGGCATCGTCGGCAAACAGCATCGTAAAACGACGCAGATAGGCAGGCAGTTCGTCCTGACCGAGCGCAATGGCCGGCTCAAACCCGTCGACACGCGCCAGGCGCAGGCCGACCATGGGATCGCGACCGAGCGATTGTGGTGTGGTGGATGCAAGATCGGTCATCATAGGGCAAGCGCCGCCACGTTATTGTTGAAATTACCGAGCGCAACGTCATCATCGCCGTAATGGCCGACCCATTGACATAGGTTGGTGTAACAGCCCCACAGATTGGCATACTGCTGATACCACTTTGACCGGGGCGAGAATGTCTGACGACCGAACTCGGCTCGAATGACAAACATCTCCCCGACCAGGCTGTCGCACGGTCTGGGATCTCCCGTAGAGTTATAGGTCGAGACCACGTCATTGGCACGAGAAACATAACCGTCGAGCATGTTGTACTTGGTCACAAGCCAACTGTGAATGCTCTCTTCTTCAGCAGCGGAAAGACCACCGGAGTTTGCATCGTTGTCTGTGTTGCCGCCCGGCGAGCCGCCGTTTCCAGACCCTCCGGTAGAGGAACCCGGCCCAGAGCCGCCGCCCGAACTCGATGAATCCGAGCCGGAGCCAGAAGTATCCGAGCTACCGGGCTTTCCGGACTGCCGGGCGTCCTGCTCCTTCTGCTGCTCGACCTTATTCACCGTTGCCGCCACGCTATTGTTGGACAACCGATCGATGATCTTGGTGTTGGTGAGCACGATGGTTTTGCCATTGGCAAGCGTGACTTCGTTGTCCGGGGCCTCGGCGCCATCCGCATCGTCGGTGCCAAAAACAATATGCGCGACCACACTTGCCCAAGCATATCCAGTCGTGGTGCCCAGATCACTTTTGACCTCATGCCCAACGCGCGGCTCGCGTGCGGCATGCGCCTGCATCATGGACGGCACGGTCATGCCATAGGCAGAAACGCCAGCTATGACCAGCACCAGCGAGCACGACAGCAGTGCGTACGCCCGCGGTGCCAAGCCCAGTCGGCGTCGCATGCGCACCGCGGTGCCGCGCTTTATCTGAGTGCCACCGGGCCGCATGCGTTCTCCTCCAACAGAAACACGCCGCTCGGGAGCGGCGCATTCATTCGAATCCATATTTGAGTGTATCAGCGAACCCAAAAGGTTGCGCAACGAATGGGCAAATTAAGGATGCGAGCGGAAGCATCCATGCGATAAGCGGATACGAAGCATTTTTGTTGCACAACAAACTCACAGTCGCACGGGGAAATTATGACTACCCCGTGCGTCGCGAGGAAAACATACGGCAGGAGCAGGCTCGCCACCTAAATCGTGCGACGGGCCTCGATGGCGCGCCCAAGCGTAAGCTCGTCGGCATACTCCAGGTCGCCGCCCACGGGAAGGCCGCTTGCCAGACGCGATACCTCGACGCCCAGCGGCTTGATAGTGCGGGCCAGGTAGCTCGCCGTGGTCTCGCCCTCAATATTGGGGTTGGTGGCGATGATGACCTCGTGGATGTCCTCGTGGCCCAAGCGTGCCAGCAGCTCGCGAATGTGCAGCTGCTCGGGGCCAATCTTGTCCATGGGACTGATCACGCCGCCCAATACGTGGTAGAGACCGTGGTAGCTGCCCGTGCGCTCAATCGCCTGGACATCGCGCGGCTCGCCCACCACGCAAATGCGAGTGGTATCGCGCATCGGGTCCTGGCAGATGGAGCACTCGTCGGCCGTGGCGTAGTTAAAGCAACGGCTGCAAAAGTGGACCTCCTGCTTGACCTCCAGGATGGCCTCGGCCAGGCGGCGGGCCTCCTCGGCGTCGGCCTCCAACAGGTAATAGGCGATGCGCTGGGCCGACTTGGGACCAATGCCCGGCAGACGGCCCAGCTCATCGAGCAGTTTTTGCAGACTGTGATTCGCACTCATATATATGTGTGTCTTAGAACGGCATGCCCGGGATGTTGAGGCCGCCGGTGATGGCGCCCATCTGCTTGTTGGCGAGCTCGTTGACGCCGCGGACGGCCTCGTTGACGGCAGCCATGATCATGTCCTGCAGCATATCGACGTCCTCGGGATCGAGGGCATCGGGATCGATGGTGAGGTTGACGAGCTCCATCTCGCCGTTAACGGTCACCTTGACCATGCCGCCGCCGGCAGAGGCGTCGACGGTCTGGGACTTGAGATTCTCCTGCGCGGCGGCAAGCTGCTCCTGCATCTTGCGAGCCTGCTTCATCATCTGCTGCATGTTCATACCGGCCATGATGGCTCCTTTACGTGCGGCCGCGCGACAAGCTGCAAGGGCAGTCGGAGCACGGCGGGACTTTCAAGCTCAAAAATCGTACCACGGCGCGGGGCAAGCAAGCGGGGCGGACACACTACCTCAGTCGATATACATGTCCTGGAGTGCAAGCCGCGCCCAAAGATTATGCAAAGTTGAATAATTCGCATCTGCATAATATTGAAAGCTAAATCTTGTAGAGCCGGAATCCGACATTTTCCGCGTACCACTAAATGGCTAAATGCCGAGCCACTACTCGAGGCGGCGCACATGGCGGCAGGGTATAATTTGATTGTCATAGATAGCAATTTGGAGGTGCCCCATGAATGCCCCCGACGCGCTCCAAAACATCCGCTCAAAACACCCCGTTGCATATGTGGTTCTCTATCTCTTTGTCGGCTGGGCATTGCTGGTTATCATCACCCATGCTATAGCCTTTGGAGCAGAACTGCTGATAGCCAGCTCGGACCAGCCCACCGTCAAATGGGAAGCGACCGATGAGTGCACCGATGGAACCCGAACCATTTACTACAACAGCCCGTCCCTCTACCAAGAGTTCAAGGTCAAGATAAAGGACTCCAAGATTGCCGATGCCGAACCAGGCGCTTTCTTGACAATCGGAGCAACCCTCGACGCCGAGCAAGTCGAGTACACGGACAGCTATGCGGCGTATCGTATCGACCTCAGCATCCTAGGCCGACCGTCGCGTACCTGCCTGCTCGAATGCGAGATACGCGGCACCACACTACACATGTCCGAAATACAGATGCGCCCGGACAAAGAGACCTCTTCTTGAGCAGCATACCCGCCCGCACGGTTACTCCACCGGTTTGAAGATGGTGGCCTGACCGAAGACGCTGCGGATGAGGTCTTTGGCCTCGTCCTCGGTCTGCGGGATGCTCGGGGCTGCGCCCTGGTGGCCGAAGGGGCTGCCGGCACCGGGGTTGGACTCCCAGGGAGCCGCAGGGGCGTCGTCGCTTGCGGGGGCCGCGGATGCCGCCGCAGCGGGCTTGGGCGCGGACGCCGCACCCGGCACGTCGAACGGGGGCAGATCGTCCCCGCTCGCATCGCCAGTGAAGCCGCCGACCATGGCGTCGTCGTAGGGCACCTGCTCGAATTCCCACGGCGCGGCAGGCTGGGCCTTGGGGGCGGACGCGCGCTCGGGCGCTCGGGGCGCGGGCTCGGTCGGGAGCTTACCCGTAGCAGGAGCGCCGGCGGGGTTGTCGGAGCGTAGCCAGGGGGCTTTGCCCAGGTCAGACGACTTGGGCGCGGGCGAGACGGGCTTGGGCGCGGGTGTCGGAGCAGCCGGTTTGGGCGCCGCAGGCTTAGGCGCCGACGGGGTCGATGCCACTACCGGCGCCGCTTGCTGCTGCGGCGCGCTGGCGCTCGAGGATGCAGGGGCCGCCGAGGACACGGGTTGCGGGTCCGCAGATGCCGCAGCCCGTGCAGATGGAGAATGCTCCTCATGTTGAGGAGCCGGCGTGCCACCCCCATCCAGGACATAGTCGACGGCACGACGACCGAAGACCGCGCAGACCGTCGGCAGGACCACCGACTGCGTATCGGCGCGACCGAGCATCTTAATGGCAAAAGTCGAACCCGCGGGGAACGAGACCGTGAGCTTGGAGCCGTCGTCGGCCGTGGCGCGGGCGTTGAGCAAAAGCCCTGCGTAGGAAGCCTGACGCGCCTTGACACGCTCGACAACCTCGGCCCATTTGCGCTGCAGCTCTCCGGCATCCTCGACCGCGGGCGTCTCGGCGGCACCGGCGGCGGCAACCTGGGCGGCGTTGTTGGACTGGGGCTTAGGTGCCGGAGCGGTGGCAGGCGCGGGGGCCGCAACGGGCTGAGGCGTCGGAGCCGGCGCAGGCTGAGGTGCAGGCGCTGCAGGCTTGAAAGCTGACACGGACGCAGAACGGGGCGAAGGCTGGGCAGCCGGAGCAGCAGCACCACGGTCCCAAGGCATACCGCCCTGGCGCGCGGACGTAGCAGCGGGGGCAGCGGATGCCGCCGGGGCGGCAGCGCGGGCGCCCGAAATGAGCGTCGGCTGTTGGGCAGCAGCGGGTACGGATGCTGCAGGCGCGGCGGCCTGAGCAGCAGCCACGCTCGCCGGCACGGCGCCGTTGGCAACCATGGCCTCCAGGCGTGCCACGCGCTCGGCCAATGCCTCAATCGTTAAATCAGCCTCGGGACGCGCCAGACGCGTGCAGGCAATCTCGAGCACCAGGCGCACGTCGCTCGCGCCCCTCATCTCCAATGCGGCATCGTCGAGCACTGTCAGCACACGGGCCAGGCGGTCGGCAGGATGTTCACCAAAGGCAGCGGCCTCGGCAGCAAGCGCCTCGGCCTGCTCGGAGCCGCCCTCAAACAGCTCGGCACGGGCACCGGCAACGCAGGCAACGTACACGTCACGCACATGCGCCACCAGGTCGCGCGTCAGCTCCAGCAGGTCGTTTCCTTCCTCGACCTGCGCACGGATCAGTCCATAGAGCTCGGCAACATCGCGATCGGCAATGGCGCGGGCAAACTCGCCCAGAATCTGGTCCGAAACCTCGCCCAAAAGCGAGCGGGCATCGTCCGCATGCACAGAACCGTTGCCAAAGACGCTCAGCTGCTCCAGCGTGGACAACGCGTCGCGCATGCCGCCCTTGGCATGGCGCGCCACGATAGCCAGCGCCTCGTCGTCGTAATCGAAGCCCTCCTGCTCGCACACGTATGCCAGGCGATGCTCAATATCCTCGTTGCCGATGCGATGGAAATCGAAACGCTGGCAACGCGAGAGGATGGTCTCCAGAATCTTTTGCGGGTCGGTGGTGCACAGCACAAAGATCACGTGTGCCGGCGGCTCCTCGAGCGTCTTGAGCAGCGCGTTGAACGCCGCCGTCGTGAGCATGTGGACCTCGTCGATGATATAGATCTTGTACTTGCCGCGCACCGGGGCAAAGTTGACGGAGTTGATGATTTCCTCGCGCACATTGTCCACGCCCGTGCGGGAGGCGGCATCGAGCTCGTAGACATCGGGGTGGTTACCCTCGGCAATGAGCTCGCACTCCTCGCAGGTACCGTCGGGCATGCAGCCGCTTGCACCCTCGGCGCGCGCCGCCTCGGCATTGCGGCACAGCAGCGCCTTGGCCAGGATGCGCGCCATGGTGGTCTTGCCCGTGCCGCGCGGACCGCAGAACAGGTAGGCGTGGGACAGGCGCCCCTCGGTGATGGCGTGCTCGAGCGTCGAGACGATATGCTGCTGGCCCACCACGGAGTCAAAGGTGAGCGGGCGATACTTTCGGTACAACGATTCCATGGGTGCTCCCCCGGGTATACTGAGTCTTGTTGCCGCAACGGCCATGCGGTCGCACGGCATACTGCATTCCATAATAACCCGTACGGCGAGCCCGCCGCGATAGGAGTCCAAAGAGCATGGCAGACGCAGAGAGCAACCTCGTTCCCTCCGAAGCAGCCGACCAGGTCGAGGTCGCGCTCGAGGAGCAGTCCGCAGCCGACGACGGCATCCTGTACCTCAACGAGTACCAGTACGAAAACGACCTGGTCACCGACTTCGCCCGCCTGGTCGCCTCGCCCAGGCGTCGCGGCTCGCTGTATGTCGCCGCCGCGATTGCCGCACTCATCGGCATCGGCATGCTGGTGGCCGGAGGCAGCTGGATCAAGTTTGGCGTCGTCCTGATCGTATTCGGCGCCTTTTTGGCCTGGTGGAGCAAAAACCTGCACCACACCCTCGCCCGCGACTTTATCGACGCCGTCGAGGCCGACGAGTCCATGGGTGGCCGCTATCGCCGCGTCGCCGCCAACGAGGACGGCCTGATGGTTTGGGGCAAGAGCGGCAAGTCGCAGTTCTTCCCGTTTGAAAAGCTCGACCACGTGCTCGACGGCGAGCGCATCTTTGTGGCCATGTTCGCCGACCAGGGCGTGACAATCCCTAAGGACACCTTTGTTCGCGGCGATGCCGAGCAGTTTGGCACCTTCCTTAAGGCACGCATCAACAAAAAACTCCGCATCGAGACCAAGAAGAAGAAAATGAAGGCCGAGAAGGCCGCCGCCGAGGCCAAGCAGGGCGACAAGGCCGACAAGCCCCAGGACAACAAGGGCAAACAGCGCAAGCAGAAGAAGAACAAGAAGAAGCGCTAGGCCGGACGCAGGGTCCAGACCCCAGACGGAGCTTAAATTGAATATCGCCCACCCGAGCGTGCTACACTAGCAGCATCTATGCCACCGCGAACGGCTCGGCTCCGCGCCCGCCACTCGCAAACGAACTTTAAACGCACGAGGGTTGGCCATGCCGCTTTTCTCGCAACATACCGCCCGGTTCTCGCCGGACGTTCCTTTGGAGGGCACCAGCTCTCGCGAGCTGCTCAAGCGGTACCAGCCGCTCGAGACACTTGCGACCGGCGGTTTTGGCTCCATCGAGATCTGCCGCGACACGCACCTGCGCCGCCGCGTCGCCATTAAGCGTATCCCCCTTATCAACGGTGTCGGCATGCCCGCCAGCGACATCATGGATGTCCTGCGCGAGGCGCACACCGCCGCCATGCTTCAACATCCCAATATCGTGCAGGTCATCGACTTTACGCACGACACAGCCTATGCCTACCTGGTCATGGAATATGTCGATGGCATGTCGCTGGCCGAGTTTTTGCATCGCGTAGACGGCCACTCCCTTACCTTTGACGAGGCCGCGGCCATTGCCGATGCCTTGGGCCAGGCGCTCACCTTCGCCCATAGTAATGGCGTACTCCACCTGGACATTAAGCCCGCCAACGTGCTCATCGACCACTCGGGCAATGTAAAGCTCACCGACTTTGGCATGGCGCGACTGTCGTCCGCCGGTGGCTTTGGCGGCTCACGCGGCGGCACCATCGGCTACATGCCGCCCGAGCAGCTCGATATCGAGACCGGCACGGTCGACGAGCGCGCCGATGTCTTTGCCCTCGCCTGTGTGATCTACGAGGGCCTGTGCGGCAGCGCTCCCTTTATGGCGGCCACGCCCGCCGACTCGCTCGACCGCATCATCGGCGGCGCCACCTATCCCAGCGAGCTGATACCACACTTTCCCCCGGGAGCCGAGGCCGCGCTCATGAGCGCGCTCTCCCCCATGCCGCAGGACCGCCCCAACAGCATCGAGGCATTTTGCGACCAGCTCCTTGCCGGTCTGGGCAGCGTGCGCGAGGGCCGTCGCAGCCTGGAGCAAATGGTTGGCGAGCTTTCGGATGACGAGCAGGAGCTCGACGGTATCGAGCCGTCGCACTACGAGAACGATGCCATCGAGGTCGACCCCGCACTCGGCTGGGCGGGCACGCGCTGGAGCCATGCGCGCGACTACACCATGCGCACTATCTCGGCGCTAACGTGCGGCACCTTTAGCTTTTTGCTGATGCAAACGGCCGGGGTCGCGGCGCTTCCCGGCCTGGTCATTGCGGCCATCGCGATCGGAGCGGCGGCTGGCCTGGCCCCCCAGATTGGCTCGGCCATCTCGGCTGTGGGCTTTTTGGTGCTCATGGCCAACGCCACCATGCAGGCGCAGGGCATCCTATCGATGTTGCCCGTCGCGGTGATCTTTGCCGCCGCCATGTCCGGTTGGTGGATCGCCTGGGGTCGCACCGAGGCTGCCGCGAGCGCCGCACTCACCTGTGCACTCGCGCTTGGCTGTCTGACCGGCAATACCTTCCTAGCAGCTGGGGTCGCCGCCGGCGTCGCGTCATTTTGGCTCGGCCCGGCAAGCGCCGCCGCGGCAACGGGCATGGGCGCGCTTTTTGCCCGTCTGGCCACGGTCGCGCTTTCAGCCGGAGGCGTGCTGGGGCTCGGTAACGTTGCCGCAGCGCTGGGAGACCCGCTCCTTTGGGCTGCCTTTGGGCTGGTCGCGGCAACTGCCGCAGCGTCATCCGCGCTGCTCAATGCCCATGCCAAGCGTGCCGATCAGGGCTCAAACCTTGCCGCAATCGCCGCCATCGCTGTCACCGGCATCGGCTGCGCAGCGGCGTCCTGTCTTGCACACCATATGGAAATTGCCAGCCTTGCAGTCGCGGTCATCGCCAAGGCGGCGGTTGCGGGAATCCTATCCTCTATAATCGTTGGGATATGCCTATATTTGCTCGGATACCAAAGAACCTATACGGAGAGTGATCTTTCGTGAACTTCCTGAACATCTTCGAGGACCACGTGGCCGGCATCTTCGGTGCCACCCGTGCCCCGTGCTCCTTTAAGAAGCTTGCCAAGCAGGCCGCTCGCGACATGGAGGATCAGACTCTGGTGATTAACGGCGTCAACACGGCGCCGGCACTCTATACCATCCTTATCGCCGCCGACGACGATCCCATGCTCGCCCCGTTCTACCCCGAGCTTTCGCGCGAGGTCCGCGAGTTCGTGAAGGCGCAGGCCGAAAAGCGCCGCTATGTCTTTGTCGGCGAGCCCCTCGTGCGCTTTATGATCGATCCGCAGCTGCGCGCCGGCAAGTTCTCGGTCTTTGCCGAGAACGTCGATGCCCCCACGCTCGGCCGCCTGTACGAGGAAGAGCGCGCCTATCAAAACGGCCTGGGCCAGAACAACTCCGCGGCAAGCCGTGCCGCCAGCGCCCCGCGCGCCGGCCAGCAGCAGTTTGCTGCCCCGCAGCAGCAGCGCCCCGCCGCCATGCCCCAGCAGCAGCCGACGCCTCGCGCCGCCGCTCCCGACCCGCTTGCCGTGGCAGACCCCTTCGCGCCTAGCGTCCCCGACCCCGCCGCCGCACCCATCCCGGTGCCGCAGACCGTCTCGCGCGACGCGCTTGCCGGCATGGGCGGCGCCGCCGCGACCGGTGCCGCCGCGGGCCTAGGCGCCGCAGCCGGCATCGCCTCCAACATGGCGAGCACTCGCGCCCCGCAGCGCCCGCTCGCCCAGCTCGTCGACGTCGTGAGCGGCGAGAGCCATAGCATCACCTCCGCACAGGTGACCATCGGCCGCGAGCGCTCAGTTTCCGACATTGCCCTGCGCGACCCCAACGTGTCGCGCCGCCACGCCCAGCTCACCTTTACGGGCTCGGATTGGTCGATCGAGGACCTCAATTCCACCAACGGCACGCTCGTCAACAACCGCCGCATTACGCGCTGCCCGCTGCGCAACGGCGATCTGCTGACGTTTGGCCTGAGTACCTTTGAATTTAGGGGATAGTCGCTTATGAACATCGATATCGTCCTTTTTGCAGGCCGCATCGTCCTGGTCGCCCTGCTCTATATCTTCCTGTTCGCCGTCATGAAGACCGGCGTGGGACTTGTGCGCGGGCAGCGCCGCGACTCGGCTATCTGGACGATTGATGTGGACAAGGGTCCGCGCGGTATCCGCGGCATCCACGTAGACATGCTCGGCCCCGTCATCGTCGGTCGCTCGCCATCTTCGGACATCTGCATCAACGAACCGTTCGTCTCGGCCTCGCATGCGCGCTTTTCGCTGCAGGGCCCGGCGCTCATCATCGAGGACCTCAACTCGCTTAACGGCACGCTCGTCAACGGCCGCCAGCTCGTGGAGCCCGCGACGCTGCGTGAGGGCGACGAAGTCCAGATTGGCGACGTGGTCATGAAGGTGAACCGTCGATGATCGACGAGGAGAACAAGTCCGCAACTATGACCGAGGCACCGGCTGCCGCCGGAGCTGCACCGGCCCACGCCGCTCCGGCGGACTCCACACCCGTGGAGCCCGAGGACACCGTGTTCTCCCTGCCTCTTTCGCATGTAACGCATGATATTTCGGATCTCGCCGATAACGAGGGCGAAGAGGATGCCGCAGCAGCGCCCATCGGCGCACATGCTGCGGAACAGCCCACAGCGCCCGAAGCAACCCCGGCGCCGGCTCACTTTGCAGAGCCCGTCGCCGCGGCAATCAACGAGAGCGCTGCGGTGTTTGCGGCACCCGAGCCCGCCGCGCCGGCGTTTCCCATAGCCCCGGCATCCGAGGTTGCGCCCGCGTCTACGCCGGCGCCCGAGCCTATAGACGTCAGCCCGCAAGACGACGAGTCGACCGCCCGCGTTTCCGAGGAGCCCGACTCCCCGGACACCGGCGATTCCGAATCAAACGCCGAGACCGACACCGTCTCTCCCGGTGACACAGCCGAAATCGACGTTGCCGCCGTTGAGGCCAAGCTCAAAGACCCCGGCTCGACCATGAGCTTTGAGCCCCTGACCGAGGAGCGCATCGAGACCGACTCGACCTATGATGCCGGCACCACCACGCAACTCATGTGGGGCGCCCGCTCCGACGTTGGCTGTGTGCGCCCGCACAATGAGGATTCCTACCTGGTGCAGTCGCCGCTCTTTTGCGTATGCGACGGCATGGGTGGTCACGCCGCCGGCGAGGTAGCCTCTTCTATCGCTGTCGAGACTATAGCCAAGACGGCCCCACAGTCCGCCGACGCAGCACGCCTGGCCGCAGCCGTCGAGGCAGCCAACGCCGCCGTAATCGAGGCAGCCCTGAACGGCCTGGGCAAGCCCGGCATGGGCTGCACAGCCACCTGCGCCTATATCGAAAACGACACGCTCGCCATCGCCCACGTGGGTGACTCTCGCGCCTACCTGCTCCACGAGGGCACGCTCATCCGCGTGACCCGCGACCACTCCTACGTGGAGGAGCTCGTGGACGCCGGCGAGATCACGGCAGACGAGGCTCGCGTCCACCCCAACCGTTCGGTCATCACCCGCGCGCTGGGCTCGGACCCCGCCATGTATGCCGACCACTTCACTCTGCATATCGAGGAAGGCGACCGCCTGATCCTGTGCTCCGACGGCCTCTCGAGCATGATTCCCGATAGCGATATCGAGAACATCGCCACGCAGTCCTCAACCGCGCAAATCTGCGTCGACAACCTAGTAGACGCGGCGCTTGCCGCCGGCGGCCACGACAACGTGACCGTAGTAGTCGTTGACCTGGTTGACGATGGCGTTATGCGCGAGGCGCAACGCGTGCGTCGCCGCAACATTACTATCGCCGCCATCCTGGCCCTCGTCTTTGTGCTGGCAGCTGGCATCTGGGCCTACACGGGTGTCACCGGCTCGTACTACCTGGGTACCCACCAGGGCAATGTCGCCGTCTGGCGCGGCCTGCCCGGCAAGCCGCTCGGACTCAAGCTCCACTGGCTCGAAAGCGAAACCAGCATTAAGCTGTCCGACCTGCCCGAAGACACGCAAAACCGCCTCAAGGCGGGCATTCCGCAAACAAGTGTCGACGATGCGCAGGACACGATATCCAAGTACCGCCACCAGATCGACGAGGAGCAGACCCGCCAGGTGATCGACGCGCAAACGATTCGCGACAACACCAATCAGGGATCGACCTCCGAATCAGATTCCGAGAAAACCGCCGAACAGTCCGCCGAGGCCGAAGCCTCCGATAAGAATTAGAAAGGGAGTGCCGCTTATGAGTCGCCGCAACACCGAGCTGCTCTTGCTCATCGCCTCGGCGTTCCCCGTCATCCTGCTGTATGCGATGTACGTCCTCACCGCGGGCGCTGCCATCTCCTTTGAGACGCTCGCCGTACCGATCGGCCTCTTTGCCGCCTTTGCCGCGGCCCACATTGCCGTGCGCATCTTGGCGCCCGGTGCCGACCCCGCCATCCTGCCCATCGTATTTATACTTTCGGGCATCGGCATCACGTTCGTGACGCGTCTCGCCCCCGCTCTCGCCATCTCACAGCTCATCATCCTGTTTGTCTCGGTGGCGCTCATGGTGGGAACGCTTGCACTAGTCAAAAACCTCGACGTGGTCATGCGCTACAAGTACACCTTTGGCATCATCGGCATCATTCTGCTGATGCTGCCTATCTTTATCGGCACCACGATCTCGGGCTCCAAGCTGTGGATTCGCATCGCGGGCTTTACCATCCAGCCCGGCGAGTTCGCCAAGGTCTTTATCGTCCTGTTCCTGGCCGGCTACCTGGCCGAGAACCGCGAGCTGCTCTCCATCTCCAACCGCAAGATTCTGGGCTTTAAGATCCCTCGCCTGCGACTGCTGCTGCCGCTGTTTGCCGTGTGGGGTGTGTGCCTGCTCGTCGTCGTCTTCGAACGCGACCTGGGTTCGGCCGTGCTGTTCTACACCATCTTCTTGCTGATGCTCTACGTTGCCACGGGGCGCTTTTCGTATGTCGTTATCGGCCTTGCGCTCTTAGCTGTTGGAGCCGTGGGCGCCTACAAGTTCCTGTCTCACGTTCAGGTGCGTTTCCAGGTTTGGCTCGATCCGTTTAAGGACGCCCAGGGCCAGGGCTACCAGATCGTCCAGTCGCTCTTCTCGCTTGCCGATGGCGGTCTGGTCGGTGTTGGCATCGGCAACGGCATGGCCAACAACATCCCTGTCGTCGAGTCCGACTTTATCTTCTCGGCTATCGGCGAGGAGATGGGCCTTTTGGGCGGCGGCGCCGTGCTCATCCTGTTTATGCTCTTTGCCGTGCGTGGCCTCACCACGGCTGCCCGCGCTAAATCCGACCTCGCCGCCTTTAGTGCCACAGGCCTTACGGCCGCCATCAGCTTCCAGGCCTTCTTGATCGTTGGCGGCGTAACCCGCCTGATCCCGCTGACCGGCGTCACCCTGCCCTTTATGAGCCAGGGCGGCTCCTCTCTGCTGGCGAGCTTTATCATCGTCGCGCTCCTGCTGCGCGCCGGTGACGAGGCGACCGGACGCGAGGCCGAGCTTACCGGCACCGGCACCATGGCCGCCATCACCGATGATCAGGTCGCATCTGCCGCCGCCCCGACGGGCACGCGCTTTGCCACCTCGTCTTCCTACGGCAGCGGCAGCCATTCCGTCGGCTCGCGCATGCGCCGTCGCCTGCTCGACACGCCTGAATCCGGTGTGCTCGGCCGCGTTGCTCTTGCCAACCGTCTAACCCGCGCGGTGCTCGCCTTTACGGCGCTGTTCGCCATCCTTATCGGCAACCTCACCTATGTCCAGGTCATTAAGGCCAAGGACTATCAGGACATGCCGACCAACAACCACACCATCGCCCGCTCCAAGTACATCCAGCGCGGCTCCATCATCACGTCCGACGGCGTGACGCTGGCCGAGTCGCTGCAGCAGGAGGACGGCACCTACGTACGCTCCTACCCCAACGGTAACCTGGCAGCGCACGTGGTTGGCTACGTGAGCCAGCAGTATGGCACCACCGCCATCGAGAGCGTCATGAACGACACGCTCACCGGTTCTAAGGACTACTCCAGCTGGAACAACGCCATCGCGTCGCTCGCGGGCCAGACCCAGCCGGGCAACACCGCCAAGCTCACCATCGACTCGCGTATCCAGACGGCGGCCGAGCAGGCGCTCAAGGGCTTTAAGGGCGCTGTAGTGGTCATCGACCCGCGTACCGGCGCGGTGCTCGCATGTGCCAGCTCGCCCACCTACGACAACACCAACATCGATGCCCTGCTGCAGACGGGCGGCGGCGAGGACGGCTCCATGTACAATCGCGCCATGGACGCGCTGTACACGCCGGGCTCCACGTTTAAGGTCGTTACGCTTTCCGCGGCACTCGAGACCGGTACCGCCAGCCTGACCAGCACCTACCAGGCGCCCGGCTCCATGGACATCGGCAACGCACCGGTCACCAACTATGCCAACGAGAGCTACGGCACCATCAGCCTGCAGCAGGCCTTTGCCGTGTCCTCCAACGTCGTCTTCGGCCAGGTGGCAAACGAAGTTGGCGCAAACACGCTCGTACAGTTTGCCAACGCCTTTGGCTACGGCCAAAAGCTCGGCCAGGACCTGACCTCCGCGGCCTCCATCATGGCCGACCCGTCGCTCATGACCGAGTGGGAGACCGCCTGGGCCGGCGCCGGCCAGCCTGTCGGCATGGACCACACGCCCGGCCCGCAGACCACCGTCATGCAAAACGCCGTGATTGCCACCGCCATCGCTAACAGCGGCGTGGTCATGGACCCGTACTTTGTAGCCCAGGTACTCGCCCCGGACGGAACCGTGGTCAAGACCACGCAGTCCCGCTCGCTGGGGCAGGCCGTCAGCTCCGCCACGGCCGACCAGGTCAAGCAGGCCATGCTTGCCGTCGTCCAGTCCGGTACCGGCACCGATGCCCAGATCCCCGGCGTCAAGGTCGCCGGCAAGACCGGCTCGGCCGAGACCGGCGGCACCAACGTCAACTCGATGTTCGTTGGCTTTGCACCTTACGATTCACCCACGGTCGCCATCTCGGTGGCCTTGGAGGATTACGACAAGCATGACGTCAAGGCCGCCAAGATCGCCGGTATCGTCCTGACCGCGGCGCTTGCCGCACAGGGAGCGTGATGCCCATGATCGAATCGGACACCCGAGGCGCGCCGCGGCCTAAGGGTTAGCGGCAACGCGCCACACGGCCCCAGCGGCCACATCGTAGGTACTACACACATCGTTGAGCGAATAGTTATGTTAGGAGCAAGAATGGAACAGAGGGTCCTCGGGGGAAGATACCTCCTCAAGGATAAGGTGGGGACAGGCGGCATGGCGACCGTCTACCGTGCACAGGACCAGGTCCTCGACCGCACGGTTGCCGTCAAGATCATGCTGCCGCAGTATGCCGGCGACGCAACCTTCGCCGCACGCTTTAAACAGGAGGCCCAGGCAGCAGCCGGTCTCTCCTCCCCCTATATCGTGGGCGTCTACGATTGGGGCAAGGACGGCGACACCTATTACATCGTCATGGAGTACCTGCGCGGAACCGACCTTAAGAGCGGCATCAAGAGCCACGGCGCCCTCGACCCCAAGAAGGTCGCCCAGATCGGCTCGCAGATCAGCTCCGCGCTTTCGGTCGCCCACAAGCACGAAATCATCCACCGCGACATTAAGCCGCAGAACATCATGGTGCTGCCCGACGGCAACATCAAGGTGATGGACTTTGGCATTGCGCGCGCCAAGAACAGCCACCTCACGCAAGACAACAACGTGCTGGGAACCGCCCACTACGTCAGCCCCGAGCAGACCCGCGGTCAGGACCTCGGCCCCACCTCGGATATCTACTCGCTGGGCGTCGTGATGTACGAGTGCGCCACCGGTCGCGTTCCCTTTGACGGTGACGACGCTATCTCGGTCGCACTCAAGCAGGTCAACGAGCTGCCTATTCCGCCGAGCCAGATCAACTCCGGTGTCGACGCCGACCTTGAGCGCATCATCCTCAAGTGCATGGAGAAGGACCCCGCAAACCGCTTCCAGACCGCCGACGAGCTGCGTCAGGTGCTCAACAGCTACCTGTCGGGCCGTGCCGTCAACGTCTCGGAGCCCACGCGCATCATCGGTGCCCCCGGTGAGTTGGGCGCCACCAAGACTCGCGAGCTTTCCGATCAGACGCGCGCCATGGTGCGTCCCGTCTCGGGCGTAAGCGGCCAGAATACCGCCCGTAGCTCGGTTTCGGGCTCCACCGGCTCCTACGAGATCGAAGAGCCCAAATCCAACAAGAACAAGATCATCGCCGCCGTGGTGGCAGCCGTTGCCGTCATCGGCATCGTGGTGGCCTTTGCCACAGGACTCTTTGGCGGCGAGCAGGTCACCGTGCCCGATGTGCTGGGCAAGGACCAGCAGACTGCCGTCGAGCTGATCAAGGAAGCCGGCCTCGAGGTCGGCACCATCGACCAAAGCTACAACGACGATGTCGACGAGGGCAAGGTCGCCGAGCAGACGCCCAACGGCAACACCAAGAAGGCCAAGGGCACCAAGGTGAACCTGGTAATCTCCAAGGGTCCCAAGCCCTCCGAGAAGGTTGAGGTTCCCAAGCTTGTCGGCCTGACCAAGGACCAGGCCGAGGCCGCGCTGGCAAGCGTTGGCCTGAAGGGCAACGCCTCCGAGGAGGCCAACGAGGCCGATGAGGGCCAGGTCTTTGAGCAGGGCACCGAAGCCGGTAAGGAAGTCGCGAAGGGCACGACCATCTCGTACAAGGTCTCGAGCGGCCCGGATACCACATCCGTCCCCGATCTGACCGACATGACCGAGGCCCAGGCGCGCAACGCCCTCGATATGGCAGGCTTTGGCGTCGACGTTAGCTACCAGGAGAACGACTCGGTTACCGAGGGCACCGTGATCAGCTGGAACCCCAGCGGCAAGCAGAAGCCCGGCGCCACGATTACCGTCGTCATTGCCAAGAAGTCCGGCAAGGCCAGTGTTCCGGGCAACCTGTACGGCAAGAGCATCTCCGCCGCCGTCACCGCGCTCAACAACGCCGGTTTCTATAACATCGGCTTCTGTGACCAGAACGGCAATCCCGTAAGCGGTAACGAGGATGCCACCGTTACGGGCGTCTCCCCCACTGGCAAGCAGTCCACCGACAGCACGATTACGCTGACGGTCGCACTTTCTGGCTCGGGTTCGGGCTCTGGCTCGGGCACGGGTGACGATTCCGGTACGACCAACTAGTCGCCACCCCACCGCTCATCACGGCTCTCGCCGCAAACATATTCGCTCACAGGCGCCCGCTTGCTCCCCCAGCAAGCGGGCGCTTTCTTTATCTGAAGCAGCGAATACTACGGCATGCCTTAAACCAAAAGAGCCCGGCACCGTAACGGTACCGGGCTCGATATTCCTCTGGTGCCCCCGGGCGGATTCGAACCGTCGACACCCGCTTTAGGAGAGCGGTGCTCTATCCCCTGAGCTACGGAGGCATGTTGTACTAGTGTAGCAGATTTACGCCGTTGTAATACAGCGTATAGCCACTCTTCGAAGTTGCAGTGGAACAGCCCTCCGGAAAGTGTGTCCCACTATCCAGGCAAATTCTGGGTCAAACTTTCCCAATGGGACCTCGCTGGAAACTGTGTCCCAGAATTTCGGCTCGAAACGGGACACAGTTTCCCAAACGACCCCGTTCCGGAAACTACATCCCGGAATCGGCGCTCGAACTGGGATGCACTTTCCCGATCGAGCCCCATGGGAAACTGCGTCCCACTTGGGGGGCGCTCTTTAATGACTAGTTACCTTTGTGGAAGAGGTTTTTGATAACGGAGGGGATGCTCTTGGCGCCCTTGGCCGTCACATCGATAAAGTCGGGCGAACGCACGAGCTTATCCTCGTCGACGTACTTACGAACCGCACGAAGCGTCTCTTTGTCGTCGCGCGTCGAAAACGTAAAGTGACCGTTATCCTTGGTAAAGATGGCAAAACGCGTGATCTTCTTGGTACCGCGCAAAACCTCGGCGGCAATATAGTCGACCTCGTCCCACGGGATTTGAATATAATCCTCGGGATTGCGCTCGTTATAGTACTCAAACGCCTTATTGCCCACCATTACGTTACCGTGACTGGTAAGCCCCATCAGGCAGGTTGCCGGCGTTGCCAGATCGACCGTGCTGTTCTGAGATTGCGCCATACGCGCCTCGCCCTCCAATAAAAAACAATCGGACCGCATCCAGTGTACCCACCGGGTGCGGTCCGTTTCAATGGCTCAAAAGCCCTTGCCTAGCAACTCTCGGTCTTAAGCCGAAGCGTGCTTACATGAAGCCGCAGACGCGACCGATGATGCCGACGGCGAAGAGAGCCAGGATGATGACGATCGGGCTGACCTTCTTCTTGAGGAGCTTGCAGACCAGCAGGGTCAGGCACACAGCGGCAAGGCCGGGGATGAGCTGATCGAGGTTAGCCTGAAGCGTGGTGACCTTAACCTGATCAAGGGCGGTAGCACCGATGGAGTTGTACATCGTCAGCGCTTCCTTGACGCCCTCGGAGCCGGAGGGCAGGCTAGCCCAGTCGATAAAGGCGCCAGCAGACTGCGTGACCTTGGAGACGACCGGGGTGAAGGAGATGGACACCCAGCGCTCGACCAGGGCGCCGATGATGAACATACCCAGGATGGAAGCACCCTCGGTGACCTTGCCCATCAGACCGCCGGAGAGGTCCTTGGCGATGGAGGAGCCGACCTTGTAGCCAAACTCCTGCGTGTACCACAGGAAGGCGTAACGGATGATGTTCCACGCGAAGAAGAACAGCAGCGGACCGGCGATGCTGCCGGACAGGGCCATGGAAGCGCCCAGAGCGCCCAGAATCGGGCGAAGGGTGAACCAGAAGGCAGGGTCGCCGACGCCGGCGAGCGGGCCCATCATACCGACCTTGACGCCCTGGATGGCGACGTCGTCGATCGGAGCACCGTTGGCGCGCTCCTCCTCGAGGGCGAGGGTAACGCCAATGACGGGGGCGGAAACATAGGGGTGGGTGTTATAGAACTCCAGGTGGCGCTTAAGAGCGGCAATCTGGTCATCCTTGCTGGTGTAGAGCTTCTTGATCGCAGGGATCATTGCGAAGCACCAGCCGCCGTTCTGCATCCGCTCGTAGTTCCACGAGCCCTGAAGGAACTGATGACGGAAGCAAACCTTCTTGCGGTCAGCCTTGGTGAGCTGAATCTTGTTCTCTGCCATATGTATCACTCCCCTCCTACTCGTAATCGTTCAGAATGTCGCCGAGCGGGTCACCGGAGCCACCGCCCATGCCGCCACCCTGCTTGGCCAGATCCTTAAGGCCAAGGTAGATGAGGGCAAGGGAGATGCCGATGAGGCCAAGGGCGATCAGCGTGAGCTGAGGGATGGCAGCAAGGACAAAGCCGAGGATGAAGAACGGCCAGGTCTCCTTGGTGGCCATCATGTTGATGACCATGGCGTAACCGACGGAAGCGACCATGCCGCCGCCGACAGCCATGCCGCCGGACAGCCAGTCGGGCATAGCGTTAAGCGCGTTGGTAACAGCCTCGGCCGGGATGATGCACAGAAGTACTGCCGGGATGGCGATACGAAGGCCCTGCATAAGGATGGCAATGTACTGCCAACGCTCGATGCCGGCGAAGTCGCCCTTCTCGGCGCAACCGTCCATGGCGTGAGCGATAGCGGTAGCCAGGGTACGGCAGATCATGGTCAGGAACAGACCAGCGACCGACAGCGGGACAGCGACGGCGATAGCGGCGGTAACGGCCTTCGACGGATCGGTAGCGCCGCCGTTGAGGGCGAGCTCCATGATGATCGAAGAGGCGACCGAGGCCAGAGCGGCGTCAGGCGCGACGGCGGCGCCGACGTTAGCCCAGCCAAGGGCCATCATCTGGAGCGAACCGCCCAGGAGGATGCCCTCCTGAAGGTGACCGGTTACGAGACCGATAAGCGTGCATGCCACGAGCGGCTGATGGAACTGGAACTCATCCAGAATGCCTTCCATACCGGCAAGCAACGCGACAATCGCAACAAGCAGAATAGTGATTGCAGACATGTATCGGACCCTCCTTTACTATGCTTGAGCGGCCAGTTCGGCCTTAGCTTTCTTCAACATGGCGTCGAGATCCTCGGAGGAATCCGAAGGAACCTTGCGGACCTCGAACTTGACGCCCTTGGCCTTGAGGGCCTCGAGAGTCTTGACGTCGTCATCGCCCATAGCGACGGCGTTGGTGACGACGACCTTGCCCTTGGAGTGAGCCATGGAACCGATGTTGACTTCCTTGATGTCGACGCCGGCCTCGATGGCCTTGAGCAGATCCTGCGGGTTCTCAAAGAGCAGCATGGCCTTGGTGTCACCAAAGCGCGTGTCCTTGACGACCTCGGCCATCTTCTTGATGGGCACGACGTTGGCATGGACTCCCGGAGGGGCAGCCTGCTCGATCATGGTCTTGCGGAGCTCGTCGTGAGCAACGCCGTCGGAAACCACGATGATGCGGTTGGGGTTGATCTGCTTGGTCCACGTGGTGGCCACCTGGCCATGCAGCAGACGGGTGTCGATACGGACGTGGGCAATCTTGATGTGCCCGTCGCCGATGACCGTTCCCGGAGGGATGGCGCCTGCAGGAGCAGCAGCGGCCGCAGCCGGCTTCTTCTCCTCGGGCTCCAGAGACTCGGGCTTGACGCGCACGCCAGCCTTAGCCTCAGTCACGAGATGTTTTGCGATCGCATGTGCAGTGTTCTTTGCGTCAAAGCGCTGCGAATATGCCTCGATGAGCATAGGCAGGTTGACACCGGTGACGATAGCCCAGGAATCGTGGCCCTCAATGAGCCCGCTGATCTGGTTGAACGGCGTGCCGCCCCACAGATCAACGAGGAAGAGCACCTGCTCCTGGTCCTCGAAGGAAGCGACTGCTTCCTCGACCTTGGCACGGAAGTCGTCGGGGCCCATGCTCGGCTCGAGCGAGACCACGGCTACAGACGGCTGATCGCCAAAGACCATCGAGCCCGTCTGCTTGATTCCAGCTGCCAAGTCCCCGTGGCTAGCAAGAACAATACTTACCATCACATAACCTCCTTTTTGTCTACGTATTTCCTACACGACATTAAGGAAGTATACCTGTTTGGTTTTTGGAATTATAGCTAAATTCGCAAAAGGTTGGTTTATTTGTTTAAACGTCTAGGTTTGTTACAAGTTGGTTACGTTGCTGCTTTTTGACTCATTACACGCCAAGGCGTCGCACATCAAGCCATGCATTTTACAGATACAAGCAGGCTGTTCATTAATATCGATTTTGACAAGCGCGAATGCGCTTGTACTGCCGCTATTTTGTTTAAACAGACATAACTTGACTATTAGCGTGACTTATGCACTAGCGCAAGTAGTCATTGGGGACGTTCTTAAACGACTAGTCGTTGGGGACGTTCTTGATTGACTAGTCGTTTAAGAACGTCCCCAACGACCAAGTTAGGCGATGTGGAGGGGGTTGGCGGCGTCGACGGCGTCGGGGGCGTCGGAAGGGCCATCGGGGACAGCGCCCGCCGGGTCCTCGTCGGGGGTCTCGATCTGCTTGATCATGACCTCTTGACCCTGGAGCAGATAGGTATCGCCGCTACCGCAATGGGGACAGGTCTTGCCGTGCTCGACTGTCGCATAGTCGCGGCCGCACGCCTCGCAATGTGTCACGGCCTCGACGGGCTCCACAATAAGCTCCGCACCCTCGGTGATGGACTTTTTATCTGCCGCCCAGCGCCAAGCATCGAGCAGCAAGTCGGAAACGACGCCCGAGACCTCGCCCAGCAGCAGCGTGACGCTCGAAACGCGACTCACGCCATTGGCGCGCGCCACGTTCTCAACATCGCGAATGATGTGATAAACGATTCCCAATTCGTGCAAAGTAGAAACCTTTCAACAACGGTTGATGCGATGCAAACTCAAAGCAAGGGGACGGCGAAATCTAGTCTGCGCCGTCCCCCTACCCGCCATGGTTACCTATTTACGACCGAACTTGATTTTGATTGCGCGTTTCAAAGCGTACTTACCCAGACTGGGGAGCTTTTGCTCGTATTTGACCATCGTGGAGCACTCGGGGCGGTCGCGATCCAGATGGATGGCGTCGAACGCGCACTTGGTGGTACACAGGCCGCAGCCGATGCACTTGTTGGGGTCGACGATCGAGGCACCGCAACCCAGGCAACGGGCGGTCTCGGCGCGCACCTGCTCTTCGGTAAAGGTCTCGACGTACTCGCTAAACGGCGCGGCCTTCTCGCGCTCGCGGCTCACGTGGGCAACCTCGCGGCTCGCGTTGTCATAGCCCTCGAGCACAACGTCGTCGCGGTCGAGCGCGGTGTAGTGGCGCTGGTTGCGGCCGATGGTGAGCGTGGAGCCCGGCTGCACAAAGCGATGGATGGACACGGCGGCCTCGTGACCGGCGGCGATGGCGTCGATGGCAAAGCTCGGACCGGTGTAAACGTCGCCGCCCACAAAGATGTCGGGCTCGGCGGTCTGGTAGGTCTGGGGGTCGGCTAGAGCACCCTGGCCGCGGCCAAGCTCCACCTTGGAGCCAGCCAGCAGGTCGCCCCACACAATGGACTGGCCAATCGACATGACCACGCGGTCGGCATCGACACGGCGCAGATCGTTCTCGTCGTACTCGGGCGCAAAACGGCCCTCGTCGTCAAAGACACGCGTGCAGCGCTTGAAGGTGATACCGCACACACGGCCGGCCTCGTCCAGATGGACCTCCTTGGGGCCCCAACCGCAGCTGATGTGCGCGCCGTCCTCAATGGCCTCGCGACGCTCCTCCTCGCTGGCGGGCATCTGGGCCTCGCTCTCCAGGCAGAACATCTCAACATGCTCGGAACCCAGACGGCAGGCGTTGCGGGCAACGTCGATGGCCACGTTGCCGCCGCCCACCACGATGGTGCGGCCGGACAGTGTATCGATCTTGCCGCCGTTAACCTCGCGAAGGAAGTCGACGGCCACGGTCACATCCTCGGCATCCTCGCCCGGAATGCCGGCAAGTCGGCCACCCTGGCAGCCAATGGCCACGTAGAAGGCCTTAAAGCCCTGCGCGCGCAGCTCGTCGAGTGTCACGTCGCGACCGACTTCCACGCCATAGCGGAACTCAGCACCCATCAGGCGAATGACCTCGACCTCGGCCTCGATAACATCCTTCTGCAGCTTAAAGCTGGGAATGCCATAGGTGAGCATGCCGCCCGGGCACTCGTTTTTCTCGAATACGATGGGCTTGTAGCCCTTCTCGGCCAGATAGAAAGCACAGGACAGACCGGCCGGACCGGCGCCGATGATGGCAATCTTTTGGTCGAAGCCGCCAGCGCGCGTCGGCGTCACCACGGGTGGGACGTAGCGGGTCGCGGCGTCCAGATCGCGCTGAGCAATAAACTTCTTGACCTCGTCGATGGCCACGGCCTCGTCCACGCGACCGCGGGTACAGGCATCCTCGCAGCGGCGATTGCACACACGGCCGCAGATGGCGGGCAGCGGGTTCTCGCGCTTGATGAGTGCCAGTGCCTCGTCATAGCGGCCCTGCGCCGCAAGCTTTAAGTAGCCCTGAACGGCAACGTGAGCAGGGCAAGCCGTCTTGCAAGGCGCGGTGCCGGACTCGTGCGTCTCGATGCGGTTGTCGTTGCGGTAGTTGGGCGACCACTTGGTGTGATCCCACTTGGTGGCGTCGGGCAGCTCCTGGCGTGGATACTCGGGCACCTGTCCGCCCGCCTTTTTGCTGCAGAGCTTTTGGCCGAGCTTGGCGGCACCGGCCGGGCACACCTCAACGCAGTGACCGCAGGCAACACACTTGTCCTTCTCGACCTTGGCGACATAGGCCGAGCGCGACAGGTTGGGCGTGTTGAACAGCTGAGAGGTGCGCAGGGCATAACATACGTTAACGTTGCAGTTGCAGATAGCGAAGATCTTGTTCTCGCCGTCGATGTTGGTGATCTGGTGCACAAAACCGTTGTCCTCGGCCTGGCGCAGGATGTCGTAGACCTCGTCGCGCGTCACGTAATGGCCACGGTCGGTCTCGACCACGTAGTCGGCCATATCGCCCACGGCGATGCACCAATCGGCCGGGTCGTCGGCGCAGCCCTCTCCCATCACGCGACGGCTCGCGCGGCAGCTGCAGGTGCTGGCGGCATACTTACCCTCGTATTTGTCGAGCCAATGCTCGATATGCTCAATCGGCACCGAGGTGCTCGAAGCATCGATAGCCTTCTCGACCGGAATGACATGCATACCGATGCCGGCGCCTCCGGGCGGTACCATCGGCGTGGCTTTGGACAGCGGTCCCTTGGACGCCTGCTCAAAGAACTTGGCAAAGACCGGGTGCTCCTCGAGCTGGCTCACGCGCATGTTGAGGAACTCGGCAGAACCTGGCACCAGCATGGGCAGCACCCATTGCTTGGCACGCTCGGGATTTTCCCAGTTGTACTCGAGCAGGCCCGTGTAGCTCATATCGTCGAGCATCTTTTCGATATCGGCCTCGGGCATGCCGGTGAGCTTGACCATCTCGGGCAGCGTATAGGGACGGCGCATCTTCATCTTGCAGAGCACTTCGGCCTGCTCGTCGGTTGCGGCCTCGGCAAACGACCAGTACTCGTAGCCCAGCAGCTCGTCGCGATGCAGCAGACGGTTGGTGCAGTGCTCGCACAGCTTGACGATTGCCTCGCGCGGATGCTCCGGCAACGGCGGCACGAACTCCGAACCGATGTCAGGCTCGGTGTAGCTAATTCCCGGTCCGTTGAGAATCATGGTTGTCCCTTCTCTTGCCGCAGCACGACGAGGCCGCAGCGCCCCTCTTTTTTGCAGGCCGGGCATGCCCCCCATGCCGTTCACCCGCCATTGTTGACATTGTGTCAAAAATAGTATTGACGAACCGTCAACAATATTCAAGACTGTTAGGCGAACGGTCAGGCAAAAGAGGATGAAAGGCAGCAAGCGCATGGGCGATAACACAGTGAACATCTCTGTGGCCGACGCCGTCCCCACGACCGACAGCGCGGCAAAGCGCTTGACGGGCGACGAACGCCGTCGCGAAATCCTCGCCGCCGTGCGCACCGTGAGTTCCGAGCTGGGCGTGTCGCATCTATCTGTCTCGGCCGTGACCAAGCGAGCCGGCTGTACCCGCTCATTGTTCTACCACTACTTTGCCGATATGGACGCCGCCGTCACCGCTGTTATGGACGAGGCGATCGACGGTTTTATCTCCGAGCTCGAGCAGTGGAACGCCGGCCGCACCGTCGGTGATATCGAGGGCGCGCTCGACACCGTCGCCCCGCTCTTTAAGCGTCTGGTCGCCAGCGGCCACGAGCTGCCGAGTACGCTCACTTCAAGCAGCGGCGCGCTCTACGGCGGCTTTTTGCACAACGTGGTCCAACGCGTGGCACAGTATATCTGCGACACCACCGTGGTGGATTTTGTCGCCCATCATGAGCTACGCATCGACCATGTCTACGAGACGTTCTACACCCTCATCATGGGGTTGTTGATGTATATCCGCACGCACCCCGATGTGCCCGACGAGACAGTCAAGGAAATCATCGCCTCGACACTCCACATCGAGGGCTATACCGCCAAGTATCCGGAGCGCAAGCCCCAGGACTGACGACATTTGGCCAAACTGCCCGCGATCAGAAGAGGGGCCGCGGGCGTGTGAAAGGAGAGCAGCATGCTGTTCGATGTTTGGGGTAGCGATACCCTTATCCACTGGGCCGGCTGGGCCATGGTCTTTATTGGCCTGATCGTGCTCAATGAGGTTGGCCGCCGCACCAAGCTGGGCGCGGCAATCATCTTTGGCGTGGCTCCGCTGGCCATGACCATCTACTGCGTCGCCATCGCCATCGGCGTCTCACAAGGCGCCGAGTGGGCGCTCACCAACCCCACCCATGTGTACCAGAACAGCTGGTTCCACTACGCCAAGGTATACGCGGCGCTGGCCGGTTGCTGGGGCTTCATTGCCATTAAGTACCAGTGGGGCAAGATCGGCAAGGCGCATTGGTTCCGCGCATGGCCGTTTGTGATCGTCGCCATCAACATTATGATCGCCGTCGTGTCCGACTTTGAGAGCGCCTATCACTTCTTTGTCCTGGGCCAGTCCACCTGGGTCACCTCCGAAGGTGCCACGCAGCTGGCCGGCTGGAACAACGTGTTCAACGGCATCGCCGGTATCATCAACATCTTCTGCATGACCGGTTGGTGGAGCGTCTACGCCTCCGAGGATCAGACCGACATGCTGTGGCCCGATATGACCTGGGTCTACATCATCGCCTACGATATCTGGAACTTCTGCTACACCTACAACTGCCTGCCCACCCACTCCTGGTTCTGCGGCTTTGCGCTGCTGCTGGCGCCCACCGTCGCCGCCTTTATCTGGAACAAGGGCGGCTGGATTCAGAACCGTGCCTTTACGCTGGCCATTTGGTGCATGTTTGCCCAGGTGTTCCCGTTCTTCCAGGAGGAGTCCATCTTTGTGACCCACTCCACGCTCGACCCCGTCGCCGCCACCGCGGTCTCGATCGCCGCGCTGATCGCCAACGTCGCCGCGATCATCTACATCGCCTACCGCGCCAAGAAGCTCGGCCGCAATCCCTACAAGCAGGATGTCTTTGAGGGCACCAGCGATTGGGAGAAGGCTACCGCTCGCCGCGCCAAGGTTGATTACGCGCACGCCGAGTAACATGTTGATCGCTGTTGGCACTTGGGCATAGGCCCACCTGCCAGGCTTTTCAATCCAATGTCTCGTAGAGCCCCCGGAAAGCGTTTCGCTCGCTTTCCGGGGGCTTTTGTCGTTGCGCCTTCATTCAAAAACACACGCACAAATAAAATTGGATTTCAAATCATGCGGCAGCTCTATGGGGTCCTGTTTTTGGGTACAGTGTTGTCCCGATATTGAGCTTGGGGGATATATGAAAGATGAGACGACGGGCCAAGAGGATGCGGCCCAAGATGCAGAAGCGTGTGCCGAGGCCCTGGAGAGCCTAGACCAGATCGCGCTGGCCGAGATTGCGTTTGACGATTCGAGCGTTGATGTGCGGGATGAGCCGGAAATCGAGGCGCAGCCCGATGATCAGGATGCAAAAGACGATGGCGCCGCGCCCACCGAGGACGAGGCGGGGCACGAGGAATCCGAATGCGAGGCCGACGACCAGCCCGAATCCGACACGAGCGAGGAAACCATCTTGCTCGACAGCTTGCCGGCCGAAGATTCGCTGACCCGCGAGCTTCCCGGCCTGGGCTCCGCGCCTGCCGTGGACGAGACCATCGCCATGGGCGATATTCCCCTACCGTCCGTTCCTTCGGCACGCGAAGCCGAGGTTCGTCATCGTAAGATGCCGCCCAAGCGCCGCAACCTGATGGTTGCCGGCGTTGTGGCCGTCGCGCTCGTCGCCGGCGGCGCAGGCTATGCTGCCTGGAACGGATATCAGCAAGAGCAGGCTGCCGCTGTCGCCGCCAGTGCACACACGATGATGTCGGTGCAGATTGGCGTGCATGCCGCAGGGCTCGACTGCTCAACTGGTTCCAAGATTCCCGTGCAGGTGAGCGGCCAGGATTCCGACGGTTCTTCCGTGAGCGAAACGCTCTACGTTGACGAACACGGTCGCGGCATTAAGCTGCTGCCCGGCGACTATACGCTCTCCATCGCTGGGTCCCCCATCGCAGCCGACGGTACCATTTACACCGTGCCGAACACCAAGGCGCAGGTCACCATTAAGAGCGATGGGCAGGATTTGAGTGCCCAGGCCACCTTTAAGCTCAAGGTGCCTTCGGCCGACACGGTGACTGACGACCAGATCGATGCCGCCGCCAAGTATGCCGAGGAAGGCGGGGTGAACTCCGCCGCGGTCGCAAAGGTGCTCCAGCAGGCGGCAACCGCGCGCCGTGACGCCGCCGTCAACGCCGTGAGCTCCCGCGAGGCACAGGCGGCCCGCGACGCCGATGCTCGACATAAGGCAACGGACCTGTATCAGCTCGATATTCCCGTTGAGTGGTACGGCAAAGTCGCGACTTGGCAAAACGGCAGCACGCTGTGCATTTATCTGGACGGCGACACCAACACACCGCTCGTGACGCTCGTCGCGGTGCGCGAGGGCGAGAGCTTTACGCCCGATGAGGGCGACGCGGTTTTGGGTGCGGCAAACCTCGGCAACGGCTACACCGTCTACGCCAGCGGCCCCGTCTATCCGTACGTGGTGCCCCAGACCATCAACGGACGGACGCAAGACCCCGTGTCGACCTACCCCATGGATACGGCGATTGAGCTTGTCGAGCTCACGACCGGCAACCGCTACACCTATAGCCAGATCAAGAACGTGCTGGTCGGCAAAGACGGCAAGGCCGACGCCGCCACCAAGCTCGAATGCGACTACCTCGCCCAGATTCTGATGCCGAGCATCAAAGCCCAAGACTAGCCGGGCGCATCATGGTGCTCCCCAACCGTGATAAAGGGGCCAGGAGGTCCTGGCCCCACAGATCCGTAGATGATTAGGCAAGGAGCCACTTCCATGCGGGCACAACGTGTACCGCACCGTGCTCGCATGGAATATCGGCCTGCTCATCCATGGTAACGATTGCCGACTCGCCAAGATCGAACTGGGCCATCGAGGCATCAAGCGCGGCAATTTCGCGCTCGCGCGTTTTCTCACTTGCCATATCCACACTCACCTGAATCAGGCTATAAGCCCGCATGAGAAGTGCGTCCCCAGCCACAAAGTCCACCTCATGGCTTTTGCTCTTCTCTTTGATCAGCAGGCGGCAGCCCGAGCCGGTCCTCACCGCGGGAGTCCTTCTTCTTAGCGCATTGAACACTGCGGTCTCGAGCCTCTGGCCCTGGTCCAATGCCGATGCGGGAGAGAATGCTCCAAACATCGCAGGGTCGACAGCGTAGACCTTAGACGCAGACCGCATGTTATTTGCCAATGAACGCGTGAACTCCGGCACAGAAAATAACAGGTAGGCATCCTCATAATACTCAAGTAAATCGCTGAGCGAATTACGACTGACGGGTATCTGTCTGCTCTTGAACTCGTTGTACACTTTGTTCACTGACAGCTCTCGTCCCGAAGATGCCATACACCGCGTCAAGAACAGCGATGCCAGGCGAGGGTTCTTGACGTCGTAACGCTCAATGACGTCCATAGCGACCGTTCGCGAAGCATATTCCTGTAGCAGCTGAATCGCGTCTGCGGGCGTCTGCTCAAGTGTCGCGATGAATCCCCCTCGTTCAAGATATCCGATCAGATGATGTCGAAGCAGCGCTGCATCGCTTGGGGAAAAGGTCGCATCTGGCTCGAAAACGTTCCCCGTCTTATATCGAACGTATTCCGAAAAACTCAACGGAAAAAGCTCCCGTATAAGAGAACGACCCCTGAACTCGCTCTTAAGCTCTGAGGACAGCATCTTAGAAGAAGATCCCGTCACATAGACGGTCGCTTTCTCCGTATCGACTACACGCCGCAGAAACGCACCCCATTCGGGAATTTCCTGGATCTCGTCAAAGAAAATGTAAGCGCCCTCGGTTCGAGCAGCAGGATACAGCGCATAGAACGTGTCGAGCACGTCCGCCAGCAGCGATGACTCATACGGGCGCAAGCGCTCGTCCTCAAAATTAAAGTAAAGCATCCGGTCAAGCTCGACGCCCCGGCCCTGAAGCCGCTGCATCTCCTGATACAGGCGATACGTCTTTCCACAACGGCGGGCCCCCACAACCACATTTACGATGTTGTCGCGCTTTGGCTCCTGTGGGTTTCCTAGATCAAGGTCTCGCTCAAAGACCTGCGGAACCCCCTGCTGTTCAAAGTCCTTTATTTTCTGGGCGATCAAGTCGTTGAATGCCATGATTCTCCAATCTTGCTCTCTAGCTAATCAAAATTATACTGATTCTTGATTAATTAGAGAGCAAGATTGTGTGTAGCTTGATTAACACTTAAGCAAGTTTTTTCACTGTTATTGCTCCGAAGGATATCGAGTGGCTGAGAGGACAACCGAGCTCGAATGCGACTCCCCGAGCAGTCAATTTGGGACGGGGATATTATGACCACCCTACAAAAGTTAGCGCCACGGGTCGGCTTCGAACAGCGGCTCGCGCTCGGGGCGGCGATCGCTGTAGGGATCGTAGCCGTCATCGTCCTCGTTCTCGGCACGGATGTAGGGGTCGCGCGGCTTGGGTGCCGGCTTAGGCACAGGCTTGGGTGCGGCGGGTGCGGCATCGGTCGCCGGCGCACTTGTCTTGATCTCGTCTTTCATCTGCATAGCTCCTTGCATCGCATCCGTTCAACATTATCGATTGTCGCACGAAAAAGGGCGGCGGACCCAATTGGATCCGCCGCCTTTGGCGTTTAGAGACGGCTGGCAGATTTTAAGGCATGTCCCAAAAATCTACTCGGCATCGGGGACCTCGTAGGTGGCCGCCGGCGTGTTGTCGCACACGACGGTAAAGCCGCCGTCCTTGTCGGCATCGACCGTCACCTGATCGCCCTCGCGCACCGTGCCGTCGATGATAGCGGCGGCGATGGCATCCACGACCTCGCGCTGAACCAGACGCTTGAGCGGACGGGCGCCAAAGACCGGGTCCAGGCCGCCCACGGCGAGCATCTGCTTGGCCGCCGGGGTGATGGCAAGCGTCATGCGCTCCTTGGCCAGACGCGCGCGGACGTCGGCGAGCTGGATGTCGACGATCTTCTCGATCTGCGCCATACCGAGCGGATGGAACACCACGATATCGTCGATACGGTTGAGGAACTCGGGGCGGAAGGTCTGAGCCATGGCAGCGTCGACCTGATGGCGCATCTCCTCCTCGTCCTTACCGGACAGATCGGCGATGGCCTTGGAGCCCACGTTGGACGTCATGATGATAATCGTGTTCTTGAAGGACACCTGGCGACCCTGGCCATCGGTCAGACGACCGTCATCAAGCACCTGCAACAGCACGTTAAAGACATCCGGATGAGCCTTCTCCATCTCGTCGAGCAAGATCACAGAGTACGGACGACGGCGCACGGCCTCGGTGAGCTGGCCGCCCTCGTCGTAGCCCACGTACCCCGGGGGCGCACCAATCAGACGCTGGACGCTGAACTTCTCCATATACTCGGACATGTCGATACGCACGAGCGCGCGCTCGTCATCGAACAGGCACTCGGCCAACGCCTTGGCGAGCTCGGTCTTGCCCACGCCGGTGGGGCCCAGGAAGAAGAAGCTGCCGATGGGCTTGTCCGGATCGGAGAGGCCCGCACGGCTGCGGCGCACGGCCGCGGCAACGGCGGAGACGGCCTCATCCTGACCGATGACGCGCTTATGCAGCTCGCCCTCCAGGCCCTTGAGCTTGTCGAGCTCGCCCTGCATCATCTTGGACACGGGCACGCCGGTCCAGGCGCTCACGACCTCGGCGATCTCATCGGAGGTCACCTGCTCGTTGAGGCCCTCGCCGTCCTGCTGCTTTTGCGCCTCGAGCGCGGCCTCGGAATCCTGAATCTGCTGCTGCAGGCCCGGAATCACGGAGTAGCGCAGCTCGGACGCACGACCCAAATCGCCGTTGCGCGTCGCACGCTCCTCCTCGCTCTTAGCCTCGTCAAGCTGGCTCTTAAGCTCCTGCACGTGGTCAATGGCGTTCTTCTGGTTGAGCCAGCCGGCCTTTTGCACGTTGAGTTTTTCCTGGACCTCGGCAATCTCCTGGCGCAGGGCCTCCAGACGCTCCTTGGAGGCGTCATCGGTCTCTTTCATGAGCGCCTGTTCCTCGATCTGCAGCTGAGTGAGCTGACGCGTGGTGGCGGCGATCTCGACCGGCATGCTGTCGAGTTCCATGCGCAGGCGGCTTGCCGCCTCATCGACCAAATCGATGGCCTTGTCGGGCAGGAAGCGGTCGGCGATGTAGCGATCGGAGAGGTCGGCAGCTGCCACGAGCGCGCTATCGGTGATATGCACACCGTGGAAGATCTCGTACTTCTCCTTCAGACCACGCAGGATCGAAATGGTGTCCTCGACGGTAGGCTCGCTCACCATAACGGTCTGGAAACGACGGGCGAGCGCCGCGTCCTTCTCGATGTACTTGCGGTACTCGTCAAGCGTGGTCGCGCCGATCGCGTGCAGGTCGCCACGGGCGAGTGCGGGCTTCAGGATGTTGCCGGCGTCCATGGAGCCCTCGGTGGCACCCGCGCCCACGATGGTGTGGAGCTCATCGATGAACAGGATGACCTTGCCCTCGGACTTCTGTACCTCCTTGAGCACGGCCTTCAAGCGGTCCTCGAACTCACCACGGTACTTGGCACCGGCGACCAGCGCGCTCATGTCGAGCTCGATGAGGTCGCGGTCGCGCAGCGTGCTCGGCACGTCGCCGGCCACGATACGCTGGGCGATGCCCTCGACGATGGCCGTCTTGCCGACGCCCGGCTCACCGATGAGCACGGGGTTGTTCTTGGTGCGACGGGACAGGACCTGGATGGTACGACGAATCTCGTCGGTACGGCCGATGACCGGGTCGAGCTTGCCGGCGCGGGCAAGGTCGCAGATATTGCGGCCGTACTGTTCCAGTGCCTCAAACTGGGTCTTGTCCTCGGCAGACGTCACGCGGTCATCGCCACGCAGCTCCTCGTAGACCTGCTCGATGCGCTCCTTGGTCACGCCGGCATCGCGCAGCACACGGCCCGCCTCGCCCTTGTCCTCGGCAAGTGCCATCAGCAGATGCTCGGTCACCACAAAGCTGTCGCCCATCTTGGTGGCCTTCTTTTCGGCCTTTTCGATGACGCGGACGAGCTCGTTGGACAGGCCCATCTGCTGGCCCTCGCCCGAAACCTTGGGCGCGTGGTCGATGGCATCTTGTGTGGAGCGTGCGAGCTGGGCCGGGTCGGCACCGATGCGCTCGATGATCACGGAGATATTGCGCTCGCCGGCACCAAGCAGGGCGGACAGCAGGTGAATCGGCTCCACCGCACCGGCCTGCGCGTCGGCAGCCGTGCTCATGGCGGTCTGCAACGCCTCGCGCGACGTCATTGCTAGCTTATCGATTCTCATGGAATCACCTCTCTTGGGGCGGCCGCCCTACGGGGCGGCTTCACGTTGTTCGAGAAGTATTGTTGCCAGCTTTGCGCGATCTTATACACAAATCTAAGTCTCTATATATAAGATTTTCTGAGTGATTGAAAGATAGGAAGCAGGTGCGCTCACCCGCTACGGCCTCGTCCCCTTACTATCTCAATCTGTAACATCTAGTCAGCAAATAGAGCTCTATCTGTTACAAATCGAGACGAACAGAAAACACCCGGATCAAAAATCTAAATCTGTAACACCAGGCCCACTTTTAGCGGCCAAGATGTTACAAGTCGAGACAAACCGAGAACCACCACAAAGGTGCCTGTTCCCAATGTGGTGGTTTTCGACAAAAAGAAGCCGCCCCATTAACAGAGGTGGCATCAAGCAAGTCCATTTATTAGCGTCCCTCAAGACCCAACGAAAACGCAGCGATGGAATCGAGAACCGACAATAGCCCGTTCGCACAGATAGAGGCAGAGATTCAAGGTCAGAGTCCGGCTTAAACGGCTTAGCTATCGCACGTCACATTGTTCTCGTCGTCCCCCTATCATATTTATAGTGCTTATAGTGAAAATAGTGAGTTTAGTGAGAAGAGTATCGCTCAAAACTCGTGGACTCAATTATTGACCTCACGCCCAGAATGAGTGGGGCAAATATTTCTATTAGAGGTCAAATCGAAGCCCAATAGGGCCTTTTCACCCCGTCATTTCGATCGATCGCTTTCTTTTGAAGATTGTCGTAAGCTGGTATCACTTATCTTAATGAATGCATACTATTTGCGAGGTACCCGCCGTGAAACGCTCCACCTATATCGGCCTGCTCGTCTTAGCGTTTGCGATTACCGCAGTCGGCGTAGGAATTATCTATCTCGCATTTCTCCCCGCCTCTGCGACGCAGGCGGCGGTTGAGACCGTAAGCTATCCCATCGAGGTCCTCACCGATATCGTCAAACCCGATTCGGTCACCGTCGATTTTGACGGTACGCCCGCAGCGCTTGGTGTCAGCAACTATCCCCGCATCGAACTTGGGGCCAGACGCTACACCAAAGATGAGCAGCTTATCGGCAAGGCAACCAGTTTACTCAAAGGCAAGACGTTTAAGCGGTGGTACGGCGCCGCAATATATCGAGCCAAGAATGGCCAAATGGTTGGCGGATATTATTCGACCCTTGAGCTCGATGCGGCAAACGGGAGCAAATTGTGCAACGTCTCATACGACCCTGGCTGCGTGGACAATGAAGGACCGGGGGTCTATATCTCGGATGGCGACGTAATCTACGTCATGGAGGGCGACCAGACGGCAGTCGTCGATTTTATGGATCGGTGTACCGAGGATGCCTACGAACATTCCTGCGAGCCCGATCCGCAGACAGCGCGCATCAGTGGCTCGGCACGCACTTGGCTATTTGACGATGAAATAACCTGGACCCCATCGAAATAAGGACCCGCCGGGCAGGCAACTTTGTGATGGTCCCGGTCAATTATTAGCGCCCCTCAAGACCCAACGAGAACGTCGCGGTAGCCCCGGCCACACCTTTCCCTCGGGCGACCCTCGCGAAGCGCGTGAGCACGAGGGAAAGGTGTGGCCGGGGCGTACAGCAGAGTTACTCGGCAGCGGCTTTGAACTTGTTGTAGTTGATCAGGCAGCCGGCCTTGACGATGGCGCGCTCCTCTGCCGTCATATCGGCGATGTAGAGCTCAATCTGCTCGGCCGTGCCGTCGGCGCGCACAACGTAGGCAGCGATGTTCTTTAGATCGCCATCGAGTGCGGCACGGATACCCGGCACAAAGACGTAGTCGCCCACCTCAAAGTTGGGCTCGGCCTCCATCTGGAAGGGCACCATGCCCCAGTTCATCACGTTGGAGCGATAACGCTTGGTGGCGTATTCGTGGACGATGTTGGCCAGACCGCCGATCACGCGCTGACAGCTCGCGGCTTGCTCGCGGGCGGAACCGTCACCGGGCTTCTTGGCATAGAGCATGGAGCCGTACTCGGTCGCCTTGGCATCTGCCGCGACACCCGCGCCGGCCAGCGCCTCAAACACGCCCGCGAGCTCGGCATCGAGCACCGCCAGGTCGCCCGCGGCCTCGCCAGCCACGCGGCGCTTCTCCACGGCGTCGACCTCCTTGGAGCGGCCCACGTAGGCAGGGTCGCGGCGGCTCAGCGTAAACTCGGCCAGGCCCAGCGGGTTGGAGCGGAAGGAGCTCGTCTCGCCCGAGGGAATGAGCTCGTCAGTCGTGGTGACCGGGTCCATAATCTTGGAGCACACCTTGAGCAGGATATCGTCGCCGAGCGGCTCCATCGCGGGCCACGGCTTGATGTTGGGACCCTCGACCAGCTCGTCGGCCGGCTCAGCCTTGCCAAAGCCCCAGTACACGCGCTTCTTGTACGGCGCGTCGTCAAAGGTGTACTCGCAGGCCTCGTCCCAAGTCTCCTCGGGCAGGTCGGTCGCCGGCGTCAGGACGCCGCCGTTGGCAGCCGTCGCCGCAATGGAGCGGGCGTCCATCAGGGCCACGGCGCTCAGCTGACCGTTGCCCGGCTTGGAACCCTCGCGATTGGGGAAGTTGCGCGTGGTGTGGCGGATCGAAAGGCCGTTGTTGGCAGGCGTGTCGCCGGCGCCGAAGCACGGGCCGCAGAATGCCGTGCGCACGATCGCGCCGGCCTCCATAAGGTCGTAGATATAGCCGCGGCGTGTAAGCTCGAGCGCCACGGGCTGGCTCGTGGGATAGACCGACAGCGAGAACTCGCCGCAGCCGGTGTTGGCGCCCTTGAGCACGCGGGCAGCCTGGACCACGGAGTCGTAGTTGCCGCCCGAGCAGCCGGCGATAACGCCCTGCTGCACGTGCAGCTTGCCGTCGACGATCTTGTCGAGCAGGCTAAAGTGCGTCTTGCCCTCGCCGATCTTGGCGGCCTCAAGCTCCACCTCGTGCAGGATGTCCTCGAGGTTCTCGTTGAGCTCGTCAATCTCAAAGCCGTTAGAAGGATGGAACGGCAGCGCGATCATGGGCTTGATACTCGACAGATCGACTTCGACGCAGCCGTCGTAGTAGGCAACATCGGCGGGCTTGAGCTCGCGGTAGTCCTCGCCGCGACCGTGCATGGTCAAAAACGCGTGCGTGTCCTCGTCGGTGGCCCAGATGCTCGACAGGCAGGTGGTCTCGGTGGTCAACACGTCAACACACTTACAGTAGACGGTAGACGTGCTCGC
>URYW01000005.1 GCA_900552145.1 uncultured Collinsella sp. | reverse complement strand
ACGAAGGATGCGTTCGGCGATGCGAACGAGGTAGTCGAGACCGCCCGCGAGCTGCATGGCGGAAATGGCCGAGATCACCGACGCGATGATCAGGATCACGTCCCAGGGAATGTTACCCGGCTTCATGCCGAGGAAGAGACCGAGAATAAGCACGCCCGCGCCGCCGGCATAACCGATACCGATGCCGCCGAGGCGGACGCTGCTATGGTCACCTTCTTCGCCGACGGCTACGAAAAGCTCCGCGCCCGTCGCTAAATGATTTTTCTGGGACGGGGATTAAAGAATCATTCCATCTCTGCATACATGCGTACGCTCGAGTAGAGGCTCGAGGTCGAAGTGATGGGGCCGATCGGTTTAGGACCGGTCGGCCCCTATTTTCTCTTAAGGCTATCGAACACTTTTGTCATATTAGGTGCCCACGGGGTCGTATCGTTGCGACGCCGTGGGCATAATGGTGTGGAAGGTGCAAGTTACGCGAAATGGGAGGACACATGGCGCTGATCTATGTCGTTGAGGACGACGAGCCCATTCGTCGTGAGCTTATCGACATCCTTGCCCGCGCCGGGTTTGAAATCGAGGCCTGCGAATCGTTTGAGCATGTCTCGCGCGATATTCTCGCCGCCGCGCCCGACCTGGTGCTGCTCGACCTCACACTTCCCGTCAAGGACGGCCAGCATATCTGCCACGAGGTTCGCCGCGAATCCGAGGTTCCCATTATCGTCCTCACGTCGCGCACGACCGAGATCGACGAGGTCATGGCCATGACGCTCGGCGCGGACGACTTTGTTCCCAAGCCCTACAGCGCCCGTGTGCTCGTGGCGCGCATCAACGCACTGCTGCGTCGCACCGCGGCGGCAGGCGAGCGCAGCACACTTGTCCACAAGGGGCTGGAGCTCGACCTCGCCCGCTCCATGGTTACCAACACGCAAACCGGCACTAGCACCGAGCTCACCAAAAACGAGCTGCGTATCCTCTCACTGCTTCTGAGCCGCGCGGGCAAGATTGTTTCGCGCTCGGCCATCATGCAGGACCTGTGGGACTCCGACGCCTTCGTGGACGACAATACGCTCACCGTCAACATCAACCGCCTGCGCACCACGCTCTAAAAAATCGGCATCAAGGGGTATTTGACAACGCACCGCGGCCAAGGCTATTCGGTCTAGGGGCCGGCTATGTCGTTTGGCAAGTTCTTTAAAGACGCGCTGCTTCCCGTCGCCGTGTGGACGTGCGGCGTGCTGCTGAGCTGCTTTGTGCTGACGGTCGCCGGTGCACCCGTCTCTATCGTGGTCGTGGCGGTCGGCGTGTCCTTTATCTTTGGCATGCTTGGCATCGTGATCGAATACGCGCGCCGTCGTCGTTTTCTGCGCCAGCTGGAGCGTGCGGCAGAGGAGCTCGAGAGTCCCGCATGGGTGCAGGAGATGGTGCAATGTCCGACCTATGCCGAGGGCGAGCTCGAGTATGAGGTCTTGCGTCGGGTGGGCAAAACCGCTTGTGACGAGGTTGCCGAAGGCAGGCGCCAGACCGATGACTATCGCGACTATATCGAGAGCTGGGTCCACGAGGCCAAGCTGCCCCTGGCAGCAGCCCATCTGATTTTGGAAAACCTGGACGGCAGCGAAGACGATCTGTCGCGTGTGGATGACCTGGGCCGCGAGCTTGCCCGCGTGGAGCGCTATATCGACCAGGCGCTGTACTATGCGCGCTCGGAAGTCGTGGAGCGCGACTACCTGATTCGCCGCTGGGATCTCAAAACCTTGGTGACGGGCGCGATTAAAGCCAACGCGCGTGAGCTCATCGCGGCGCACGTGGCCCCGGTGTGCGAGAACCTCGACTTTGAGGTCTTTACCGACGAGAAGTGGCTCGAGTTTATTCTGGGCCAGCTCATTCAGAACAGCATTAAAAATGCGCGTGAGGACGGCGCAAAGATCGTGTTTTCGGGTGCGTTGCTGGACGAGGGCCTGGCGAGCGAGCGCATCGAGCTTACCGTCGCGGACAACGGCTGCGGCGTGAGCGCGGCCGACCTGCCGCGCGTGTTCGAGAAGGGCTTTACCGGCGACAACGGCCGCACCACCAAGCGCGCAACGGGCATCGGTCTCTATCTGGTGGCGCGCCTGTGCTCCAAGATGGGCATCGACGTCACCGCGGCATCCGAGCCCGGCGAAGGCTTCGTCGTAACGTTCGCCTTCTCGACCAACAAATTCCAATACTTCGAGTACGCACGCGGCAGACGTCCGCCCAAACAAAAACGTGCCGCCCCAAACGGGGCGGCACGCCATCTTTTATCAGCCAACTCGCTGAGGTGCGGTGACGAAGGCGCAAGGCCGGGAGGGGTTATCTAAGCCGACATCCCGCAGCCGCGAAGCGGCGAGGACGTCGGCGTGATAACCCCGCAGGCCTTGCGCCGGCGGGAAGGAACCTACTTCACGACCAAGATGTCGCAGTCCGTGTTGCGCAGCAGGAACGTCGAAATCGAACCCAGCAGCGCATACTTGATCGAGGACAGGCCGCGGGCGCCGCAGAGCACCAGGTCGGGCTTAACCACGTCGAGCATCTCGTCCTTGAGCGTCTCGCGAATGCGGCCGGCGCGAATCATGACCTCGACCTCGGGAATATCGGGATTGGCCTTGGCCTCTTCGAGCTGCTTGGCGATGGAGTTCTTAAATGCCTCCTCTAGGCCGTTGACCAGATCGACCGGATAGGAACCGGCGCTCTCGAGCGCCGTGGAATCGATAACGTGGCCGATGATTAGCTTGGCGCCGTTGTTCGCGGCGACCTTGATGGCGCGTGCGAGCACAAAATCCTGCTGCTCAGTACCGTCGAGTGAAACAAATACCTTGGTGTAGCCCTCGTTCATGGTTTCCTCCTTGGTCTATCGCACGGGCGCGGGGCTCGTGCATCGGGCGGGCGCGGGCGCGTCGGCCGCCGGACACTTTATCTTGTTGCAGTTATACCCAAGGATTTGGGTTTGACCGCTCGCAATTCTGTGAACGGGCGAGTTTTTTGGTAAGGGTAGGCGCAGGCGCGCCGCCAACGGTTGATAATGGGACATCGCCCGCACCGTCCGCAGAACAATATCGGCGGGTGTCTAACGAGGGGGTCCCTTTGGATATTATCGAGCTTCTAAAATCTGCCTTCATGGGCCTGGTCGAGGGCATCACCGAATGGCTGCCTGTTTCGTCGACCGGTCACATGATCTTGGTGGACGAGTTCGTCAAGATGAACGTGAGCGAGACGTTCTGGAATATGTTCCTGGTCGTGATTCAGCTCGGCGCCATTCTGGCCGTCTGTGTGCTGTTCTTCCATGAGCTCAATCCGTTCTCGCCCAGCAAGGGCAAGGAGGGCCGTCGCGACACCTGGGTGCTGTGGGGCAAGATTGTGCTCGGCTGCATTCCCGCCGCGGCGATCGGCCTGCCGCTCAACGACTGGATGGAGGAGCATTTCTACAATGCTCCAGTCGTGGCGCTGGCGCTCATTGTGTACGGCGTGCTGTTTATCGTGATCGAGAACTGGCGCGCGAGCAAGCGCGAGGAAATGGCCGTTGCCGGTTCGTTTGGTTCGCGTGCTGTGGTGTCGGGTGGACGTCCCGCCGGTGCGCACTTTGCGGCGCCCGCCGCGGCTACCGCTGAGGATGAGGGCGATGACGAGGATCTGGACTTTGGTTCCATCACCACGCTCGAGGACCTGAGCTGGAAGACTGCGCTGGGTATCGGCTGCTTCCAGGTGCTTTCGCTGGTGCCTGGAACGTCTCGCTCCGGTTCCACCATCATCGGCGGCCTGCTTTTGGGCTGCACGCGTTCGGTGGCGTCCAAGTTTACGTTCTTCCTGGCCATTCCCGTCATGTTTGGCGCGAGTGCGCTCAAGCTGGTCAAGTACTTCATCAAGGGCGGTACCTTTGGCGCCAACGAGATCGCCATCCTGGGCGTGGGCTGCGTTGTGGCCTTTGTGGTTTCGCTCATCGCCATTAAGTGGCTCATGGGCTTCGTCCGCCGTCACGACTTCAAGTGCTTCGGCGTCTACCGCATCATTCTGGGCATCGTGGTGCTTGCGTACTTCTTCGTCTTGGAGCCTATGCTCGGCCTGTAGCTTGGTTGACGCTGCGCGGCGGCCAGAACGACAATTTGTCATTCAAAGAGGGTGGCATGACCAAAAGGTCTATGCCGCCCTCTTTTCATGCCAATTTGTTCGTTCTGGCCGCCGCTCGCTGCCGTTGCCATGACATCGGTGGCTCCCTGATTGGTGCAATGGGGACAGGTTGCTTTGCAGCAACATGGTGCAGACTAACCTGACCCCATTGCGCCAAATCCGCTGGGGCGGGCCTGACGGCGGCGCACGGAGTCGTGGTGTGATTTGCGTCGGTGTCCGCGCGGCTCGGTATACTGGTACGGCTCAAACTATGGCGCTGCCCGCAGGCGCGCCGTCCGTCAGATGAGGAGTCGCCCATGACCCAGCCCTTGCCCTGGGAAAAGAACGCCGCGGTGCCCGTGCCGCCCACGCCGGAATCCGTGCCGCTCGATGCATACACCGCCCCCGCTGCGCCGGAGCCCGAGCTCGTCCCGCTCGACATTTACGACGCTCCCGCGCCGGCACCTAAACTCGCCAAGCCGCTCGTCGACATCGACAGCCTTAATCCCGCCCAGCGCGAGGCGGTCCTGACCACCGAGGGTCCGTTGCTGGTCCTTGCCGGCGCCGGCTCGGGTAAGACCCGCGTCTTGACCTTCCGTATCGCACATATGCTCGGCGACCTGGGCGTTAAGCCCTGGCAGATCCTTGCCATCACGTTTACCAACAAGGCCGCGGCCGAGATGCGTGAGCGTCTGGCGGCGCTCATTCCCAGCGGTACCCGCGGCATGTGGGTGTGCACCTTTCATGCTATGTGCGTGCGCATGCTGCGCGAGGACGCTGGCCTGCTGGGCTACACCGGTCAGTTCACCATCTACGATGACGACGATTCCAAGCGCATGGTGCGCGATATTATGCAGGCACTCGGTATCGAGCAAAAGCAATTCCCCATCAATATGATCCGCAGCAAGATCAGTTCGGCCAAAAACGCCATGATCGGCCCCGAGGACATGCTCAAATCCGCCGACAGCCCCAACGACAAAAAGGCCGCGCAGGTTTACCTGGAGCTGGAACGCCGCCTGCGCGCCGCTAACGCGATGGACTTCGACGACCTGCTCGTGCGCACGCTCGAGCTGCTGCGCACCCGCCCCGAGGTGCTCGACAAGTACCAAGAGCGTTTCCGCTACATTAGCGTCGACGAGTATCAGGACACCAACCACGTCCAGTACGAGATCGCCAACCTGCTGGCCGCCAAGTACCAAAACCTCATGGTCGTGGGCGACGATGACCAGTCCATTTACAGCTGGCGCGGCGCCGACATCACCAACATCCTGGACTTTGAGAAGGACTTTAAAAACTGCAAGACCGTTAAGCTGGAGCAGAACTATCGTTCCACGGGTCACATCCTGAGCGCCGCCAATGCCGTGGTGCGCCACAACTCGCAGCGCAAGGACAAGCGCCTGTTTACGGCCGAGGGCGATGGCGAGAAGATTCAGGCCTTCCAGGCGAGCGACGAGCGCGACGAGGGCCGCTGGATTGCCGGCGAGATCGAGAAGCTGCATGCCAAAGGCACGAGCTACGACGACATCGCCGTCTTCTACCGCACCAACGCTCAGTCGCGTATCCTCGAAGATATGTTCCTGCGCGCGGGCGTGCCCTACAAGATTGTGGGCGGCACGCGATTCTTCGACCGTGCCGAGATCCGCGACGTCATGGCTTATCTCAAGATGATCGTGAACCCGGCAGACGAGATGAGCGTCAAGCGCGTCATCAACACGCCACGCCGCGGTATCGGCTCCACCTCGATCCAAAAGATCGAGCAGCTGGCGCGCGACAACCGTTGCTCGTTCTTCCAGGCCTGCGAGATCGCAACAGCCGAGACAGGCATGTTTAGCGCCAAGGTGCGCAATGGCCTGTCGAGCTTTGTCTCCCTGGTGCGCGAGGGTCGCCGCATGGACGGCGAACTCAAGGACGTCGTCGAGATGATCGTCGATAAGACGGGCCTGCTGCAGGCTTTCCGCGCCGAGGACACCATGGAGTCCGAGAGCCGCGCCGAGAACATCCAGGAATTCCTGGGCGTCGCCGCTGAATTTGAGGAGACGCACGAGGATATCGAGGGCACGCTCGAGAGCTTGGAAGAGCTGCGCGCAGCCGGTGTTGCCGATGTGCCTGCCGGCGCCGAGTCCGAGCCCGTCGTGGTGAGCGCGCCCGCGCCCGAGCCGGGGCCGTCCGCCTCGGCATCCTCGTTTGAGGCGCTCGTCGGCGCCCGTGACGCCGCGGGCTCTAATCCGCTCGATGGCTTGGCCGCTCCGGCGCTGTCTCCGCAGGATGCCCTGGCCGCCGCCATCGCGGGCAACGCGTATGCCGTGCCGACAGAGATGCCGGCGGGTGCCGTGCATGCCGACGAGATCGAGCGCACCTACGGTCCGCTCACCTGTAAGGCGCTGCCGGCACTCATGGAGTGGCTGGCCCTGCGCTCCGACTTGGATTCCCTGGCCGGCGAGACGCACGCCATCACCATGATGACTATCCACTCCGCCAAGGGCCTGGAGTTCCCGGCGGTGTTCGTGGCCGGCATGGAGGAGGGCATCTTCCCGCACGTGCACGACTTTGGCGGCAGCGATGACCCGGGCAAGCTCGAGGAGGAGCGTCGCCTGGCCTACGTT
Source organism: uncultured Collinsella sp. (assembly GCA_900552145.1). Classification (GTDB taxonomy): domain Bacteria; phylum Actinomycetota; class Coriobacteriia; order Coriobacteriales; family Coriobacteriaceae; genus Collinsella. The sequence continues at coordinate 45,945 of URYW01000005.1, read as the reverse complement.
GCCATCACGCGTGCCCGTAAGCGCCTGTTCCTGACCTATGCGGCCACGCGTCGCACCTACGGCTCGACCTCTGCCAACCCGCGCTCGCGCTTCCTCAATGAGATTCCGTTTGAGGATATCGAGTTTAGCGGTATCGGTTCTGCCGGTTTTGAGGGCACGGGCTGGGAGAAGCGCGGCGACCGTCACGGCACCTTTGGCTCGGGCGTGGGTTCGGATATGTATGGCGGCAAGGTGTTCGGTTCGCATACGCGCTCGACCGGCGGTTCCGGTTCGCGCGGTGGATCGAGTTTTGACGATTTCTTTGGCGGCAGCAGCTACGGGACCGAGCGCCATCGTGGGGTCTCGCCCGACGCCGGCCGTGTTGCCTCGACCTTTGGTTCGGGTGCGCCGCGAGCCAAAAAGCCGTCATCTAAGGTGTCGCCGACAGTGGAGCGCAAGGTCAATCGCGCTAGCGCGTCGCAGGACTTTGCCGCAGGCGATACCGTGAGCCACAAGACCTTTGGCACGGGTACCGTGATCTCGGTCGTCGGAGACATGATCGAGGTTCAATTCGAAAAGACCGGCCAGACCAAAAAGCTAATGAAAGGTTTTGCACCGATCGTCAAGCTGTCGTGATCCCGGCGGACCTGGGCGGGCGTATGGGGCAACATCGCCTGCGCGGGCAGTCCTGCGCAAGACGGAGAGCACATTAAGTGCGCTCCTTTGCGTGCGGAACTCGCGATCGATGTTGCCCTATACGCCCGCCCAGGTCCGTGGGTAACGGTGCTTGCGAACGTCGCTCTGCTCGTTCGCTTTTTGATCTGGAGAGCCGGGTGGGCTGATAAATAGATATGGCAAGGGGCTCTCCCGCACATGGACGGGAGAGCCCCTTGTTGCGTTTGGGTTGTTGGTGCGACCTACAGGTGGCTGATGATCAGTTCCATCTTGCCTTCGAGGTCGATGGAGCTGACGGTGTTCGGGGCCAGCAGGTGGCTTCCCTTGTGGACGGGGTCGCCGCAGACGGTGCCTTCGCCGTCGATGACCGACAGACACATGAAGGGCCAGCGCTGGTCGAGGGTCTTGCTGCCGTCGACACGCACGCGATCGACGGTGTAACAGGAGTTAGACTCGAGCTCGGTCACGCCATCGACCTCGGGTGCGGTTACCGTGCCGTCGGTCGGAGCCTGAGCATCAAAGTCGATGCAATCGAGGCTCTGCTCAATGTGCAGTGGGCGCAGCTTGCCGTCGGTGCCGGGGCGGTCGTAGTCGTACAGACGATACGTCACGTCGCTCGACTGCTGCGTCTCCAAAATGAGCGTGCCGGTCTTGATGGCATGCACGGTACCGGAATCAATCTGGAAAAAGTCGCCCTTGTGGATCGGCAGCACGTTGAGCATGTCGTCCCAACGGCCTTCCTCGATCATCTGTACGGCCTCGACGGGGTCCTTGGCGCGCTGGCCGACAATGATCGTGGCACCGGGCTCGCAGTCCAGCACATACCAGCACTCGGTTTTGCCCAAGCTGCCGTTCTCGTGCTTGGCGGCGTACTCGTCGTTGGGGTGAATCTGGATCGAAAGGTCGTCCTTGGCGTCCAGAATCTTGATGAGCAGCGGGAACTCCTTGCCTTCACAGTTGCCAAAGAGCTCGCGGTGCTCGGCCCACAGCCACGACAGCGTGTGGCCGGCGTACGGGCCCTCAGCGATCTGGCAGTCGCCGTTGGGGTGGGCCGAGATGGCCCAGCACTCACCGATGGGACCATCGGGAATGTCGTAACCAAATACGGTTTCGAGCTGGCGGCCGCCCCAGATCTTCTCGTGAAAGATCGGCGTCAGCTTAATCAAATCGGACATGTTTATACCCCCATTGTGTTGTGCGGGCGCTGCACAAAACAGCTCAAAGCGAGCGCCCGGATGACTACAAAAACCTATGCCAACGTTATGTTGTGCAACTCAAAGCGGTCGCCAACGTTGCGCGAGACCGAATACTCAAAGGCGGCGCCGCTGTCCAAAAAGCCAATCTGGGTGAGCTCGAGCAGGGGAGAGCCAGGTTTGGTGTCCAGGCGATTGGCTTCTTCCTCGGTTGCCGCTACGGCGCGAATGGTACGGTGGAAGCTCGAAATTTTCAGCCCGCATTGCTCGCGGATGAAATGGTAGACCGATCCGTACAGGTCCTTCTTTTTAAGGCCTGGAATCAGCTCGAGGGGCATGTAGGTGTACTCGATAACGATGGGCTTCCCATCGGCCTGACGCACGCGCACGACGTGATAGGCAAAGTCATCCTCGGCAATTCCCAGCTGGGCTGCGATGTCCGCTGGTGGATTAACAATCGAGAAATCGTAGACCACCGAGGTCACCTTTTCCCCGCGGTGCTCATACGAAAAGCCCTGGGCACGGTCGTTTTTGCCCTGGAAAAACGCCTGGCCGGGAAGTCCCGCCGTGTCCTTAACGTAGGTACCCGATCCGCGCCGGCTGGTAATAAGACCTTCCTCGGTGATTTGCTCGATAGCTCGTTTGACGGTGATTTTGGAAACGCTATAGAGCTCACAGAACTCAACGACGGTGGGAAGCTTGTCGCCCGGTTTAAGAGCGCCATCCTCGATACTTCGACGAATATCTGCAGCTATCGCCTCGTATTTGGGAATCATGGAACCTCCTTTCCGACATATATGAATACAAAAAGTAAGTATAACCCTCAACAGGGCATCCATATTACTTTTATCTAAGAAGTTCGAGAAAGAAAAAAGAAAAAGACGCTTTACTTTTAAAATTAGAGCGCTATAGTTTAAGCAACGAACGGAATCCTTCCGCACAACAGGATCGACCGTTTGGGGACGGTTTTGTTTTGGCGGGTTGGATATCGGTATGGCCGGTGCGCGCCCGCGCCGGATAACCTGCCAAAGCAAACCCGTCTCCAACCGGAAGCTCTAGAACACGAAAGCGAGGACTTTGATGGCACAGTATCAGCTGCCCAACGACTTCTTCTTTGGCGCTGCTATGTCCGGCCCGCAGACTGAGGGTCAGTGGAACCAGGGCGGCAAGCTCGAGAACCTGTGGGACACCTGGTCCATCCAGGATCTGGGTTCGTTCTACAACCGCGTTGGCTCTTACGCCGGCAATGACTTTATGGCCAAGTACCAGGAAGACCTTCGCATTTTGAAGGACTTGGGTCTGGATACCTATCGCACTTCCATCCAGTGGAGCCGTCTGCTCGATGCCGACGGCAACCTCAACGAGGAAGGTGCCGCGTGGTATCACGAGTTGTTCCGCGCCTCTCGCGAAGCCGGCTTGGAGCCGTTTGTCAACTTGTACCACTTTGACATGCCCACCTACCTCTTTAACCGTGGCGGCTGGGAGAGCCGTGAGGTTGTCGAGGCTTACGCACATTACGCCGACGTCGCCTTCCACGAGTTTGGCCAGGAGATTAAGTACTGGTTCACCTTTAACGAGCCCATCGTCGAGCCCGAGCAGCGCTATCAGGAGGGCGTGTGGTTCCCGCAGCTCCACGACTTCAACCGCGCCCGCACCGTGCAGTATCACATCTCGCTGGCGCACGCGCTGGCCGTGGCCAACTATCGTCGCGCCTATGACGAGGGCGCTATTCGCGCCGATGCCAAGATCGGCATGATCAACTGCTTTACCCCGGTCTACACCAAGGAGAACCCCAGCGAGGCGGACCTCGAGGCCGTGCGCATGACCAGCGGCATCAACAACCGCTGGTGGCTCGACCTCATCACCAAGGGCGAGCTTCCTGCCGACGTGCTCGACAGCCTGGCCGAGGGCGGCGTTAAGCTCCCGTTCCGCGCCGGCGACCAAGAGATCCTTAAGCAGGGTGTTGTCGACTGGCTCGGCTGCAACTACTACCACCCCACGCGTGTTCAGGCGCCGGCGAGCAAGGTCGACCAGTACGGCCTGCCGCACTTTGCCGACGAGTACGTATGGCCCGACGCCGTTATGAACGAGAGCCGCGGCTGGGAGATCTACCCGCAGGGCCTCTACGACTTTGGCATGGACTGCGCTAAGAACTACCCCGATCTTGAGTGGTTCGTTTCCGAGAACGGCATCGGCATCATGGACGAATACAAGAACCGTGACGCCGAAGGAACCATCCAGGATGACTACCGCGTCGACTTTGTACGTCAGCACCTGGAGTGGGTGGCCAAGGCCATCGACGAGGGCGCCAAGTGCCGGGGCTATCACTACTGGGCCGTCATCGATAACTGGTCTTGGGCCAATGCCTTTAAGAATCGTTACGGCTTTGTCGAGGTCGATCTCATGGACGGCTACAAGCGCCGCCTTAAGAAGTCGGCGGCCTGGCTCAAACAGGTCGCCACGACCCACGTGGTTGATTAGCGACCGGGCGAACGCCCAGACCGCGCGCCGCCGCGCGCAACACATGGCACATCTGGTGGCAGAGGGCGACAGACCACCGTGCGCATAGGAAAAGGCCGGATTTGAAAGTTAGGAGCAATCATGGCCAGTGACAACGGAAAGAGCTTCCTCGACAAGTTTGCCGAGGTCTCTGCGAAGGTGGGAAACCAGGTTCACCTGCGTTCCCTGCGTGACGCCTTCGCGACCATCACGCCGCTCTATATCCTTGCGGGTATCGCGGTTCTTATTAACAACGTCGTGTTCCCTCTGTTCCCGCTCGATGCGGCGGGCCTTGCCAACCTTCAGACGTGGGGCTCGGCAATTACGCTGGGCACCCTCAACGTCTCTGCCATTATCTTGGCCGGATTGATTGGCTACAGCCTCGCCAAGAACAAGCGTTTCGATAACCCGCTCGCTTGCGTGGTCGTCGCCATCTCTGCCTTCGTCATCATGATGCCGCAGCAGATCACCGCCTCGCTTGCCGCCACGAGCCCACTGCTCACCGACAAGATCACCTCCGCCGAGGTCACGGGCGCCCTTTCGACTGCCAACACCGGCACCAACGGTCTGTTCTCGGCTATTATCATCGCCCTGCTTTCCGTCTCGCTCTTCATCAAGATTTCTGGCGTCGAGAAGCTCAAGGTTAAGCTGGGCGAGGGCGTGCCTCCCGCGGTCTCCAACTCCTTCAACGTCATGATTCCGATGCTGCTTAACCTCGCGGTCTTCGCTCTTGCCGCAGCCCTGCTCGCCGTGTGCGCCGGCACCGATCTGTGCACCATCATCTCCACGTGCATCTCCAACCCGCTCAAGAGCATCATGAACGCCGGTCCGTGGGCTGTTATCCTCATCTACACCCTTGCTAACCTGCTGTTCTGCGTCGGTATTCACCAGTCCACCATCTCTGGCGCTACCGTCGAGCCGATCCTGACCATGCTCATCGTCGACAACATGGCTACCTTTGCCGCCGGTGGCACCATCCAGCCCGATCACTACATGAACATGCAGATCGTTAACAGCTTCGCCCTCATCGGCGGCTCGGGCTGCACCCTCATGCTCCTGCTCGACACGCTCCTGTTCTCCAAGAACAAGGCTTCCGAGACCGTTTCCAAGATGGCTATCCTGCCTGGTCTGTTCAACATCAACGAGCCGGTTATCTACGGTTACCCCATCGTGTACAACCTGCCGCTCATGATCCCGTTCGTTCTTCTTCCCGATCTGTTCATCGGCATCACCTATGGCCTTACCTGCGCAGGCATCATCAGCCCCTGCATCGCCCAGGTGCCCTGGACCATGCCTCCCGTCATCAATGCCCTGCTCGCTACGGGCTTTGACTGGCGCGCCGGCGTGTGGCAGGCTATCGAGATTGTCATTGGCATGGCCGTCTACCTGCCCTTTATGAAGATTTCCGAGAAGGCAATCGCCAAGCAGGAGGCTTTCGCCGAGTAGAACGCCTAACGTTCGTCCCTTTCACCTTTGCGGGCGCCGGTACGCGGTGCCGGTGCCCGCAGCTCTCTCCCTTGTGTAAAGATGCAGGGGGGTGGGCACAATAGCCGCAAGGAATAAAACCAGTTGTCGTCTGCGCGCCGCGCAGTTATAAGGAGGAAACCATGAAGAAGATCATGCTCTGCTGCAATGCCGGTATGTCCACGAGCCTGCTGGTCCAGAAGATGCAGGCCGAGGTTGCAAACCGTGGTCTGGATATTGAGGTCGAGGCTCGTCCCATGAACGAGGCCCACGATCACCTGGACGAGTGCGACATGTTGCTGCTTGGTCCGCAGATCGGCTACACCAAGGGCGATTTTGAGAAGGAGGCCGCCGGCCGCTTCCCGGTTGAGGTTATCAACATGGTCGACTACGGCCGCATGAACGCTGCCGGCATCATCGACCACTGCGTCAGCGTGATGGGCTAGGTGCTCTGCATGGAGGATATGAACGAACTGCAGATGACCTGCTTTGAGATCATCAGCTACGTCGGTACCGCCAAGAGCATGTACATCAATGCCGTGCAAAAGGCCAAGGAGGGCGATTTTGACGCCGCCGAGGAGCTTATCAAGCAGGGCGACGAGGCCTATAACGGTGGCCACGATGTTCACATGGGGCTTCTGAAGAAGGAGGCCAACGGCGAGCGTAACGGCGAGGCCCCGTTGATTTTGCTGCATGCCGAGGACCAGATGGCCGGCACCGAGACCATGCGCGTCATGGCGACGGAGCTCATCGAGGTTCACAAGCAGCTGCAGGCACTTCAGGCCTAGTCGGCGTTATCGCCGCGACGGACCGTGCGGTCCAACAGACAACATAGTCCCTTTGACGGGCGCCGGGAGCCTCCGCCTCCCGGCGCCTTTATTTTTGGGGATGGTCTTGCGCGGCCTGTTGGGCAGCCAATTGCGTTACCCCAGATAAAACCTGCCAAAACAAACCTGTCCCTTTTTGGTAGGTTTTTGCCTTGAGAGCGGTACCATACAGGCAATGTTTAAACGAGAAAGGTGGGCTCCCATGGAACCTAAGCAGTACTACATCGGCATCGACGTCGGCGGCACTTCGGTTAAGGAGGGCCTGTTCGACGAGGACGGCAACCTGCTTGCCAAGGCCAGCGTGCCCACGCCTCCTATCGTTGACGCTGCGGGCTTTGCCGCGGTGACCGAGGCTATCGACCAGGTGGTCGCCAAGGCACAGATTCCGCGTGCCTTTGTGGCGGGCATTGGCCTGGCCGTTCCGTGTCCCATCCCGGCGTCGGGCGATGCCAAGGTCAAGGCCAACATTGCCATTAACCTGCCCGAGCTGAGGGTCGCCATTCAGAAGCACTGCCCCGATGCGGTCGTTAAGTATGAGAACGATGCCAACGCCGCTGCCATGGGCGAGGCCTGGCTCGGTTCTGCCAAGGGCGTGCAGAACGTGGTGATGGTCACCATCGGTACCGGCGTGGGCGGCGGCGTTATCGTTAACGGCGACGTGGTATCGGGCGTTGTGGGCGCCGGCGGCGAGATTGGCCACATGTGCCTGAACCCGGCCGAGGAGCGCACCTGCGGCTGTGGCGGCCATGGCCATCTGGAGCAGTATTCCAGCGCCACCGGCGTGGTGAGCAACTACCTTGCCGAGTGCAAGAAGGCGGGTGTCGAGCCCATTGAGCTCACCGGCCCCTCCGATTCCAAGGACGTGTTCCAGGCCTGCCGCGAGGGCGACAAGCTTGCGCTGGCCGCAGCCGACACCATGGCCGACTACCTTGGCCGCGCCCTGGCGCTTATCGCCAACGTGGTCGACCCCGAGATGTTCCTGATCGGTGGCGGCGCGTCTGCCTCGGCCGATGTTTATCTCGACAAGGTTCGCGAGCACTTTAAGCAGTACGCGCTCTCTGCCTCGCGCGAGACGCCCATTAAGGTCGCTTCGCTCGGAAACGACGCCGGCATCATCGGTGCCGCCTACGTAGCCCTGCGCGCCGCCGGTAAATAGCTGGTGCAAGGGGGACAGGTTACATTGCACCAACATGGTGCAAAAGGGACAGCCTTGGCCCCCGTGCCTGCGCCCCAAAATATGCCGTGGCCCTTCCGTCTGCGAAGGCTCGGCATCGGCGTGCTACCATAGCTACGTCCAAGTACACATATCAAGTGGAGGATATCCATGGCAAACGTTCTTGTCTTTGGTCACCAGAACCCCGATAACGACGCCATCATGAGCGCCGTCGTCCTGTCCCAGCTGCTCAACCAGGTTGAGTATGCCGGCAACACCTACGAGGCCTGCGCCCTTGGTCAGCTTCCGGCCGAGTCCGCCAAGCTGCTCGCCGACGCTGGCATCGCCGAGCCCCGCGTGATCGAGTCCGTCGAGGCTGGTCAGCTCGTCGTCCTCACCGACCACAACGAGTCTGCCCAGTCCGTCGCCGGCCTTAAGGACGCCACGGTCTTTGGCGTTGTCGATCATCACCGCATCGGCGACTTCGAGACCGCCGGCCCGCTGCACTACATCTGCCTGCCCTGGGGCTCCAGCTGCACCATCGTCACCAAGCTCGCCGGCGTGCTCGGCGTTGAGCTTTCCGACGTCCAGGCCAAGCTGCTGCTCTCGGCCATGATGACCGACACGCTCATGCTCAAGAGCCCCACCACCACCGATGTCGACCGCGCCGTCGCCGCCAAGCTCGGCGAGCAGGTGGGCGTCGACCCGGTCAAGTTTGGCATGGAGGTCTTCCTCACCCGTCCGTCCGGCTCCTTCACCGCAGCCGAGATGGTCGGCAACGACATCAAGATGTTCGAGCCTGCCGGCAAGAAGCTGCTCATCGGCCAGTACGAGACTGTCGACAAGAGCCGTGCGCTTGGCATGATCGACGAGATTCGCGAGGCCATGCGCGCCTACGCCGCCGAGAAGGGTGCCGACGGCATCGTCCTGTGCATCACCGACATCATGGAGGAGGGCTCGCAGGTCCTGCTCGAGGGCGAGACCGAGGCTGCTCAGAAGGGCCTGGGCATTGCCGACGAGCACGACGGCGTCTGGATGCCGGGCGTCCTCTCCCGTAAGAAGCAGGTCGCTGCCCCCATCATGGCCGCCTACTAGGTTCTTTTGACCTAACACCGACGACCGGACCGCGGACGCCCCGCGCTCCGGTCGTTTTTTGTGCGCGGGGCCGTGTTGTCTATTGGACAGGCGTGCCCGTGCCGTTGAGCAAATAATGTTCAACCTATGGTTCCGCTTTTCGGCCACGCTTGCGCGCTTGTCGTGCAGGGTAGGCTAGATGCAAGCGTAATACGTTAGAGCGCGGCGCCGCCACTTGGGCGGGCCGTGCTTTTTTAAGACGGGAGCTTTCCCGTGAAAGGAGCCGCCCATGGCAGCACCCGAGCAGCTGTTCAACGTCCGTGAGCGCAAGCGTTTTGAGCGCCACGACATTTGGGAGCGCATCACCGAGAACGGCACGATTTCCGCCGCCGTCATGGTCTTCGCCGCCATCGCCGCCGTCATTTGCGCCAACACCGATGCCTACGAGGCCATCCATCACTTTTTGGAGACCCCGCTGTATGTGGGTCTGGGCAACCTTGCGGCCGGTCTCACCGTTGAGCTTTTCGTCAACGACTTCCTCATGGCGATTTTCTTTTTGTTGGTGGGCATTGAGCTTAAGTACGAGATGACGGTTGGCGAGCTCAAGAACCCGCGCCAGGCTATGCTTCCCATGCTGGCGGCCGTGGGCGGCGTCGTCGTTCCTGCCTGCATCTACCTGATCTTTAACCATGCCGGCGCCCGCAACGGTTGGGCCATCCCCATGGCAACCGATATTGCCTTTGCGCTGGGCGTGCTGTCGCTTTTGGGCAACCGCGTGCCCAACGGCGTGCGCGTGTTCTTCTCGACGCTCGCCATCGCCGACGACCTCATCTCCATCGCCGCCATCGCCATCTTCTACGGTCAGAGCCCCAATCCGTTTTGGTTGGGCGCCGCCGCGCTGGTGACCTGCGCGCTCGTGTGGCTCAACAAAACGCAGCATTACCGCCTTGCCCCGTATTCGGTACTGGGTCTGCTGCTGTGGTTCTGCATGTTCAAGAGCGGCGTACATGCCACGCTTGCTGGCGTCATCTTGGCCTTTACCATCCCGGCCAAGTGTGGTGTCAAGCTCGATAGCCTCACCGATTGGTTGGGCGAGTGCCTGCCGCTGCTCGATGACCGCTACGACGACGAGGCACACATCCTGGGCCAGCATGACTTTACCGTCTCGACCACCAAAGTCGAGCGCGTCATGCACCGCGTGACCCCGCCGCTCATCCGCATGGAGCGTCTGATCTCCACGCCGGTCAACTTTGTGATTCTGCCGATCTTTGCGTTCGTGAACGCACAGGTTCGCCTAGTGGGCGTGGACATGAGCACGCTGCTCACCGACCCGGTGACGCTCGGCGTGTACTTTGGCATGCTGCTGGGCAAGCCGATCGGTATCTTTGGCATGACGTTTGCCCTGGTTAAGTTTAGGGTCTGCGAGCTGCCGCATAACGTTAACTGGCACATGATTGCCGGTGTGGGCATTCTGGGCGGTATCGGCTTTACGATGTCGATCCTCATCAGCGGCCTTGCCTTCCCGACGGCCCAGTTTGAGGTCCTGGCCGCCAAGGCCGCTATTCTCGCCGGCTCTGTCACCGCGGCCGTACTTGGCATGATCTACATGAGTGTGATCTGCAAGCACCCCGCGCCCAAGAACGAGTAGGCGCGTAGAAACAGACGCCAGAGCCTGCTCGAGCGCGTGTAAAACGCGGTTTTGAGTGGTACTTGCCACCTGCCGGACACCCCAGTGGCCAAAAAACGCCGTTTGTGAGTACTGTCACAAACGGCGTTTCATTTTAGGCGCGAAAAATAATGTACAAATCTATTCTGTCTGTGCATTAACGATTGCGTGGCTGGACGAAAAATGCTGATGCATCCTTCCAAAACCGGACACAAAAGGCCAAGACTGGCCTTTTTAATTCAAAATCGCTGTTACTAAAAAAGTAACAGTACTCATATTTGCTATTTTTTGACCACAGGCCCCAATGACTAGGTTTATTCCACGGTGCCGTAGATGGCGCCCCAGCCGTGGGCGGCCAAGGCGGAGTTGAGCTGGTCGCAAAGTGACTGGCGGTCGTAATAGCCGGGCGGTAGCAGGTTCACGATTTCCATGAGATCGGGCGCCAGGTCCAAGATTTCGGCCTGTACGATCAGATCCAGGCGGTCGATGGCGTGGCGGTCGTAAAACAGTCCGTCGACCAGGCGCTGAAGGTCGCCGAATTCCTCGGCCTGGAACGATCCGTACTCCATAGTGCCTCCTTGGGCGCTTCATGCCGGCATGCGCGGCGATTCGTAATTTATTGCGATGGACTTAATCTATCACGGCTTCATAACGTTGTGACGGTGGCGGTCTATACTTAGAAGAATTGCAACGTACCGCTTCGTGAAAGGTCGCACCCATGCAGACGATCTACCAGAAGATGGAAACCACCGAACTCGATGCCGCCATCGAGGCGCTCAAAGCCGAGGTCGCCGAGGTCAAGGCCAAGGGCCTGGCGCTCGACATGGCCCGCGGCAAGCCGTCGCCCTCCCAGGTGGACATCTCTCGACCCATGCTCGATATCCTCAATGCCGATGCCGACCTGCACGACGGCAACGTCGACTGTTCCAACTACGGCTGCTTTGAGGGCATTCCCTCGGCACGCAAGCTGGCGGGGGAGTTCCTGGGCTGCCCCGCCGAGCAGACGCTCGTGCTGGGTTCGTCGAGCCTGCTGATCGAGCACGACATCGCCGGTATGTTCTGGCGCTGCGGCTCGTGCGGCAGCGAGCCCTGGGATGCCTACGAGGCTGCCCACGACGGCAAGAAGGTCAAGTTCCTGTGCCCTGTTCCCGGCTACGACCGCCACTTTGGCATCACCGCCGATCTGGGTATCGAGAACGTTCCCGTCGCGATGACCGACAACGGCCCCGATATGGACGAGATCGAGCGTCTCGTTGCCGCCGACGATTCCATCAAGGGCATCTGGTGCGTGCCCAAGTATTCCAACCCCACGGGTATCACCTTTAGCGAGGACACCGTGCGCCGCCTGGTCGAGATGCACACGGCCGCGCCCGATTTCCGCATCTTCTGGGACAACGCCTACTGCGTGCACGACCTGTACGACGAGACCGACGAGCTCGCCAACATCTTTGATCTTGCCCGCGCGGCGGGCACCGAGGACCGCGTGGTGGCATTCGCCTCGACGTCCAAGATCACCTTCCCGGGTGCCGGTATCGGCTTTATCGGTGCGAGCCCCGCGGTTATCGCGGAGTTCTCCAAGCGCCTGAAGGCCGGCCTCATCAGCGCCGATAAGCTCAACCAGCTGCGTCACGTGCGCTTCCTTCCCACCATCGAGGCGGTCAAGGAGCACATGAAAAAGCATGCCGAGTTTTTGCGCCCGCGCTTTGAGGCTGTCGAGCGAAAGCTCACCGAGGGCTTGGGCGACACGGGCTGCGCCACCTGGACGCACCCCCGCGGCGGCTACTTTGTAAGCTTCGATGGTCCCGAGGGCTCGGCCCAGAAGGTCGCCGCGCTTTGTGCCGACCTGGGCGTCAAGCTCACGCCGGCCGGTGCCACCTGGCCCTATGGCAAGGACCCGCGCGACACCAACATCCGCATCGCACCGAGCTATCCCACGGTCGAGGACCTGGAGGCCGCGCTCGATGTGCTGGTGCTGGCTGTGAAGCTCGTCGCTGCCGAGCTTGCGCGTGCCGAGCGCGCCTAACGCGCGGCTTCCCGTACTATCCGCACTTTCGATACGTAAAGGAGCGTATACATGGATTTGGGTATTTCCACCAACCCCACGCCAGAGCTCTACACCATTAAGGTAACCGGCGAGATCGATATCTCTAACGCCGACAGCCTGCGCAATGCTATCGACCTGGCGCTCGAGCAGCCCACCGAGGCCGTTGAGCTCGATTTTGCCCAGGTGAGCTACATCGACTCGACGGGCATTGGCGTGCTCGTGGGCGCCGCGCACCACGCGGTCGACCACGGCAAGCGCTTTAGCTGCACCAATGTGCAGCCCCCGGTGATGCGCGTGGTTCAGCTGTTGGGTGTCGACCAGGAGATTTCGATCACCGCTGCATAATCTTTGCCCCCAAAAGGGCATGCCGTTTGGCATATGTTTGTGATGCGCTCGGACGTTTTGGCGTCCGGGCGCTATACTTGACCGAATGAATAGACGAGTTCCGGCCGAATGGCGCGGTGCGGGCTCGACTCACATCGAGCCTTGGAGGTATGTGTGTTTGGTATTGGAGAGGGTGAGCTCGCGATCATCGTGGTCTTCGGCTTTTTGCTGTTTGGCCCGGATAAGCTCCCGCAGATGGGCCGCACGATCGGCCGTGCCATCCGTCAGTTCCGCGAGACGCAGGAAAAGATGACGGCCGTTGTTCAGTCCGAGATCATCGATCCGGTGAGCGAGGCCGCGTCGGCCCCGGTCAAGCCCAAGAAGGCTGCCGTCGATGACGATTCCGATGCGGACGAGGATGCCGCCGAGACGGCAGCGCCCGCCAAGAAGGAGACCTTTGCCGAGCGTCGCGCCCGCCTTGCCGCCGAGAAGGCTGCAAGCGAGGGTGCTGCTGAGGGCGAAGGCGCTGCTGAGGAGACCGAGGGTGCCGAGCCCGCCGAGGCCGAGCCTGCCGCTGCCACCGCTGCCACCGTCGAACCCGAGCCTGCTGCAGAGCCGGAGCCCGAGCCGGAGCCGGCAGAGCCCACGACGGCTGATCTCTATGCCCGTCGTCCCCGCAAGCGCAAGGCCGTCGTCGACCAGCTCGCTCGCGAGCTCGAGGCCGAGGACGAGGACGAGGACGAGGCCGCTGCCGCCGACACCCCGAAGGGAGGCGATGAGTAATGCCTATCGGACCTGCGCGTATGCCGCTCTTCGATCACCTGGGAGAACTCCGTCGCCGCCTGACCATCGTGGTCGTGTCGGTGTTTGCCGCCGCTATCGTGCTGTATTTCGCCACGCCTGTTGTGCTCGACATCCTGGAAGATCCCATCCGCTCCTTTGTGCCGGACGGTAAGTTCTACATCACTACCACGCTCGGCGGCTTTGGCTTGCGCTTCTCGCTGGCCATCAAGATGGCCGTGGTCATGTGCACGCCCATGATCATCTGGCAGATTCTAGCGTTTTTCCTGCCGGCGCTTCGACCCAACGAGCGCAAGTGGGTCGTGCCCACGGTGCTCGCCTCGACGGTGCTGTTCTTCCTGGGTGCCATCTTCTGCTACTTCATCATCATTCCTGCGGGCTTTGAGTGGCTCATCGGCGAGACCTCGGCCGTCGCTACGGCACTGCCCGATCTGGAGAACTACGTCAACATGGAGCTGCTCTTTATGATCGGCTTTGGCGTGGCGTTTGAGCTGCCGCTCATCATCTTCTATCTGTCCGTCTTCCACATCGTGTCCTACGCTGCTTTCCGCGGTGCCTGGCGTTATGTATACGTTGGCCTGCTCGTGGGTTCGGCTGTGATCACGCCCGACGGCTCGCCCGTTACGCTGGGTCTCATGTATGGCGCCCTGCTCTCGCTCTACGAGATTTCGCTCGCCATCGCCCGTGTGGTCATTACCGCGCGCGAGGGCAAGGAGGGCCTGTTTGTGAGTCGTCTGGACCTGTTCTCGGACGATGAGGACGACGAGGAGTAAATCGGTATGCACGAGGTTGGCATTGTCAACGGCATACTCGATACAGTGATTCGCGCGGCGCGTGGGGCGGGGGCCTCGCGCGCCGTTTTGGTAACGCTGCGTATCGGGGATATGACCGAGGTCGTGCGCGAGGCGCTCGACTTTGCCTGGGAGACGTTTCGCGACGAGGACCCGCTCACGCGCGGCTGCGAGCTTGCCGTGGAGGAGGTCCATCCACAAAGCGAGTGCCTGGACTGCGGCGAGGTCTTTGATCACGACCGTTTCCATTGTCGCTGTCCCCAGTGTGGCGGCGCCAACGTGCGTCTGCTGCACGGCCGCGAACTCGACATCGCAAGTATCGAGATCGAGACCCCCGACGATTAGCCCGCCAGCAACCTGGGGACGGGGTATAAATGGTAGAAGTAAGGAGCGCCGAGTATGGCCGAGAAAACGATTGATATCGCATCGCCAATTCTGTCGCGCAATGAGCGCCTGGCAGATCAGCTGCGACAGCGATTTAAAGAGACAGGCACCTATGTGATCAATGTGCTGTCGAGCCCTGGCTCGGGCAAGACCACTACGATTCTGGGCACCAACGAGCGCCTGCGCGACAAGGCCGGCTTGTGCTGCGCCGTCATCGAGGGCGATATCGCCTCGGACGTCGACGCCATCACCATGAAGGAAGCCGGCATGCCCGCCATCCAAATCAACACGGGCGGCCTGTGCCACCTCGAGGGCAACATGATCATGGAGGCCGTTGACGCCTTCGACCAGGCTGTGGGTCTGGAAAACATCGACGTCATCTTTATCGAAAACGTGGGTAACCTGGTCTGCCCAGTCGACTTTGACCTGGGCGAGAACCTGTCCATCATGATCCTCTCGGTGCCCGAGGGCGACGACAAGCCCATCAAGTACCCGGGCATCTTCCAACACGCCGGCGCGCAGCTGCTCAACAAGGTTGACGTGGCTCCGGCTTTCGATTTTGACATGGATAGGTATACTAAGACACTCGATGACCTCAATCCACAGGCGCCGCGGTTTGCCGTGAGCGCGCGCAAGGGCGAGGGCATGGATGCCTGGTGCGATTGGCTCATCGGGCAGATTGAGCAAGCAAGGGCGTAAGTCGGCCGCCATACGGGCGGGCGTAGCCGCAGAGATACGAGATAGGAGCCTCTTTTGAAGCTCATCATCGCCGAGAAAAACGACGCCGCGCGTCAGATCGCCGAGCGTCTGTCCACGGGCAAGCCCAAAAAGGACAAGGTGTACAACACCGCCATCTACCGTTTTGAGTGGAAGGGCGAGGAGTGCGTGACCATCGGCCTTGCCGGTCACATCCTAGCGCCCGATTTTTGCGACAGCGTGCTGTTCGATAAAAAGCTGGGCTGGTATTCGGTCACCGAGGACGGCGAGATGCTGCCGGCCGACATACCCGATGGCCTGGCGCGTCCGCCCTACGACACCAAGCGCAAGCCGTTTCTTGCCGATGGCATCTCAATCAAGGGCTGGAAACTCGAGAGCCTGCCTTACCTCACCTGGGCGCCCGTCATTAAGCTACCGGCCGAGAAGGAACTCATTCGTTCGCTCAAGAACCTCGCTAAAAAGTCTGACAGCGTCATTATCGCCACGGACTTCGATCGCGAGGGCGAGCTAATCGGTTCGGACGCCCTCAACAAGGTGCGCGAGGTGGCGCCGGACTTGCCGGTTGCCCGCGCCCAGTACTCTTCGTTTACCAAGGCCGAGATCACGCAGGCCTTCGATAATCTCGTCTCGCTCGACCAGAATCTGGCCGACGCCGGCGAGAGCCGCCAGCACATCGACCTCATTTGGGGTGCGGTGCTCACGCGCTACCTGACGCTCGCCAAGTTTGGCGGCTTTGGTAACGTGCGCTCTGCCGGCCGTGTGCAGACGCCGACGCTTGCCCTGGTGGTCGAGCGCGAGCGCGAGCGCATGGCGTTTGTGCCCGAGGACTATTGGCAGATTCGCGGCATGGGTGCCGCGCAAGGCGCTGCCGAGGACGATCGCTTTAAGATCGCGCACAAGACGGCGCGCTTTACCGACAAGGATGCTGCTGAGACGGCGTACGGTCACGTTGACGGTGCCAAGACGGCAACCGTCGCCGCGGTGACCAAGCGCTCGCGCAAGCAGCAGCCGCCCACGCCGTTTGCGACCACCTCGCTGCAGGCTGCCGCCGCAGCCGAGGGCATCTCGCCTGCGCGTACCATGCGCATCGCTGAGTCCCTCTACATGGCGGGCCTTATCAGCTACCCGCGTGTCGACAACACCGTGTATCCCGCGACGCTCGATCTGGGCGCCGTAGTGAGCGACCTGGCAAAGATCAACCCGGCGCTGGCGCCCGTGTGCAAAAAGGTCCTCGCCGGCCCCATGAAGCCCACGCGCGGTAAAGTCGAGACCACCGACCACCCGCCTATCTACCCTACGGGCGAGGGCGATCCGTCCACACTCGACGGCGGCCAGCGCAAGCTCTACGACCTCATCGCCCGCCGCTTCCTAGCGACGCTTATGGGTCCCGCGACCATCGAGAACACCAAGCTCGAGCTCGACGTCAACGGTGAGCCGTTCGTGGCTTCGGGCGATGTGCTCGTGACTCCGGGCTTCCGCGAGGCGTATCCGTATGGACTTAAGCGCGATGAGCAGATGCCGCCGCTGGAGCAGGGCGATACGGTCGACGTGTTCGACATTAAGCTCGAGGCAAAGCAGACCGAGCCGCCCGCGCGCTACAGCCAGGGCAAGCTCGTGCAGGAGATGGAAAAGCGCGGCCTGGGCACCAAGTCCACGCGCGCGAGCATCATCGAGCGCCTGTATGCCGTGCGCTATCTCAAAAACGATCCCGTTGAGCCGAGCCAGCTGGGCATTGCCATCATCGATGCGCTGTCACAGTTTGCCCCGCGCATCACGAGCCCCGATATGACCAGTGAGCTCGACGGCGACATGACCCGCGTCGAGCGCGGCGAGGACACCGAAGAGCATGTCGTGACGCACTCGCGCGCGCTGCTGGCTGGCGTGCTCGACGAGCTGCTCAAGCACACGCAGGAGCTGGGCGACGCCATCAGCGACGCCGTCACGGCCGATGCGCGCGTGGGCGCTTGCCCCAAGTGCGGCAAGGACCTGGTCATGAAGACGAGCGCCAAGACCCGTGGCAGCTTTATCGGCTGCATGGGTTGGCCCGACTGCGATGTGACCTATCCGGTGCCGAGCGGCGTTAAGGTGAGCCCGCTCGAGGGCGAGGCGGCCGTGTGCCCCGAGTGCGGCGCGCCGCGCATTAAGTGCCAGCCGTTCCGTCAGAAGGCCTTTGAGATCTGCGTGAACCCCACGTGCCCCACTAACTACGAACCCGACCTTAAGGTGGGTGAGTGCAAGGTATGTGCCGAGGCCGGACGCCATGGCGACCTGATCGCACACAAGAGCGAGAAGAGCGGCAAGCGCTTTATCCGCTGCACCAACTACGATGACTGCGGCGTGAGCTATCCTCTGCCGGCGCGCGGTAAGCTCGAGGCGACGGGTGAGACCTGCCCCGAGTGCGGCGCCCCCATCGTGGTGGTCAACACGGCGCGCGGCCCGTGGCGCATCTGCGTGAACATGGACTGCCCGACCAAGGAGAAGAAGCCCGCCCGCGGCCGCAAGACCACGACCAAGGCGAGCACGGCCAAGAAGACGACGGCGGCAAAGAAGACTGCTGCCAAAAAGACGACGGCGAAAAAGACGACGTCCAAGAAGTCGACTACCAAAAAGACCGCTGCCGACAAGTAGCCGAGCACATATAGACGCGGCGGGGCCGGGCGCGCAAATGCAAATGCGCGCCCGGCCCCACTTCTAAGTTGCGGTGAAATAGGGACTGTTTTTGCTGGCAAAAGGCCTAATTAATCCCTATTTCACCGCAAGTTTTGATCAGTTGTTGGGATTACTTCACCTCGACAGGCTTGGCGCTGGGATAGCGCTCCTCAAAATCTAGGCGGTACTTATTGTCATTGGTGCCCGCCACGTTGTCGCGCGACAGCGGCGCCACGATCTCATTCTTGTGATCCGCAGGCTTGGTGTATTTCAGGCTGATCTCCCAGGCATCACAGATTGCGTCAATGCGGTGATCCAGGTCGTCATACAGGGCAACGATGTCTTTCCAGGAACTGTAGTTCTTAGAGCTCGTCGGGACGTCCAGGTCCTCGACGATGTCGTAATACTGCTCGATGGTGTCCTCTGTGCGCTCGGCGACGTCGGCGAGATTTTGACGGGTGGTGCGATCTTCTTCCAGATAGCTGCCGTTGAAGTTCTGCGCGCAGCCACGGACGTAGTTGTCGAGGTCTTCGAGCAAGTCGTAGTATTCGCTCAGTCGGCGGTAGAGATTCTGCTCGGAGAGCGTTGCTTCGCCGCCATCCTCGTCGTCATCGTCATCGTCATCGTCATCATCGTCGTACAGGCTGTTGGGATCGCCGAGAGGCTTTAGGTCATCGTCGTCGACGTCATGGTGCAGCTTAGCTACCTCGGCAGTCGTCTGCGTGGCGGCGCTGTCGAAAGGCTTGATCACAAAGAAAACGACCAGGGCGATGATGATCGCCACCAGCACAACGATAACGGCGATAAGCGGCCCGGCGCCGCTCTTTTTGGGAGCGGGGGTCTGTGGCGAAGCGGGCGCGTATGCGGGAGCCGGCTCCTGTTGGGACGAGCCGCTCGCGACGGGTATGCGCTGCGTGGGCTCGACGGCCGCGGGGCCTGCGGCGGGGTCGGGGCGATAGGCGAGGGGGTCGTCCGCCTTGGCTTGCGGCGTATCGAGGGAACCGGTCTGCTCGAAAGCGGGCTGGCTATCGCTCGCGGTTGTTTGCTCAACGGGTGCACCGCACGAGGTGCAGAACTTGGCATTATCTGCAAGAAGCTTGCCGCACGAGGCGCAATACCGAGACATTGCCACTCCTTTCGCCACATTTCAATGCAATACGACGATTATACCCAGCGCCCAAAAATCCCCATCATAAGTTGCGGTGAAATAGGGACTGTTTGGCGGTCTCAGAGCTTCAATCAGTCCCTATTTCACCGCAACTTCGGGGATGCCTCGATGGCTAGGTTGTGGGGGTCATTGGGGACGTTCTTAAACGACTAGTCATTCAAGAACGTCCCCAATGACTAGGTGGGGTTTGGGACGCGCCTGCCCCTGGGGTATCATGGCTTGGTTGCTATAACTCGCATTTACGCGCCTTGTAGGAAGGGGCTGCGCCCATGGCTTTTGAGCCCGCTCAACATAGCTTCATTACGCTCGAGGGTGTCGATGGCGCCGGTAAATCTACGCAGGCGCGCCTGCTTGCCCGTGCGCTCGACCTTGCCGGCTACCAGGTTGTGACCCTGCGCGAGCCGGGCGGTACCGCCATCAGCGAAAAGATCCGTGCTCTGCTGCTCGACCCCGCCAATACGGCGATGGGCGACACCTGCGAGTTGTTGCTCTACGAGGCCGCGCGCGCCCAGTTGGTGCACGAGGTCATCGCCCCCGCGCTCGCAGCCGGCAAGGTGGTCCTGTGCGATCGCTTCTACGATTCCACGACCTGCTACCAGGCGTTTGCCGACGGCCTCGATCGCCAGATGGTGCGCGATGCCAACAACCTGGCCGTCGCGGGAACGCACCCGGCGCTCACGCTCGTCTATCACATCACGCCCGAGCAGGCGGCGCTGCGCATGGCCGCCCGTGGTGCGGCAGACCGCATGGAGGCCAAGGGTATGGCCTTCCAAGAGCGTGTTTACCAGGGATTTTGCGCCATTGCCGCTGAGGAACCAAACCGCGTAAAGCTCATCGACGCGACCGCGTCCATCGAGGACGTCTTCGCGCAGACGGTTGAGCAGGTTTGCGCCTACGGCCTCCACATTTCCCAGGATGCCGTCGCTGCCGCGCTAGCCCAGGAGGCCGAGTAATATGGCCCCCGCTCAGGCAAGCCTGCTGGCCAAGCTCGACACCCAACAGCGCGTGCGCGACTTTTTGACCAACGCCATCGCAAGCGGCCGCGCATCGCACGCCTACCTGTTCTTGGGCGCGCTCGGCGCGGGCAAGCTCGACGCCGCGTGGGCGCTCGCCCAAGCCTTCCTGTGCGAGCAGGACGGCTGCGGCTCATGCGATGGCTGCGTGCGCGTCGCCCGCCATACGCACCCCGATGTGCACTATTACACGCCCGAGAGCGCCACGGGCTACCTCATCGCCCAGACCCGCGAGCTGCTCGACGACGTGCCGCTGGCGCCCATCCGTGCCAAGGCCAAGGTCTACATCATCGACCGTGCCGAGCAGCTGCGCGCCAACACCGCCAACGCACTGCTCAAAACGCTCGAGGAGCCGCCCGAGGGCGTTATGTTTATCTTGCTGGGCACCTCGGCAGACGTGATGTTGCCCACTATCGTGAGCCGCTGCCAGTGCGTGCCGTTTCGGCTGGTATCGCCCGCCGTCGCCGCGCAGGCCGTGAGCCGCGCCACCGGTCAGGACCCTGCGCGTTGCCGCATGGCGGTCGCCGTGGCGGGGAGTCCCACGCGTGGCATCGAGTTCCTCAAGAGCGCTGAGCGCCAGGACGCCCGCCGTCAGATGGTTCGCGCCATCGATTCGCTTATCGCCGCCGACGAGGCCGACGTGCTCAGCCGCGCCAAGTCGCTCATCGTCGCCGTTAAGGCGCCGCTCGCCGAGGTCAAGTCCACGCAGGAAAAGGTGCTCGAGCAAAACGCCGATTACCTGTCGCGTGGAGCATTGAAGCAGCTTGAGGACCGTAACAAGCGCGAACTCAACGCGCGCGAGCGTTCGGGTATCATGGAAGCGCTGGCGAGCGCACGGACGCTCATGCGCGACGTGCTGCTGACACTTCAGGACGAGGCGGCCGACGTCGTGAACGAAGACGTGCGCGACACGATCGGTCGGCTTGCCGCCGCGACGAATGTTGCGGGTGCCACCCGGGCGCTCGAGGCGGTCGCGACCGCCGAGCGCAACATCGCCAGAAACGTTACTCCCCAGCTGGCCATCGAGGTCATGCTGTTCGATATCAGGAAGGCACTGAAATGCCGTTAGTCGTACCCGTTAAGTTTACCTACGCCTCGCGCGACCTGTGGTTCGACCCGCAGGATCTGGATATCCTCGAGGCCGATTATGCCATTTGCTCCACCGAGCGCGGAACCGAGATCGGCCTGGTCACGGCCGACCCCTTCGAAGTGCCGCAGGACGAGATCGGCCAGCCGCTCAAGCCCGTGCTGCGCGTGGCGAGCGACATCGACCTGCAGCTTGCCGACGACCTGGCCATCCAGGGCGACGAGGCGATGGTTGATTTCCGCCGTCTCGTCAAAGAGCTCGACCTCGAGATGAAGCCGGTCGGCGTCGAGTACCTGTTTGGCGGCGAGAAGGCCGTGTTCTATTTTGCGGCCGAGGAGCGCGTCGATTTTCGTCAGCTCGTCAAGGACTTGTCCTCGACGCTGCACATTCGCGTCGACATGCGCCAGATTGGCGTGCGCGACGAGACCCGCCTGGTGGGCGGCTATGCCCAGTGCGGACAGGAGCTCTGCTGCACGCGCTTTGGCGGACAGTTTGAGCCCGTCTCGATTCGCATGGCAAAAGAGCAGGACCTGCCGCTCAACTCGTCCAAGATCAGTGGCGTGTGCGGCCGCCTGATGTGCTGTCTGCGCTATGAGTTCGAGGCGTACAAGGACTTTAAGAGCCGTGCGCCCAAAAAGAAGACGCTCATCGATACGCCGCTTGGCAAGGCGCGTATCCAGGAATATGACACGCCGCGTGAGCAGCTGGTGCTGCGCCTGGAGAACGGCAAAGTCTTTAAGGTCAACCTGGCCGATATGACGTGCTCGGAGGGCTGCAAAAAGAAGGCCGCCGAGCAGGGCTGCAACTGCCGCCCCGACTGCGTGACGCGCGACGTGCTCGAGCGCATCGAGTCGCCCGAGATGCGCCTGGCGCTCATGGAGCTCGATCGCGAGAACGGCGTCGATGTGGGCGATGGCCTGTCGAGTGCCGATCGTCTGGCCGGCACGTCGATGCCCAAGCGCCGTCGCCGCGATGCCGAATCCGATGCTCGCGCTGCTCAGGGCCAGGGCGAGGGTCGTGGCCGCGGAAAGGGCCGCGGCAAGGCCGAGGCGCCCGAGGCCGAGGAGGCAGCCGGTGGTCGTCGCCGCCGCAAGCGCGCAGCGTCCGTCGACAATGGCGAGGCCGCGGGCAAGAACGCTTCCCGTGAGCGCGAGGCTCAGCAGCCCCAGCAGCAAAACCGCGGCGGTGGCATGAACCCCACGCGCCGTCGTCGCCGTCACCTGTCGAGCGAGGAGCGCGAGGACGCCTTCCGCGCCGCAGCTGCTCGCGAGGCCGGTGCCGCTCCCAAGGGCGTCTCGGCCTCCGATGCGCCTGCCGACAAGGCTGGCAAGCCGCGTGGCGAGGAGGAGCGCGCGCCACGTCCGCGCCGTCGCCATTCCTCGGGCACGCAGCAGAAGCCCTCGGTTCCTTCCGTGGCCGATCAGGTTTCGGATGGCGAAGTCAAGGTCACGCGCCGTCGCCCCGGCGATGGCGGGGGAGCTGCTGCCAAGGCTTCGCGCGGCGGCTCTCGCGACGAGCGCGAACCGCGTGAGGATCGCGATGGCGAAGGCTCGACCGACCAGGGTCAAAAGCGCCGCCGTCGCCGTCGCTCCCGCAAGCCGCGCCAGGACGGTGGCGAAGGCTCGACCCACACCTCGTCCTCACCGAAACCGCCTGCCGGCGAATAACGTCCGTAAGCGGATGTAACCCGCCTGACCCCAGCGCCTCTGGGTATCATGGCTCTACACCGACAACCCTCCCTTCGCCTTCGCGTAGGGAGGGTTGTGCCATGAAGAGACATTTGAATGTGTTGAGTCGCTTGCAGGGTGCTGGCACCCTACCGTTTGCGGACGAATTGCTACCGCTTGCCGAGCGCGCGACGTACGAGGCGCTCGAGGCGTTGTCGCCCACGCGATGCGCCGGCTGCGAGCGTTCCGGTGCGCTGATTTGCCAGGATTGCCTGGCCTCATTCGCGCGCATCGATCCGTGCCATAGCTGCATCCGATGTGGCGCCCCGTTTGGGGATTTGCTGTGCACCGAGTGTTCGGTCGAGGGCACGTCTTCGGCAATGGCCGAGGCGCTCGAGCGCTGCCTGGCGTGTGCCGTCTACGCACATCCGCTGCCGCGCATCATCAAGGCGTACAAGGATGCGGGCGAGCGCCGCCTGGCACCGTATCTGGCGGAGCTACTCTACGACACCGCCCTGCATGCCCAGGTGGCAGCCCCCGATCGCTACGGCGGCGTGCTGTCCGGTGTCGACGCGGTGGTATTTGTGCCCGCGACTGCGGCGGCGTTTCGGCGGCGTGGATTCGATCATATGGAAGCAATCGCGCGCTCGTTTTGCGATCTTTCGGGCGTGCCGTTGCTGGACGCCCTGGTCAAATACGGTCATGGTGACCAGCGCGAGCTCGGTCGCGTCGAGCGCCGGGAACGTGCCCGGGGCATGTACGAGACGGTCGAGGATGTGCGTGCCTGCCGTCTGCTGCTCATCGATGATGTCATTACCACGGGCGCGACTATGGCAGCGGCCTCGACGGAGCTCAAGCGTGCCGGCGCCGCGGCAGTCGATGGTCTCGCTATCGCACGCGTTTGGTAGGGGTGGTTTTGTGGCAGTGAAGATAGCGCGACGCATCGAGCCGACAAGCGAGCAACTGGCGGCCTCCGTAATCCTGACTGGCGCCTCGGCGCTGCGCATGATGCGCGCCGAGCGCCGACAAATGGGCTACATCAGTTGGAGGGACCTTGAGCCCGAGGGGGAGCGCCGCGTGCTGTGTACGTCATCGCCTTCGACCGGGGATATCTATCTTTCCGACCTGGTACGAATTGGGGCCAAAAGCGGCGAGGTGCAAGAAGATCTGTGTTTGCTGGTGGGATCTGCGGCGCAGCGCCGCCGCATGCCTGGCATGGGCTGGTCCGTGTGTTCCGGGTTACCTGCCGGCTCGATTCTAGAGGTGGAACCGGGGGTGTACAGCCTATCTCCCGAGGCTCTTTGTGTTGCCGTTGCTCGCGAGGTCGGCTGTATCCAGGCGTTTGCCTTGGCCCAGGAACTGTGTTCCAAGATTTCGCTGAGCGATCGCGGGAAGTACCTGCCTCCCTATACATCGCCTGTTGCGAATAGACTTGCAAAGGACAAGGACCAACCGGCAGACGTTGGCTACTTTGAAGTCGAGCCGGTGCTGACGCCCGATTGCCTGACAGATTACCTCGCGGCATGCAAGGGGAGTGCGGCCAAACAACTGCGGCGGCTGTGTCCCTATCTGTCGGAAAACCTGCGCTCACCCATGGAGTGCATCATGCTTGCCATGTTTTCGCTTCCTTTTTCCTATGGCGGATTTGCCTGCGGTCCCTTTAAGACCGACTACAAGATCGAGTTCGATGACCGCGCGCAGGCAATCTCGGGGATGCCGCATGCAGTTTGCGATGCGTATCAGGAAGCAGCCCGGTTTGACCTGGAATACAACGGTGAACTGGGCCATTCCTCCCGGAGGGGACGTATCCATGATGAAAAACGCAACACGGGCTTGATTGCTATGGGAATCGAGGTCGCGACGGTCAACAACGAAATGCTCTGCGACATGGAGGCGATGGAAGCGCTCGCATGGCGCATTCACCAGCGTATGGGTAAGCGATATCGCAACCGTGTTGACGCTCGCAGAAGGAAACAAGAGGCGTTATTTAACACGCTTAGGGCGTGTTTTGGGCTTAAACCTGCCTAACAATGCTCTGAAATAGGGGGTTGGATATATGCTCTGGCCAAAATATAGCAAATATGAGTACTGTTACAAATTCAGTAACAGCAAAATCAGGGATTTTGGGGCTGGAAGATGGCGTAAATTAGAAAGATATTAAACAAACGTGGAATATCCTGGCATCAATCTGACGTTATAGAGCGTGAAAACTGTTTGCAGAACAAAAAATTC
Organism: uncultured Collinsella sp.; assembly: GCA_900552145.1. Taxonomy (GTDB): domain Bacteria; phylum Actinomycetota; class Coriobacteriia; order Coriobacteriales; family Coriobacteriaceae; genus Collinsella. The sequence continues at coordinate 20,538 of URYW01000005.1, read as the reverse complement.
CTGCCACTGATTTGGTAACAGTACTCATATTTGCAATTTTTTGGCCACGCGCCCCAATACGGGCGTGTTGGGGCTCTCCGTAGGGGAGCGACGGGCTCAATCATGGCGCGTACGGTCCGCTCCGACCTGCGAAATCTGTGCTCGCGATGCGAATAACGTCCCTAACCTTAAACTATAGCTTGAACTTAGCTATAATGCGCTACGTTCCTGCCAGGCTGTGGTTGCGGACGGACGAAATGTCCATCCTAGTCCAAGACAGACGCGGTCAAAGGGATCCACGTAAGCGACCGCGTGCGCGCGGCGCGATCATGGCGCGTCCTAGATGTAAGCCGCACCGTCCGTTCTACTTTCTTTGGGGCAATACCGCCTCGCGGGCGAGCGGGCCAGTCGTGAAGGTGGCTGCGGCCTCCCGAGCAAACGCCCCGGTGCGCAAGTGTGGGGTCAAATACCAGGTCAGCTGGTGGGAACAACCCGATATTCCGTGCAGGGCGCGGATCGTATACGACGCAGAAGGCAGGGTAGTGGACATGGTGAGGGGCAGCTTGATGCACGCGGCTCGGTTAGGTGCTGGGACCGCGGCGGTCATTGCCGTTTTGGGCCTGAGTGGATGCGCGTTCAATCCGCTGTCCACGTTCACGACGCCCACGATCGACCAGATCGAGCGCGAGACCGTTACCCCCACGGTATCGGACGATGCCCTGGTCACGCCGGGAACCCTGACGGTCGCTCTCGATACTTCCGATGCCCCGCAAGCCATGCAGGATGCCGACGGAAACCTCACGGGCTATGCGGTCGATGCCGCTCGTTCCCTCGCATGCCGCATGGGTCTCAAGGTCGCCTTTGTCGATGCGTCCTCGGCCGATTCCGCGCTCAGCGATAAAAAGGCCGACATCTTCATTGGTGACGTCAGGTCTACGGACGGCGATATCAGCTCGCTTGGCACCTGTCTGTACGACGCCCCCGCCGTATTCGGCAAGAGCAGCGGCGGAGAGTCGCTGAGCGTTTCCACCGAAACGCTTAACACCGCTACCCTGGGCGTTCAGACCTCTTCGGCCTCGCAGGAAGCGCTCGCCAAGCAGAGCATTACGGCCAACCAAAAGACCTTCTCCAACATCAATGAGTGCTTTGGGGCGCTCGAGTCGGGCGAAGTCGATTACGTGATCTGTGATTCCACGGCCGGTGGTTACCTCGCGCGCCTGATGAGCCAGATCTCCTATGTCGGCACGCTCGAGACGCCCTCCACGCTTGGTGTCGCAGGCCTTAGCTCTAACGATGAGCTGTGCCGTGCCGTGAGCGATGCCCTCGATGGTATCACGGTCGATGGCACGCTCGAGGCAGTCCACTGCGTCTGGTACGGCCAGATGCCCTATGACCTTACCGCCAAGACCGTTTCGGGAGCCAATGTGCAGACATCCGACTCCACGTCCAACGAGACTGAGCCCTCCGATGACGACGCCTCCGATAACAACGGCGACAGCCCGTCGTCTAGCCAGGAAGGCGCCATCACCGACGATGACATCAACAAGCTCAATAGCTAGTTATTGGTAGGGGTGGCGTCTGCCATACATTGAACGAGGCGCTTCTTCATGGTTTCAACACGCATAGTCGGGTCTCCCCAATAGGGGAGCCCGGCTTTTCTATTTTGGTAAAAACAGCAGGTAAAAGCTGATTTCCAGGAGAAAAACTAGCTTTGCCGACGCCTTCCTATAGCGCACTTTGCTACAGAAAAGTGCGAGACTTCGGTATGCGGTATCAAGCAATCGTTATTCGGGTCTTTGAGAATCCGGGTGATTAAATGCACGGCAATGGGTACATAGCCAGTACAGTAAGTCCCCGAGGCAGATTGGAGCCACGTATGGATATCAAGGTTTCTGGACGCAAGACGACGGTAACCGATGCTCTGCGTGCGCATGTGGATGAGAAGATCGGCGAGGCGCTCAAGGTTTTCGATATCGAGCCCATGACAGTCGACGTTGTGCTTCGTTATGAGAAGAACCCCTCGAACCCCAACCCGGCAATCGTCGAGGTCACGGTTCGTGCCCGCGGCTCTGTGATCCGCGTTGCCGAGCACGGCGCAGATATGTATGCCGCCATCGATCTCTCCGCCGATAAGGTCACCCGCCAGCTGCGCAAGTTCAAGACCAAGGTCGTGGACAACCGCCAGGGCGGTGCCAGCGCCGCGGATGTTGCGCCGGTCGAGCGCGTCGAGGATCTGGCCGACCTGCTGCTGCCCGAGGAAGAGGACGATCTGCTCGTCCGCGAGAAGGTTATTGACGTCACCCCGATGACCGAGGAGCAGGCGCTGGTGCAGACCGATCTGCTGGGCCACGACTTCTACGTGTTCGAGAACGCAACGACCGGTCTCATCAATGTGGTGTATCACCGTAAGAATGGTGGATATGGCATCATCAAGCCCCGCATCGAAACACTTGACGAGTAAAATACGTTAACTTGCATGAGTTAACGGTTGGCGGCCATCCCATGCGGGTGGCCGCCTTTTTACGTAAGGAGTCGCTTTGATGGACAAGGCCGCATCCGCCGGTCATTCGGACCGTTGCCGCATCGTCGTCGATACCTGCTGCGACTTTAGCCCCGAGGTCGCCGCGAACCTTGATGTCGATATCCTGGGTTTCCCCTTCATTATCGATGGCGAGGAGCGCACGGACGACATCTGGTCGAGCATGAGCCCTAAGGAGTTCTACGACCGCATGCGCGCTGGTGCCCGCGTGTCCACCTCGGCTGTGTCGCTCGGTCGCTATATCGAGTTCTTTACCGAGTGCGCCAAAGAGGGCACACCCACGGTCTACCTGTGCTTTACCTCGGCGCTGTCGTCGAGCTACAACTCCGCGTGCCAGGCGGCAGATGCCGTGCGCGCCGAGTATCCCGATTTTGAGCTGTACGTGGTCGACAACGCTCTGCCCTGTGCAACCGGCGCGCTCTTGGCGCTCGAGGCCGTGCGCCAGCGCTCGGCGGGACTCACCGCCAAGCAGCTGGTCGACTGGGCAAACGAGGCAAAGACCTACGTCCACGGTTACTTTACGCTCGAGAGCTTCGACGCGCTGGCTGCCGGCGGCCGCATTCCGCCCGCGGCGGCGCAACTCACGGCAAAGCTCGATGTCAAGCCCGAGCTCTCCTACGACCTTGCCGGCTCGCTGTCGCTGATCGGCGTCAACCGCGGCCGCAAGAAGGCGCTCAAGTCCATCCTCAAGTCGTTCCGCGAGAACTACGTGCCCGATCGCACCATGCCCATCGCCATCATGACGGCCGATGCCGAAAAGGACGGCGACTGGCTCGAAGCCGCCATCCGCAAGGAGGAAGGCTGCGCCGACGTCACGATCATTCGCGGCTCCGTGGGTCCCACCATTGGCTCGCACGTGGGCCCCGGCATGGTGGCCTGCGCGTTTTGGGGCAAGAATCGCGCCGAGAAAGCCTCGCTTTCCGACCGCATCGCGCGTCGCGTGCGCGGCGAGTAGGCGGGCGCTGCGGTTGCAAGCGCCCTCAAGTCACGGCCCAAACGCTGGCACTGAGTATTCAACCTGGTAACAACACCCAACCCAAAAGGAAAGGTTTCATGGCAAACAAGCTCTCCGTCGCATTCATTGGCACCGGAATCATGGGTGCCCCCATCGCCGGCCACATTCTGGACGCCGGCTATCCCGTCACGGTCAACAACCGCACCAAGTCCAAGGCGGCGGCGCTTATCGAGCGCGGCGCCGTCTGGGCAGATACGCCGGCCGATGCCGCGGCGAACGCCGATGTCGTCTTTACCATGGTGGGCTATCCCTCCGAGGTCGAGGAACTCTACCTGGCGGGCGACGGCCTGCTCTCGTGCACTAAGCCCGGCGCGGTTTTGATCGACCTCACCACGAGCTCGCCCGAGCTTGCCCGTGACATTGCCGAGGCCGCCCAGGTTTCTGGTCGCATGGCGTTTGACTGCCCCGTCACCGGCGGCGAGTCGGGCGCTATCGCCGGTACGCTCACGGCTATCGTGGGCGCTACCGAGAACGACATCGCGCCGGTCCGCGACATCCTTGCCACCTTTGCGGCCAACATCTGCTGCTTCGACGGCGCCGGCAAGGGCCAGGCTGCCAAGCTCGCCAACCAGGTGTCGCTGGGCGCCTGCATGGTCGGCATGGCAGACGCCATGGCATTTGCCGAGTTGAGCGGCCTTGACCTGGAGAAGACTCGCCAGATGATCCTGGGCGGCACCGGCAAGTCCGGCGCCATGGAGAGCCTGGCTCCCAAGGCGCTCGACGGCGACTACAAGCCCGGCTTTATGGTCGAGCACTTTATCAAGGACCTGCGCTTGGCGCTCGCCTATGCCGACGACCGCGAGCTTGCGCTGCCCGGTGCCGACGTGGCCTTTACGCTCTACGACATGCTCGACGCCATCGGTGGTGCCAAGCTGGGTACCCAGGCCGTCACGGTCCTCTATAAGGAGGAGGCCGACGCCATCGCCGCCGGTCTGGACTGGTCGCAGTATCGTCCCGAGGAGCATGGCGCTCACGAGGACGGCTGCGGTTGCGGCGAGCATGGCGACGATCACGAGTGCGGTTGTGGCCACCACCACGACGAGGGCCACGAGTACTGCGGCGGCCACGGCCATGATGACGGCCACGAGTGCTGCTGCGGCCACCATCACGGGGAGTAGCGCCCATGAGCTGGACGTTCGTGGTGCTTGCGCTGGTGCTCTTTCTCTTTGCGATCTACATTGGCTTTTTGTGCGGCCAGTGGGCGTGCGAAAAGCGTGTCATCACCAAGCGCGACTACTGGATTGCCAACTTTGCGGGAGCGGCGGCAGTCGTCCTGCTGACCTGGGTGTTCTCACTGTTCCCGCTGGTGCAGTTTGCGCCGATCGGCTGGCTCGGCGGCTTTATCGCCGGCCTTAAGATGAGCTTTGGCGAGTCCGTCGGTCCGTGGCGCAAGCACGACGAGGTCTTTAACGTCAACAAGGCTCACCGTGCCGCCGCCGACGCGGGCGACGCCGAGGAACGCCGCCGTGCGCGTCGCAATGGCGCGGCCGATCGACAGCTCATCTCGGTCACCGATGACAGCAAGGGTGCTGGCAAGCACGCTAAGAAATAGTAAGAAGAGGTAACTATGGCAGAAAACAAAGACGAACAGCTCACCGACGAGGAGCTGGCACAGCTTCAGCTGGCAGAGGAGAACGAGAACGCCGTCGACCGTCTGGTCAAGGAACTCGGCTGCCCCACGCGCCGCATCCGCCAGTTTGCCGCCCGCGTGCTGCACCTGCTTGCCGAGCGCGATCCGCAGCGCGTCGTGCCCTGCGTGCCCGCGCTGATCGAGGCGCTCGACCGCCCCGAGGCTCAGACCCGCTGGGAGGCCCTCGATGCCCTGACGGCGCTCGCCACCACCTGCCCCGAGCAGCTGGGCGATGCCTTTGAGGGTGCCGAGACCGCACTGTTCGACGAGATCTCCTCCACGCTGCGCTATGCTGCCTTCCGCCTGCTGTGCGTGTGGGGTGCCACGAGCGTCGAGCGTTCGCGCGAGGCTTGGCCCATCCTGGACGAGGCTATCCAGTGCTACCACGGCGACCTTGAGTATCGCGACATGCTCGGTTGCCTGTACGAGTTTTGCCAGGGCGAGATCGACGCCGAGGTTGCCGAGAAGCTCGCGCTGCGCCTTAAGTTCGACGCCGAGAACGGCAAGGGCAGCTATCTCAAGGCCCGTTCGAGCGAGATTTGCGAAATGCTTGTTAAACGTTTTGGCCTGGATCTCTCCAAAAAGAAGAAGCGTGCTAGCGTTAAAAAATCTGAGGCCGCCGAAGACGAGGAGTAACAGATTATGGCGCACGATGTAGTCCTGATTCCCGGTGACGGTATCGGTCCCGAGATTACGCAGGCCATGCGCCGCGTGGTCGAGGCCACTGGTGTCCAGATCAACTGGAACGTCCAGGAGGCCGGCGCCGGCGTCATGGACGAGTTTGGCACGCCGCTGCCCCAGCACGTGCTCGATGCGGTCGCCGAGACCAAGGTTGCCATCAAGGGCCCCATCACCACACCGGTCGGCACGGGTTTCCGCAGCGTCAACGTGGCCCTGCGCAAGCACTTCGACCTGTACGCCTGCGTGCGACCTTGCCTGTCGCAGCCGGGCGATGGCTCGCGCTTCCGCGACGTTGACCTGGTTATTGTGCGCGAGAACACCGAGGACCTCTACGCCGGTATCGAGTTCGATGAGGGCGCTGCCGAGGTCGAGGAACTCTCGCAGCTTGTCGAGCGTTTGGGCCAAAAGACCTTCGCCGTCGATTCCGCGATCTCGATCAAGCCGATCTCTATCGCCAAGAGCCGCCGCATTGTGGAGTATGCCTTTGAGTATGCCCGCCGCTGCGGCCGCAAAAAGGTGACGGCCGTGCACAAGGCCAACATCATGAAGGCGACCGACGGCCTGTTCCTGCGCGTGGCGCGCGAGGTGGCCGCCAACTATCCTGATATCGAGTTCAACGACAAGATCGTCGACGCCACCTGCATGGGCCTGGTCCAGAACCCCAACGACTTCGATGTCCTGGTGCTGCCCAACCTGTACGGCGACATCGTGAGTGACCTGTGCGCCGGCCTGGTGGGCGGCCTGGGCATGGCCCCCGGCTCCAACATCGGTGCCGACTGCGCCATCTTTGAGGCTACGCATGGCTCCGCGCCCGATATCGCCGGCCAGGATATCGCCAACCCCACGGCCGAGATCCTCTCTGCTGCGATGATGCTCGATCACCTGGGCGAGAACGATGCTGCCAATCGCATTCGTGCCGCCGTATCTGCCACGCTCGACGAGGGCGAGCAGGTTACCGGTGACGTGCGTCGTGCCCAGACCGGCTCCGTTGAGGGCGCCGTGGGCACGCAGGCCTTTGCCGATGCCGTTATCGCGCACCTGGTCTAAGGTATGCACGCTGCAAACGCCTAAATAGTACTTAAGTGTTTGCGTATAACCTAAGAATCAATACGCCCGGCGCTCTGCCGGGCGTATTCTATTGGGGACTATGTTTCCTAACAAGGAGTAACTGATATGGGTCTGATTCAAAAGAAAGACGAGAAGGACGAGATCGACGGCATCCAGATCATCGAGCGCGGCGAAGGCCCCGACGGTGATGAGGACGAGAAGATCGACCTGGTCGCCGGCACGTCTGCCGAACATATTGCCGCCGGCACGACTGTCGAGGAGGAGGACGCTCGCCTGGAGGCAAAGATCGCCGCGGACGCCGCCGACGAGAACCTCATGCCCCAGGAGCAGGACGAGGACGACGATATCCTGGGTTCCGACGAAGACGACCGCGCATCCAAGCACAAGAAGACGATGATTGCCGCCTTCGCGGTTGCAGTCGTGATCGCTGCTGTGGTCGGCTTCTTTATCGGCAACGGTGGTTTTGGCGGCAAGGGCGGCGGCTCGGCGACCCTCACCGAGGACCAGCTCGATTCGACCGTGGCAAGCTACAGCTACAACGGCAAGAAGAGCGACATCACCGCGCGCGAGGCCATTGAGAGCCAGTACAGCCTCGACACCGTCAAGGATGGCGATGGCAACTACACCGCTCCCTCTGCCGACGTCATCCTGTCCTACGTGCGCAACAAGATCCTGCTCGACGCTGCCGAGGACGAGGGCATCACCGTCTCTTCTAAGGAGATGAAGAAGTACGCCGAGGATTCCATCGGCACTTCGGACTACAAGACCATGGCCACGCAGCATGGCGTGTCCAAGGACCAGGCCAAGCAGATCGTCCGTCAGTCCGCGACGCTGCAGAAGCTCTACAAGAAGAAGGTGGGCGATAGCTCCGCAAGCATGCCGACCGCCCCGACCGAGCCTGCTGATGGCAACGAGGAGACCGCGAGCAAGGACTACGCCGATTACATCATCAAACTTGCCGGCGACGAGTGGGATAGCGAAAAGGGCACCTGGAAGGACGCCGATAGCACCTACGCTAAGGCCTTCGCTGACGATGCCTTTACGGCTGATAGCGCTACCTACAAGCAGGCCATGACCGCCTATTACACCGCCTACCAGCAGTACTCTTCGCAGGCTTCGAGCGCCAGCTCCAAGTGGACCGAGTATGCTAACGGCCTGTATGCCAAGGCCAACATCAGCATCTATGGTCTGTTTGCATAAAGATCTGTCTGAGCCGCCGAGCGCGTAACCGAAATATCTGAATAAGCCCGCTAGAACGGACAACGTTCTAGCGGGCTTATTGCTGCCGAAACCACTGGGGCAGGCCTTGCGCCCGCGCAAGCGCTCCATCGCGCTTCCCTAATTCATCTGGGAAAACAACTGCAAACGATTGCAAGTAACCGGTGAACGGTCGAAAACTACCGTTCACCGATAATCTCAAAACTGGTTCTAACTGGTATTAAGTCAAAAAGACCAATTCACATATCTTCACAATGACCTGCAATTTTTCTACACGCTATTTTTAGCCGCCCTGCGTTGTTTAGACACAGGAAAAGATCCGATCTTTTGCCAAAGCATTTCGGAACGGTTTCAAAACCGCAGGTAGAAGTGTTAACGACCGGTAAACGGTCGATTTATCACCGTGAGCGGTGCAAAAACGTTTTACCGTATGAATCAACGAAAGCGACCTCTTCTGGGGTGATATAGTGACAACAACACGTCACGTGGTTACTACCAGTTTAGAAACCACTGGTCTTCAAAGTACGCTTTCTAAGAAGCTTTAAGGGCGAGCGCCCGCTGGCTTCCGAAAATCATCGGACTCAGATCGTACACACCTTCGGAAGGGAAATTTGAATGGTTGGCTTTATTCTTACCGGTCATGGACAGTTCGCACCCGGCCTCGCAAGCGCTATCGCTATGGTTGCTGGCGACCAGCCCGCTTTTACCGTCGTTCCTTTTGAGGGCGACCAGGCTGCTTCCTACGGTGAGGATCTCCGCGCCGCTATTACCGCCATGCGCGAGGAGTGCGATGGCGTGCTCGTCTTTACCGACCTGCTTGGTGGCACCCCGTTCAACCAGGCGATGATGATTGCCCAGGATGTCGACAACGTCGAGGTTCTGACCGGCACCAACCTTCCCATGGTTATTGAGCTTCTGTTCCTCCGCGGCAACGCCACGCTCGCCGAGCTTGGCGAGCAGGCCGTGACCGTTGGCCAGACGGGCATCACCGCCCAGACGGTCGCATCCGTTGCCGGCTCCGACGAAGAGGATATCTTCGGCGACGAGGACGGCATCTAATGGCCGATTTCGGAGCCAACGTCCTGAGCTCCTCGGTCGCCCTTTTAGGCCTGCTTGTCATCATGGGCTTGATTTACACCATCTGGTCGCAAATCAACATGAAGAAGAAGCAGAAGTACTTCAAGGAGCTGCACACCGAGCTCAAGCCGGGTCAAGAGGTTCTTTTCGCCGGCGGTATCTACGGAACCGTCAAAGGCATCGAAGGCGAGAAGGTCCAGATCAAAGTCCGATCCGGAGCCGTCGTAGATGTTTCGCGTTACGCGATTCAGGAGATCAAGTAACTGTCGTCAGCAAATAACGAAAGGAAGCTGATCAACATGGCAGAACCCAACATTCTTCTTACCCGCATCGATAACCGACTGGTTCATGGTCAGGTTGCCACCCAGTGGAACTCCACCCTGGGCTCCAACCTCATCCTCGTCGCCAACGACGACGTGGCGTCCAACACCATGCGCCAGAACCTCATGAAGATGGCCGCTCCCGCCGGCGTCGCTACGCGTTTCTTCTCTCTGCAGAAGACCATCGACGTCATTGGCAAGGCGAGCCCGCGCCAGAAGATCTTCATCGTGGCCGAAACACCGGAAGACGTGCTTACGCTCGTCAAGGGCGGTGTGCCTATAAAGAAGGTAAACATCGGCAACATGCACATGTCGGAAGGAAAGCGCCAAGTCGCCACCTCCGTCGCAGTTAACGACGAGGATGTCGCTGCGTTTAAAGAGCTGCAGGAATTGGGGGTGGAGTTGGAGATCAGGCGCGTTCCGAGCACGCCTGTTGAGGACACGAGCAAGCTCTTCTCGTAATCCTCGTGATCCACGTTGTCAGGAGTGAAACCCTGACGTTCTGTACGTGAAATCCAAAGTGCGTACATACATTTTGAAAGGAGGAGCAAGATGGAATACTCGATCATCCAGATCGCTCTGGTCTTCGTCGTCACGTTCATCGCGGCAATCGACCAGTTTGACTTCCTCGAGTCTCTCTATCAGCCCATCGTCACCGGCGCCGTCATCGGTCTTATCCTTGGCGACCTCAACACCGGTCTTCTCGTGGGTGGTACCTATCAGCTCATGACGATCGGCAACATGCCGATCGGAGGCGCTCAGCCGCCTAACGCCGTCATCGGCGGCATCATGGCAGCCATTCTCGCTATCGCCACGGGCCTCGAGCCCAACGCGGCAGTCGGCCTCGCCATTCCGTTCGCTCTGCTTGGCCAGCTTGGCGTTACCCTGGTCTTCACGCTTATGTCCCCGCTTATGTCCACGGCCGATAACATGGCTCACAACGCGGACACCAAGGGCATCGAGCGCCTGAACTACTTCGCCATGGCTCTGCTCGGCCTGATCTTCGCTGTCGTCGTCACCCTGTTCTTCATCGCTGGCGCTACCATTGGTCAGACCATCGCTTCCGCCATCCCGACTTGGCTGCAGACCGGTCTGTCCGCTGCAGGCGGCATGATGCGCTTCGTCGGCTTCGCCGTCCTGCTCAAGGTTATGATGAACCGCGATATGTGGGGCTTCTTCCTCATGGGCTTTGGCCTCGCGCTCATCACCGTTGCCAACGATTCGCTGGCAACCCCTGCTCTGCTCATCCTCGCTCTCATCGGCTTCGGCATCGCTTTCTGGGACTTCCAGCAGCAGACCGAGCTGAAGGGTGCAGCTGTTTCTGACGGAGGTGACTTCGAAGATGGCATCTAATGAGTATGTGATCCCGGAGCACTACGAGGATCTCACTCCTGCTCCGCAGCTCGACCAGAAGACCCTCAACAAGATGGCTTGGCGCTCCTGCTTCCTGCAGGCATCGTTCAACTACGAGCGCATGCAGGCCGCTGGCTGGCTCTACTCCATCATCCCCGGTCTGGAGAAGATCCACACCAACAAGAACGACCTCGCGGCTTCCATGAGCCACAACCTGGAGTTCTTCAACACCCACCCGTTCCTTGTCACCTTTGTTATGGGCATCGTGCTTTCGCTCGAGCAGAACAAGGTTGACATCCCCACGATCCGCGCCGTCCGCGTCGCCGCAATGGGCCCGCTCGGTGGTATCGGTGACGCCCTGTTCTGGCTGACGCTCGTGCCTATCACGGCCGGCATCACCTCCAACATGGCCATCAACGGCAACGCCGCTGCACCGATCATCTTCCTGGTGATCTTCAACGTCGTCCAGTTCGCTCTGCGCTTCTGGCTCATGAACTGGTCCTACAAGCTTGGCACCAGCGCTATTGACGCTCTGACCGCCAACATGCAGGCCTTCACGCGTGCCGCTTCCATCATGGGCGTCTTCGTCGTCGGTTGCCTGGTCGTCACCATGGGTGGCACCCAGATCAACCTCCAGATCCCCAACGGCACCACCCGTGGTCTCTCCGCTACTACCGTGATCGTCTCCGAGAAGGAGGCCGAGAACTTCACCGGTATGGAGGGCATCGATACCGAGACCGCTGAGGCCGGTACCATCGCCATGACCGATAAGGACGGCAACGCCCTTACCGCTTCCGATGCCGACGGCAACGCTGTCGAGTGCGGCGTCGCCGATCTGGGCAACGGCATGGAGTCCGTGACCTACGCTACCGTCACCGAGGATCCGGTCAACTTCTCTGTTGCCGACACCCTCAACACCATCGTCCCGAAGCTCGTCCCGCTTATGCTTACGCTGCTGCTTTACTACATGTTCGCTAAGCACAGCTGGACCCCGACCAAGGGCATTCTGCTGCTCTTCGTCCTCGGCATCCTGGGCGCTGGCCCGCTTGGTCTCTGGCCGAGCATCTGGTAAGGCTCTAGCTTGAGGGGTGTGTCCCTACGCGGCTCACACCCCGACCCCTTAAGCCATGTGTATGTTAAAAGCCGCGTGCTCGAAAGAGCGCGCGGCTTTTGTTTTCTTGTTGATTCGGGTGTGGCAGACAGATAATGCTAAACACCCAAGGTAGTAGCCGAGTTTGAGAAAATGGGAGGATAGGATGGCGATCGGAGCGCGTAAGCAACCGCTGTACGATCAGCTGGTCGATATTCTGACCGAAAAGATCGACCATGAATATCGCGCCGGTGACATGATTCCTTCCGAGCGCGAACTATCGGAGCGCTATGGTCTCTCGCGCACTACGGTACGCCTGGCTCTGCAGGAACTGGAGCGTTTAGGATTGGTGGTTCGGCAGCACGGTCGCGGTACCTTTGTGACCGACCGTTCGGCAAAGGCAACCAATCTTATGCAGTCCTACAGCTTTACCGAGCAGATGCGCGCGATGGGTCGCGACCCCGAGACCACGATTCTCGAGTTTTGCGAGATGGAGGCCGATAAGAATCTGGCCGAGCATATGGGATTGCGTATCGGCGATCGCATTTTTAAGCTCAAGCGACTTCGTTCTGCCGACAACATGCCCATGATGGTCGAACGCAGCTATCTACCGGTTCGTCAATTTCTGTCCCTAAAGCGACCGCTGCTGGAGCGTAAGCCGCTTTACGATGTGATTGAGCAAGACTTTCAGCAAAAGATTCGCGTGGCCGAAGAGGAGTTCTATGCGAGCATAGCCCGTCCCACCGACGCTCACCTTTTGGGAATTGTCGAGGGCTCGCCTGTGCTCGATTTGGTCAGGACTACGTATAACGAGTCAAACGAGGTTGTGGAGTATACGCTCTCGGTTGCTCGTGCCGATCAGTTTAAATACAAGGTTTACCACCAGCGTAGCAACTAGTGTCCGCATCGTTTCCATATGGTGATTCTTTGCATTTAACTGGTTACTACCAGATAACCAACCGAAGTGTATAATTGCACGTCAGAGGATTACTTCTAGAGAGAGGTATTAGAAATGTTCGAGAAGAGTGTCGAGGAGCTCACCGAGCTCGGCGCCCAGATCACCACGGCCGAGATTGCTCAGCAGCCCGAGCTTTGGCGTGATACGCTCAACATCTATCGCGAGAACAAGGAGGCCATCGAGGCCTTCCTGGCCGAGGCTCGCGCTATGGGCGAGGGCCGTCTGTCCGTTGTCTTCACCGGTGCCGGTACGTCCGACTACGTTGGCGATACCTGCGCCCCGTACCTGCGTCACGCTGGCAACTCTGATCTCTACGACTTTAAGCCCATCGCCACGACCGACATCGTGAGCGCCCCGCGCGACTTCCTGCGTGCCGAGGATCCCACGCTCGTGGTTTCCTTTGCCCGCTCTGGCAACAGCCCCGAGAGCCTTGCTGCCGTTGCCGTTGCCAAGGAGCTCGTCCACAACGTCAAGTTCCTCAACATCACCTGCGCTCCCGAGGGCAAGCTCGCCGTCGAGTCTGCCGATGATCCCAACGCGCTGACGCTGCTCATTCCGCGCGCCAACGACAAGGGCTTCGCCATGACCGGTTCTTATTCCTGCATGACCCTGCTCTCCACCCTTATTTTCGACACTGCCTCTGACGAGCAGAAGGCCGAGTGGGTCGAGACCATCGCCAAGATGGGCGAGGAGGTCATCTCCCGTGAGCCCGAGATCGCCGATTACCTGGCTGGCGACTTCAACCGCGTGACCTACTTGGGTTCTGGCTCCTTCGGTGGCCTTGCCCAGGAGAGCCAGCTCAAGATCCTTGAGCTCGCTCACGGTCTGGTCGCTACTTCCTACGACACCTCCATGGGCTATCGTCACGGACCTAAGTCCTTCGTCGACGATAAGACGCTCGTCTTCGTGTTCGTCAACAACGACGCCTACACCCGTCAGTACGACATCGACATCCTCAACGAGATCGGTGGCGACGAAATCGCTCAGCACACCATCGCCGTTCAGCAGGAAGGTGCCACCGTCTATGAGGGTGAGTCCTTCACCTTTAAGGGCTACGAGGCACTTCCCGAGGGCTACCTTGCTCTGCCGTTCGTGATGTTTGCCCAGGCTATCAGCCTGCTCAACTCCGTGCGCGTGGGCAACACGCCCGATACGCCGAGCCCCACCGGCACGGTCAACCGCGTGGTCAAGGGCGTGACGATTCACCCCTTCACCGCTTAATCGCGTCCCCCTGTAAGGGCGCCCGTCCGCTCATACCGGCGGGCGGGCGCTTTTTGTTTTTACATGGACCGGGTATAAGTATCACCACGGTCAACTGCTTCAAGAAGCAAGGAGTGCATATGAGCACATACGCAATTAAGGCTGACAAGTTCTTCTTGCCGGCAGGCCCGCAACTGGGCGGCTATCTTATGGTCGAGGACGGCGTCTTTGGTGCCTGGCAGGCCGACGAGCCCTCTTGCGAGATTAAGGACTACACGGGATCGTGGATCGCACCGGGTATGGTCGATACTCACATCCATGGCTTCTATAACCACTCAACTACCGATAACGATCCCGAGGGCATCGATATCAGCTCAACCGAGCTCGCCCGTCGCGGTACCACTAGCTGGCTGCCCACGACGTTCACCGATGGCGTCGAGCAGATCAAGGACGCCTGCGCCGCTATCGCCAAGGCGGACGAGGGCCGCGGCCTCGACTTCTGCGGTGCTCGCATTCAGGGCATCTACCTGGAGGGCCCCTTCTTTACCATGAAGCACGTGGGCGCGCAGAACCCCGCTTATCTTATCGACCCCTCCGAGGAGGTCTTCGATCAGTGGCAGGAGGCTGCGGGTGGTCGCATCGTTAAGAGCGCCATGGCGGCCGAGCGCGACGGTGCCGCTGCTTATGCAGCTGCTCTGAACGCCAAGGGTGTGGTGACCAGCATCGGTCACTCCGACGCCACCTACGATGAGTGCATCGCCGCCATCAACGCCGGCGCCAGCTGCTTTACGCATACCTATAACGGCCAGCGCGGGCTGCATCACCGCGAGCCCGGTGTCGTGGGTGCAGCCATGTCCACGCCCGAGACCTACGCCGAGATCATCTGTGACGGCAAGCACGTAAACCCTGCCGCCATCAAGGCACTGCTGCAGGCAAAGGGCTGGCAGCACACGGTGCTCATCACCGACTGCCTGGGTTGCGGCGGCATGCCCGAGGGCAGCTACACCAGTGGTGGCATGGACGTCATCATGAAGGACAACCTGTGCTGGCTTGCTGACGGCAAGAGCATTGCCGGCTCGGTGCTCACGCTTGCCCAGGGCGTCAAGAACATCGTCGACTGGGGCATCGCCAGCGCCGATATCGCCATTCGCATGGCAACCGAGGTGCCGGCACGCTCCGCGCACATCGAGGATAAGTGCGGCAGCATCATGCCGGGTCGCGACGCCGACTTTGTCGTGTTCGACCATGAGCTCACCCTCGTCGAGACGTATGTTGGCGGCCAGAGCGTCGGCAACGCCTTTACCGAGTAACGATAGAAAAAGACGGCGGGTCCGAATCTGCTCGGACCCGCCGTATGGGTTAAACGCTCAAAAGCACCTTCACAGTTACAGCTTGTTAGCGATCTTCTTTGCCGTGCGCTTGACGCCGGCCACAAGACCTCCCGCAGGATGCTCCTTTTCGTAGGCTAGACGCTTCTCACGCTTGGCGTACTCTTCGACGATGATGTCGCCATACTCGTCTTCGATCTTGTCGAAGAAGTCGACGGCGCCCTTAATTTCCTCGGCGGTCGGGTGTCCCTTTTGGACACCGCCGGCGAGCTTGAACGGCCCCCACGTATCAAAACCGGGGCAGCCGTAGACACCCATAAAGATGGCCTGCCTCATGCGGCAGATGCCATCGATATCCTTGCCGTACCACTTGTTTTTGCCACCGTAGGTCATAAGGCCAAACACCTTGTCCTGCGGCTGCAGCACGTTCGTGAGCACGCGTGCCATGTCCTTGTCGATCTCGGAGTAATAGATGCCCGTGGCGACACCGATCAGATGGTATTCGTGCAGGTCGGGGTACTCGTTTTTACCGAGCGCCTTGACGTCGAGGGTATCGATATCGGGGTGTGCCTCGACGATGGCGTCCACGAGCTTTTTCGTATTGCCGTGATGGCGCGAGGCGTAGAGGATGATGGTTCGCATAAGAAGGCCTTTCAGCTGTATTTGCATCAATGTCTGTATGGTACCCCGTTGCATGGCTGGGATACCGGACGTATCGATGAACGTGCGGGTTTGTCCTTTGGTCAGGGCCGAGACGGGTTCTTGCGAGCAAAAAAAGCAGTTGTTCGAAAGGATGGGCAATGGAATACGCTCTCTCCAACGATTCGATTTCTATTAAGGTGTCCACGGCTGGCGGTTCGTTTACCTCGATCGAGGCTGGAGGCCGCGAGTATCTGTGGCAGGGCGATCCCGCCGTGTGGTCCGGTCAGGCACCGATTTGCTTCCCGATTTGCGGAGGCTTGCGCGACAACAGCGCCATGACGTTTGCTGGGCATCATGTAAAGCTCGCCCGCCACGGGTTTGCGCGCAAACAGGAGTGGAAGCTACTGAGCCAAGGCGAGAACGAGCTGGCGATGTGCCTGGCTTCGGAGGATAACGCCGCACTGCTGAGCGATTATCCGTACCCGTTTAGGCTTGTCGCCCGTTATACGCTCGAGGACGCTGCCGTGCGTGTCTCCTATGAGGTTACCAACGAGGGCACCGAGGACATGCCGTTCTTTATCGGCGGACATCCCGGCTTTAGGTGTCCGCTCGATGAGGGCGAGGCCTATACGGACTACGAGCTGCGCTTTGAGAAAGACGAGGCTGCGGAGCTCTGCACCGCCGTTCCCTCGACTGGATTGATTGACGTGGCAAACCGCTCCAAGAACCCCATGGTGGGAAAGACGCTGCCCCTGTCGCACGAGCTCTTCGATTTTGCGGAGACCATCTTTGACGTGCTCGAGAGCCGCCAGGTCACGCTTTCTAAGAAGGGGGAGGACAAGGGCGTTCGCCTGAGCTTCGAGGGCTTCCCGTATCTCATTGTGTGGAGTAAGCCCGAGGGCGATTTTGTGGCAGTTGAGCCTTGGGGCGGCCTCTCGACCTGCTCCGATGAGGACGACGTACTTGAGCATAAGCGCGGCTGCCTTGTCGCCAAGCCCAAGGAGACCATCGTCCGCTCGTTCACGATTGAGATTCTGTAATTCCGTTTTGTCGACTCGTATCGCGAGGCATAAGGAGCCTGCGAGATAAGGAGCTAAAAATGATCCTCACCGTTACGATGAACCCGTCTGTCGATACGCGCTATCAGCTCGATGAGCTCATTATCGACGACGTCAACCGTGTGACGCCCGAAAAGACCGCTGGCGGCAAGGGCCTCAACGTGGCCCGTGTGCTGGGTCAGCTGGGCGACGACGTTGTGGCAACCGGTCTGCTCGGCGGCCACATGGGCGCCTACATGGCTGAGCTCATGGACGCCAACGGTATTAACAACGACTTTGTGCCCATCAAGGGCGAGACTCGCATTTGCCTTAACATTCTCCACGCCGGTAACCAGACCGAGCTGCTCGAGAGCGGCCCGACAATTGCCCCCGAGGAGCTCGATGCCTTTACCACCAAGTTTACCGAGCTTGCAGGTAAAGCCGCTGTCGTTACCATCTCGGGTTCGCTACCCCGCGGTGTCGAGGCAGACTACTATGCCAAGATTACGGGCATTGCCGAGAACGCCGGTGCCAAGGTGCTGCTCGATACCTCGGGTGCTTCGCTCGAGGCCGCCCTTAAGTCCGAAATTAAGCCCGAGCTGGTCAAGCCTAACCTGACCGAGATTAACGGCCTTCTGGGCACGAGCTTTACCACCGACGATGTGGACGAGCTCCGCGCCGCGCTTGCCTCTGATGCTCGCTTCTCCGATATCCCCTGGGTCGTCGTGTCCATGGGCGCTGCCGGCTCCGTTGGCTTCCACAATGGCCGTGCGTTCCGCGCAAAGACGCCCGATATCCCTGCCGTTAACGCCACGGGCTCTGGTGACTCCACTATCGCTGGCTTCGCGCATGCCATTGCTGCTGGCGCAGACGACGAGACGGTGCTGCGTACCGCCAACACCTGCGGCAAGCTCAACGCCATGGATCCCATGACCGGCCATCTGGTCATGGACCGTTGGGACGAGGTCTACAACGGCGTTGTCGTGACTGAGCTGTAAGAGTTTGGGCGACGGCCCCGGCATCGCTTGCTAGCTCATGTTGACGACAAGTGCGGTAGCATTATGCCGGGGCGCGACGCCGACTTTGTCGTGTTCAATCCCGACCTTACCCTGGTCGAGACGTATGTGGGCGGCAACAGCGTCGGCAATGCGTTTGCCGAGTAGCCGCCAAAGAAACGATCCGAGAGGGGATTTAGATGATTTACGGTGCACTGGGCGATATCGAGGAGTACCGCGGAATGCTCAAGGGCCTCGACGTGCTGATTGATTGGCTCGAGGAGAACGATCCGGCGGAGCTCGAGGTCGGCAGCCATCCGATTCTGGGCGACAAGGTCTTTGCGAACGTCATGGCTCCCACGACGCGTCCCGAGGCCGAGGCTCACTATGAGACGCATCAGCGCTATCACGACCTGCAGATCGATGTCGAGGGTCGCGAGGCCTTTAAGGTTGCCACGGGCAGCTTGACGCTGGTCCAGGAGTTTGACGAGAAGGACGACTACGATCTGGTCGATTCCGACGCTTCGATCGCCGGCGATCTTGCTGACGATAAGTTTGCGCTGTTTGTTGCCGGCGAGCCTCATATGCCCACGCTCGAGTTCCCGGGCGATGGCGCGCAGCCGGTCAAGAAGATCTGCTTTAAGCTGCTTGCAGATGCTTACTGGGAGGAGTAGCACGCTGCTCGGCTGAGCTGTTCGTCTGATGGCGTGATTCCCCTAGGGATATCACGCTAGGACCCCGCCAAACGTGTTTCCCTAGGGGAATCACGTTTGGTGGGGTTTTCTGTTTTTGAATAGGGAAGCTGTTTATTTGCGAAGAACATCGGCTAGCCGCAGGATTGAAATCATCGAACGATAAGTGAGTTCCACCTTTTCGCCCGCAAGCAGTCGTTTCGATTGAATCTCATCCAGCCCCACAAGCCGAGAGAACAACGAACTGCTCATCGTGCCCTCGTCAATTGATTCCCTTATGGTCTTCAAAACGTCCGTATCATGAAGCGATGCCGAGCTGTAGGGGGCAACACGAGCGGAACTCTCAATTAACGACGAGACAAAAGGATGGAGATGCTTTGGACATAGTCCATCAAACACCACATCCCCATTGTCGTTCGAGCCGACCAGGCGCCAAGTATAATGATCGACCCAGTCATCTCCGTCATATATGGCGTCCATGAGCAACTTCCCGTCTAGAGAGAGAAATCTATTTGGACATCGGGGCGCAAGACCGCAATCCATATCGGGCCTGCAGCAGCTCCAACCCAACGCACCACATAGGTTCCCTTTCGTACATGTGTATCAATCTGCCCCGAAATGCCGGTGAATGCAATTCCAGACCCGTTTGTCGGATAGCAATCGACGTATTTTTGTTTTCCGCTCACAACCTTGTATAGATATATCGTTCCAGCAAAAGAGAAGGTATCGTGACTATTTTAAATCTATATGGCCAATTCGAGCCCTCACCATGGCAATTGTTGCAGCTGGGTTTCTTTTCATTAAAAGTTCACTTTGGTAAATCCCCGCCCCCTAAGCATTAAATCCGAAGTCCACCGAGTGGGCGAATCGGCAACAAAAAAGCCGCCCGAAGGCGGCTATCTTGTGCAATGGAGCCAGCGACCGGGCTCGAACCGGTGACCCCCGCTTTACGAGAGCGGTGCTCTACCAACTGAGCTACGCTGGCGGCCATGTGGTGACGCAACTGAGGCGTCAACGGCTGTCTATGATACGGGACATCGCACATCCGTGCAAGTGTTCTGACGGCTTTTCTCACTTTAAATGCACTAATATTGGAGACGTGATGTCTCGCTCTTACGAGTCTCAAACAGAATGGGACTGCCATGGCTCAACCCAAGATCCTTCTCACGCGTATCGATGACCGGTTTATTTACGGGCAAGACGTTGAGCTGTGGAACGAGGCTATGGGTTCCAACCTCGTCCTAATCGTCAACGACGAGATTGCGGCGGATTCGCGCAAGTGGGCGCCTATGAGGGTCGCGGCGCCCGAGGGCGTGTGGACGCGGTTTTTCTCGGTGCAAAGGACCATCGACATCGTTCATACCGCAACGCCGCGCCAATGGATTCTCATCATGGTGGCGTCGCCCGCGGATGCGCTCGCGCTGGTCAAGGGCGGTGTGCCCATTACCAAGATCAGTATCGGTCACATGCAAGCAGGGGAGGGCAAGCGTCCCGCGACGCCCACAGTTGCCGTGGACGACACAGACGTCGCCGCCTTCAAAAAGCTGCAAGAACTCGGCATAGAGCTAGAAATCCGCTACCTCCCCAGCTCCAATCCCGACCCCATTCAACTAGTCGTTGGGGACACCCTTGGCACTTGGGGACGTTCCTTTTAATATGAGCAGGACATTGTCAAGAGGCAAAATCGGGCCTGGCCCCAACGATATGGGGTCAGGC
>URYW01000004.1 GCA_900552145.1 uncultured Collinsella sp. | reverse complement strand
ACGTGGGTCGCCGCAATGGGCTGGACGGTGACGGCGCCGCCGCCGACCAGGGTCATGATTGGCGCGGTGCCGGCCTCGCCCTGGGCGATGGCGTCGTCGTCGGCGACGGTGAGCCAGTAGCCGCAGGGCAGCTCGGCCGCCGTGCCCGCGTTAAGGGCCACGGAAGTTGCGCCGACATTGCAAATCGCGCGGGCAAGTTTTGCCGTCAGCGCGGTCGTCATGTGCCCGTCGGCATTCATCCATTCGGCTGCCGCTTGCGCCGTCGATGCCGAGCTATCGAGCCCCGCATCATGAAGCACCGGAAGAACGGCTTGACGAACCGCGCCATTCGCCCACGTTACGTCAGTTGCAATTTTTTGGCCAGCATCGTCATCGTCGACAACGGTCGCCGAAAAGAGCTGGTACGCGTCGTAACGCGTCGCGGCTGTACCGTCCACCGTAATGGCTCCGGTATCGGCAGCACGGGCCGCCCCAGGAGCAATCGCGAAAGACAGAATAGCGACCATGATTATCGTCGCGACAGCCAACAAGCTGCGGCTAAGCCTACTCATGGTGATCACCTCGATCCAGATCGCGATGGCGACGAGCATGCATCCACGTCGCGGCGAAGCACAGCAACGAAGCGCCAGCAAGATATGTCATAGTCAAGCCAGCCCCGCCCGCCTCAGGAAGCATGGTCGAATACCTGTTGGTAAAGGTCGGTGGAGTCGGAGAGTCGTTATCGTAGGTGACGGTGACATCGAGCTTTCCGTCGCCATTAGCCACGACAACCTTAACCTTGTGCTCGGTCGTGTCATAGGTAATGTGATCCTTGACGTTGCCCTCGGCGTCCTTGGGAACGACCTCGGAGATCTTGTAGGTATAGGTTCCCGCCTTGTTGTACTCGACGGGAAAAGAGACGTTCCCCTCGGCGTCATTAGTCACCGTCTGGAGTACCTTGCCCTCGCCGTCCTTGAGCTCGAACGAGAACTGTCCTTCCTTGAAGGTTCCACCTTCAAGCACTTTCTTTGCTTTGATTTCCGTGGATACCGTCAGGCGATTATCGTAGATCCAAATCTTGTCCTTCTCGGCATCGCCGATGATCTCCGCGTTCCCGACAACGTCCCTCGCCTTTTCAAGCGCGGCCTGATATTCCTCCGTAGTCGCATCGCCCTTGAGCATGATCCATGTGGGGCTTGTTGTGTCGTACCCCTCAGGCGCCTTCGACTCCACAAGCTTGTAGAGCACGCAATTAGTCATCTTTTTGGTGCTCGTGCCGAACGAGATTTTTCCGCTGCCATCGGTCTTGGCAGTCTGGAATTCCTCATCAGTCTCACCGGCGCCATCCATGGCCACACTGTAGAGCGTAAACTCCGCGCCCTCGAGCGTCGCGCCGACCTGCTGGGCGTCGTATTTGGTCATCGTGATGCCGTAGCCGTTGCCACCTGCGGTAGCAGAAGCGCTCTTGACAATCCATTTTTGATCATCGATCGCGGAGCCATCAGTCACCCCCGTGAGCGTGGCGGTGTTGGAAAGAGAAACTTCATCGCCAGGATTTCCGCTCGGGATCACCTCATACTCGACTTTGAGATACTTCTTATCGGGCACGTTGAGTGTCAGCTTCGTACGCGAGCCAGATTCATCCTTGACTTGCTCCATCTCCGATGAATAGTCCTCATCAGCCAGCAGTGACCAGGCACCATTCATCCGCTCATAGACCTTAAGCGTAGACGGCACCAACGTGCACTTGGCATCCATGGTGTCGACGAGCTCGAGGATGTCAGTGTCGCTCTTAAGGGCAACCGCAGACTTGTTGACCAGAATGGTGTACTTGATGCGATTGCTGTCAGTGACCCGCTCGCCGGTCTTGTTGATAACGTTGTTCTTGATGGTGACGGTTCCGCTGCCAGAGCTGAACTCCTTCTCACCCGACTTAGCGCTGGCAGAATTAGTGAACTTCACCTCGTTCGTAGAGGTGTCGAGCTTGCCTCGCTTGACCGCCGTCCGATATGTAAGCTTGGCGTAACCGGCAAATTCACCAAGCTCTGTTGTAGGAATGGAGAAGGTGACCGTGCTACCGTTGCTTTTCACGTTGCCGGCATCGAGCTGTTTGCCCGAAATGATCGTCTCCGCCTCGCTTCCGCTACCGTAGCCGGCATGCTGATCGTAGGGATTCTGCACGAGCGTGTATTTGGCGGAATTCACAACGTAGCTCATACCGTCCGGAAGGGTGTCGACAATATTCAGAGGTTTGTTGCCGAGTTTTCCGGCTCCGTAGTATTCGTACTCACCATTTGCGCCCTTGTTGCCCTGCTGGCGGTTCGCGTACACTGTCCAGTCGACGAGCCAAGCACCCTTCTCTGCCGAGCCGTCGACGGAGCCCCAGTCGAAGCTCTCGCTCCAAGACACCTTCGACTCCGCTTCCGGCTTCTCGACCGCAGGCGTCGTTTCTTTGTTGACAACGTACATAACGAGGTCGGTGTACTGCCGCTGAAGGTTCAGGCCCGACGCACTGACCGACGCGAAGTTCGAGTACCAGCCCGGCAACGCATCGGACGTGGTGGTGTAGGTGATGACGGCGTAGTCCTCGTTCTCGAGGGCGGCCTTTACCTTGTCGTTCACATTTATATCAAGGTTGAAATTTCTTTTTGTTCCACCGACCGTCCAGTTGGCCGTCAGGTCCCAGTCAGCGTTCTGGCCCCGTTTCAGCACAGTTTCGCCGATTGTGATGGAAATGGAATCTACGTCGATGCCGAAATTTTGCGACCACGCCGACTGAAACGTATCCTTCACCGTCACCTTGTCCGGATGGACCGCATTAACGATCGCTTTCAGCGCGACCTTGTCTCCCACGTCGCCCTGCCCGTCGTCCCGGCCTCGTCGGAGCTCACGCGCCTCTTGGTGATCGGCGTACCCATCAGCTGCGGCGTAAACTTGCCTTCGGCTGCTCCCGAGACGCGGCCTTCATGCTCGATAGTCGCATTGTTGTGCACGGTGTCATAGGAATTCGTATCGTTCATCCTGGTGTGATAAACGATGCAGTAGGTGGCGTACTTATCGTTAAGGTTGTCCGGGAACGTATAGGAAAAGGTATCTTTCGACGAATCAAGAGCACGCTCGTAGATCTTGACTCCATCCGATTCCGACGTACCTTTGTAAACCGTGTAACTCCCCGTATACGTTTGTTTAGCGTCCAACTTATCGGTGAACTTGTAGCCACTCATGTCAGCCTTAAGCTCGCCTTGGTTGAGCCTGACCGTCCATTTGATGTCCGACGACGTGCCCGAGCCGTTGGACTTGTTGATCATGTCATAACGAAATTGACTAGGAGCAGCCGTGGCCGTGCCGTTCTGGCGATCGTTAGGGCCGCCCCATTCCCACGCTGCCGTGTTTTTGGAGCCTCCCTGTTCGTTGATATACTCGCCGTTGTTCACGGAGACGTCACTCTTCAGCTTGGTTTCATACGTAATCGTATGGACACCCCGGGGAAGGCTGCCCAAGTTCTCGATGGTCGCGGTCTGACCTTCGATTGTTGGCTGCGATTCAATCGTCTTGCCGTCAAGCTTAAAGCTGCCCTCCACAAAGCTGAAGTTCTCGCCTAGCGTATCGGTGAACTTAACGCTTGTGGCATACGGCTCGACGGTGAGCTTAACGGTCCAGGTGACCTTGGCCACGCCGTTGGAGCCCTGAGAGAAAACCCCCGACTTCTCTCCCTTAACGCTACCGTCCTTGGTGGAAATATCGACCTTCCCCACGCCGGGGAACACGACAGATGTCACGCCACCAGAACCAACGTCCTTGTTTTTAAGCTGGAACGAGAAGCTGGCCGCGACATGGATGTTCGCAGGGTTTTTCGCGAGCCACGCCTTGTCGAACGTAAAGATGGCCTTGTTGTTTTTAATCTCCCATGTGCCAGCTCTTACGGCATCGGTGCCCGTTCCCGCCATAAGGTCCACAGCGGCGTTATCGTCGACGGCTATGGTGTCAGGAAACTTGTAAACGGCAACATTGTTCCCAGGCGTAGGAGCCTCGCCAGTTTTGAAATTTGCCGAAAAAGCCCCGTAAAGGGTTGATACAGAGGTCACGGCACCTTTTAGCTCCTGAGTACGATACTCGTCGGTATAGAGCTTAACCGTAACGCTCGCTGTCTTCTCATCAATCGCAATCGGCGTCGGCGGCGTCGCATCCTCGGCGCGCACGGGGGCCGCACCGTAAAACACTGCGGCGGTGAGGCAAATCAAAATGAAAATCAGAGCCGCCATACCCAGCGACCGCGAGCGGTGTGCGTCCATAGTTGTCCCCTAATTCCTACAACACAGTGTGGAATACGGCGAATCGTCGGATCGAACACAAACCCCAACATCAACATGAACCTGCCTAGCGCATTGCAAGAACCCATTGGGGAGCAACTTCTAAGACGGTTCGTCTATGCCACAATGCATAAAATATAATATAGATACCAGTCATGTAAACCGCAGGTAAAGAGGTCTTTTAATTTAATACCAGTTGGTATTTACCTGTTAACGGGTTTGCATTAAAGCAGTTATATTCTGTAGAATTATGTATATGTTTAAACAACTTAACTTTGACCGGAAAGCCGCTCGGAGGGATAACCGCCCCAGCTGTGGTGCAAACGAACCTGTCCACTGCACAAAAAGGGCGCCGACCGCGATGGTCGACGCCCTTTCTTGTTAGTCGCTATAAAGCCCAGCGCTTATTTGTTGACCTGGCCGGCGCGAACGGCAGCCTTCTTGCGGTCGGTGGCGTTGAGCAGACGCTTGCGCAGGCGGATGTTCTTGGGAGTGATCTCGACCAGCTCGTCGTCGGCGATGTACTCCAGCGCCTCCTCCAGCGAGAAGGTGCGGGGCGGCACCAGCTGAACGGAGATATCGGAGGTCGAGGAGCGCTGGTTGCCCAGGTTCTTGGTACGGGCGATATTGACGACCATGTCGCCAGCCTTGCTGCGCTCGCCCACGATCATGCCCTCGTAGCACTCGGTGCCTGGCTCAACAAACAGCTGACCGCGCTCCTGCAGCGTACCCAGGGCATAGGCAACGGCCTTCTCGGTGGTCATAGAAATCATTGCGCCGTTCTGGCGGTTGCCGATCTCGCCGGCATAGGGGCCGTACTCCAGGAAGGTGTGGTAGAACACGCCCTCGCCGTGGGTGACGTTCATGATGCGGTTCTTAAGACCCATGATGCCGCGGGTCGGAATCTTAAACTCGAGGTGCGTCACGATGCCCGAGGTATCCATGCTCGTCATGATACCGCCGGAGGTCCCGACGACCTCAACGACCTTGCCCGAGTACTCGACCGGGCACTCGACGACGGCCTGCTCGACGGGCTCCATCTTGTTGCCGTTCTCGTCCTTCTTAAACAGAACGCGGGGACGGCCGACCTGGAACTCAAAGCCCTCGCGGCGCATGGACTCCATCAGAACGGACAGGTGCAGAATGCCGCGGCCCGAGACCTCGACGCCGCTCTTGTCCTCGAGTTCCTCGATCTTCATGGTCACGTTGTTCTCGGCCTCGTTGAACAGGCGCTCCTTGAGCTGACGGGCGCCCACGATGTCGCCGTCGCGGCCGACAAGCGGGGAGGTCGAAGCCTCAAAGACGATGGACAGGGTCGGCGGGTCGATCTCGATGGGCTCGAGCTCGACAGGGTTCTCGGGATCGGTGTAGACATCGCCGATATCGGTGCGGTCGATACCCACGACAGCGGCGATGTCGCCGGCACCGACTTCCTGGCACTCGGTACGGCCCAGGTAGTCGAAGGTAAAGAGCTGCTTGACGGTGGCGGTAGCGCTGGAGCCGTCGTTCTTGACAACCAGGATCTGGTCGCCCTGGTGGATGGCGCCAGAGTACACGCGGCCGATACCGATGCGGCCGACGAAGTTGGAGTGGTCGATGGTCACGCACTGCATGGCCAGCGGGGCGTTCTCGTCAACCTCGGGCGCGGGCATGTCGTCGATAATCATATCGAGCAGCGGGTACATGTCCATGTTGCCGTCGTTGGGGTCAAGACGGGCAAAGCCGTTCATGGCGCTGGCGTAGACCACGTGCTCCATGGCGAACTCAAGCTGGTCGTCGGTGGCGCCCAGGTCGGCCATGAGGTCCAGGCAGTCGTTGTAGGCCTTCTCGGGGTTGGCGCCCGGACGGTCGATCTTGTTGATGACGATCATGATCTTAAGGCCGGTGTCGATAGCGTGACGCAGCACGAAGCGGGTCTGGGGCATGGGGCCCTCAAAGGCGTCGACCAGCAGCAGGGCGCCGTCGGCCATACGCAGCACGCGCTCGACCTCGCCGCCAAAGTCGGCGTGGCCCGGGGTGTCGATGACGTTGATCTTGACGTCCTTGTACTCGATAGAGATGTTCTTGGCGAGAATCGTAATGCCGCGCTCGCGCTCCTGGTCGTTGGAATCCAGGACGCGGTCCTCGACCTGCTGGTTGGCACGGAAGGCGTCCGTGGCACGCAGGAGCTTGTCGACCATCGTCGTCTTGCCGTGGTCGACGTGAGCGATGATGGCGATGTTCCTCAGATTGTCTACGCGCATGTAGTTCCCCTATCTTCTATCTATATACAACCGGCACGCGTATGCGACCCACCCAGCAATGCAACGCTCGGCGGGAATATTGAGCCTTTTACCGAAAACTCGTTTATTTTAGCGATTTTAGATGAGAGGGGTTTCCTCACCTGCAGGTTCAGGGTCGCTCCACATAAAACCATCGCCGGCGCCCATGCCCTCATACAGCACATATGCCGAAAAACCGCTCTCGAGCGTCATCTCGAAAAAGCTCACGAGCAGAGCGTCGTGGTAGCCACCGTCAATCTCGACGCAGCCGGTATAGCCGATGGCATAGCGGACGATACGGCCCAGGCCCTCGTCCTTAAGACCCATCTTGTGCTCGGAGATAAAGTTGGTGGCCGCCTCCAGGCACGCCTCTTCGCCATCCTCATCGAGCGCCGCCAGATAACGGTTGGAAGCGGCGTCCTCAATTGCCACGACCACGCCGGGGTTTTCACCGGCGGCAAGGTCGTCCAAGAACGCACCGATCAGATCGCACACCATAGCGTCGAGCTCGGCGGAGACGTTACCGGCGTCCTGCATATCCTGTGCCATCTTTAGACCTTCCCATCGAGTCCGGCGTCGTTACATCTCTTGTGCCTCGGCAGCGATCCTGGCGGCGGCGTCGCGGGCGCGCATCATATCGGCCGCGCGCTTATCGAGTACCTTGATCTGGTTGGTCAGCATCACGGCATCGACCACGCCCCAGATGACCAATCCCGTCGAAATCGAAAACCCAAGCGCACCAACTGTACCACGAAGGCGCGAGGAGATTGCCGCGACAAGTGCGGAGACGGCAACCATCTTGATAAAGGAGGCACGGCGCTCGCGAAGCGTACGGGCCTGCGTCACGTAGGCGATGCGCGCGGCCTCGGACGCCTCCGAGCGCATCTGGGCCTCGCGGGCAATGGCGGCGACCTCGGCCGAGACGCCACGCTCCATCAGTGCAAACTCCGTCTCATGGCTACCCGTCATTTAAAAATCATCGGGCGAGAGCGTATGGACGAACTCGTCGAACTTCTCAAATTCCTGCTCGTCATCGATTTCCTCGGCAACCGGAGAGACGGTCCCCAGGCGGTTCATGATGTCATCCTCCACAAACATGGGGGCATTGCTGCGCACGGCGAGGGCGATGGCGTCGCTCGGACGCGCATCGATCCTATGCTCGCTGCCGTCGGCCAAAACGACGACCGTCGCGTAGAACACGGGAGGCTCGGCACGGACAATCTCAATACGCTCGAGTTTTGCATCCAGAGCATCAAGCGTATCGAGCAGCAGGTCATGGGCAATCGGGCGCTCGGCACGACCGCTGTCGATACCGCGGCTAATAGCCGCAGCCTCAAACGAACCAGTTTGGATGGAAAGGGAGCGCAGCGGCGCAGGGGAGTCCGATTTGCTGCAGCGCTCGCGAAGCACGATAAGCGATGGCACGGGACCGGCGGCCATGACGATGGTCTCTATGTCGACACGAACCATGGAACACCTCCGGTACGTAGCGGTTAACACACGGCGCCTTCGCCGCATTGAATTGCTATACTACCCAATCTTTCGCACAGCACACAAAACCAAAATGAGTTTTATAACACACAAGAAAAAAGCCCCGAGGCAATACCTCGAGGCTCTTCACAGTTTTGATGGTGGACCTGACAAGATTCGAACTTGTGACCTCCCGGTTATCAGCCGGACGCTCTAACCAACTGAGCTACAGGTCCATCGCGCAAGGGATATATTAGACGAGTCGTTACGCGCGCGTCAACAACTTTTTTGAAAATCTTTGAGGGGTGTCGCCCCCGGCTGCCCGGCGGCCTGCGAAGTAGCCTGCTCGGGCAGTCCTGCTCGCACGGGGGGCACATTAAGTGCTCTCCTGCTCGTGCGGAACTCGCGATCGACTTCGCATGCCGCCGGGCAGCCGGGGGCGACGTGGGGTTCAAAGGTTTTCAAAAAAGCGGTCGGCGCGCAGTGCGCCGACCGCCGATATATGGGGTCTGATGATTTTTACCAGCTAGAGCCTCTTACTCGTCTAGGAGATCTTCTGGCATGTCGTTGCCGTCGCCTAGATCGACTGGGGCTTCTTCGGGGGCAGAACCGTCTTCTGTTGCTTCGCCTTCGGGCTTCTCTTTGACTGCCGTCATGCGGGCTACGGCGCATACGCGGTCGTTGTCGTCGACGGTCATCATCTTGACGCCCTGGGTGGCGCGGCCGGTCTGGCTGATCTCGTCGGTCTTGACGCGAATGACCGTCGCGCCCTCCGTCACGATGAACAGCTCGTGCTGCGGGCCCACCGTCTTCATGGCCGCGAGGTTACCCATACGCTCGGTCATTTGAATGGTGTAGACGCCCTGACCGCCGCGATTCTGCTCCGGGTAGTCCGCGACCGGCGTGCGCTTGCCGTAGCCGCGCTCGGTGATGACGAATAGATCGCCGTTGCCGTTAGTGACTTCCATGCCCAGAACGCTCACGCCGTCCTTCAGACCGATACCGCGAACGCCGCTGGTATCGCGGCCGGTGGCGCGCACCTGCTCCTCGGAGAACATGATCGCCTTGCCCGCGGTGGTGGCCAGGATAATCTTGTCGCCCTCGCGCACGCGGCGCACGTTCAGCAGCGCGTCGTCGTCACGCAGGTTGATAGCGATCAGGCCGTCGCGACGGCTGCGGTCATATGCGCTCATCACGGTCTTTTTGACCATGCCGCTCTTGGTGGCAAACATCAGGTACTCGTCGGCCGGGAACTCGCGGCAGCTGATGACGCTCGCGATCT
The DNA here is from genome assembly GCA_900552145.1 of uncultured Collinsella sp. GTDB lineage: Bacteria > Actinomycetota > Coriobacteriia > Coriobacteriales > Coriobacteriaceae > Collinsella. Next base: position 43,652 of record URYW01000004.1, on the reverse strand, counting down.
TCTCGCCTTCCTCGAAGGGCAGCAGGTTGACGATCGCGGTGCCGCGCGCCTGGCGCGTACCCACCGGCAGCTCGTGCACCTTCAGGCGGTAGACCTTGCCCTTGCTCGAGAAGAACAGCACATACTCGTGCGTGGATGCGATAAACATCTCGTCGATGACGTCGTCCTCTTTGAGGTTGACGCCCGACACGCCCTTGCCGCCGCGCTTCTGGGCGCGGTAGGCAGCCACCGGGATACGCTTCACGTAGCCGGTGTGGGTAATGGTCACAACCATGTCCTCGTCGGCGATGAGGTCCTCAACATCCAGATCCTTTTCGACATGGCTGATCTCGGTGCGGCGTTTGTCGCCGAACTTCTTCGAGATCTCGCGCATCTCCTCCTTGATGACGCCCAGGATCTTTTCCTCATGCGCCAGCAGGTCCTCGTAGTAGGCGATGGCACGGCGCAGGCCGTCCAACTCTTCTTGGATCTTGTCGCGCTCCAGGCCAGTCAGACGACGCAGCTTCATCTCGAGGATGGCCGTGGTCTGCTCGGGCGTAAAGCCAAAGCGCTCGATCAGGCGGCGGCTTGCCTCGGAGTCGGTCTGCGAGGAGCGGATAATGCTGATGACCTCGTCGATATGGTCGAGAGCCATCAAGTAGCCCTCGAGGATATGGGCGCGCGCCTGGGCCTTCTTAAGGTCAAAGCGGGTGCGGCGGGTGACGACATCGACCTGGTGGTCGATGTAGTGCTGCAGCATCTCGCGCAGACTCAGACATTTGGGGACGCCGTTGACGAGCGCCAGGTTGTTGGCACCAAAGGTCGTCTGCAGCGAGGTGTACTTATACAGGTTGTTGAGCACGACCTGCGGAATGACGCCCTTCTTGAGCTCGATGACCAGACGGATGCCCTTCTGGTTGGACTCATCGCGCATATCCGAGATGCCCTCGATGCGTTTGTCGTTGACGAGCTGGGCGATCTTCTCCTGCAGGGTGCCCTTGTTGACCATGTAGGGAATCTCGGTAAAGACCAGGCGGTTGCGGCCGGTCTTGGTGGACTCCACATGTGCCTTAGCACGCACGGTAATGGAGCCGCGGCCGGTCTCGTAGCTCTGCTTAATGCCGGCGCTGCCCATGATGATGGCGCCGGTGGGGAAGTCCGGACCTGGCATGATCTGCATGAGCTCGTCAACGGTGGCGTCGGGGTTGTCGATCAGGTAGCAGGTGGCCTCGATCGCCTCGGTGAGGTTATGCGGGGCGATGTTGGTGGCCATGCCGACCGCAATGCCCTGGCTGCCGTTGACCAGCAGGTTGGGGATGCGCGCAGGCTGCGCCTCGGGTTGGGCTTGCGATTCGTCGTTGTTGGGCTGCCTGGCGACGGTATCCTTCTGCTGGTCGCGCTGCAGTTCCTTGGCGGGCTTTGCCAGGCGGCTCTCGGTGTAACGCATGGCCGCCGCGCCGTCGCCGTCGATGTTGCCGAAGTTGCCGTGACCGTCGATGAGCGGCGTGCGCATGGAGAACCACTGCGCCAGGCGGACCATGGCCTCATAGACCGCGAAATCGCCGTGCGGGTGGTACTTACCGATAACTTCGCCGACCGTCCAGGCCGACTTCTTGTGCGGTCGGTTGGGGTAGATGCCGCTCTCGTTCATCGCGTACAGGATGCGGCGGTGCACCGGCTTTAAGCCGTCGCGCACGTCCGGCAGGGCGCGCGCCGTGATACCCGACATCGAATACTCGATGAACGGCTGCTTCATCTCGCGACCGAACTCCGAAATCTGGAGCTGGCCGCCGTTGATATCCTCGCCGGCCGAGGCGCCGCGATCGACTTCGCCAAAGCTCTCCTCGAGCTCGGCGTCGTCGTCTTCTTCCTCATCATCATCGGCATCGGGGTTATAGGCGTCCGGATCGCCGTCCTCGCCCTGCTCAGCACGGGCAAGCAGGCGCTTCAGATCATCGGGCATACCGGCATCGCCGGCCTCGTCCATACCCTCGTTATTGTTGATATCGTCTGCCACGTTACCTCCTCTTAAGCGTCAAGGAATCGTGCATCATGTGCATGCTTCTCGATGTACTCGCGGCGATAGCCGACCTCGGAGCCCATCAGCTCGCGCACGGCGCGGTCTGCCACCACGGCATCCTCGATCGACACGCGCTGCAGGATGCGGGTCTTGGGATCCATCGTCGTCGAGGCGAGCTGTTTGGGGTCCATCTCGCCCAGACCCTTGTAGCGCTGGACGGTATAGCCCTTGCGCTTCTTGGTGATCTTGCCATCCTTGGCCTTGCCGTCTTCGTCGTTATCGTCGGGGTTCAGGCCCAGACTCTGGATGGTGTCGCGCAGGATCTCGTCTTCGGGCTGGCGGCCGTTGGGATACACGTAATGGATCTTGTTGCGCACCTTAATGCCAAAGATGGGCGGGCAGGCAACATAGACGTAGCCGGCATCGATCAGCGGACGCATGTACTTGTAGAAGAACGTCAGCAGCAGGATGCGGATATGCGCACCGTCGACGTCTGCATCGGTCATGATGATGATCTTGTGGTAGCGCGCCTTGGTGATATCGAAGTCGCCGCCGTCGCCGGCACTCGTCGTGACGCCGCAGCCGATCGCGGTAATCAGCGACTGGATGGTGTCACTCGAGAACGCGCGATGGTCACCAACGCGTTCGACGTTCAGAATCTTGCCGCGCAGGGGCAGAATCGCCTGGATGTCTCGGCGACGGCCGTCCTTGGCCGAACCGCCTGCCGAGTCGCCCTCTACGATGAAGAGCTCGGTCAGCTCGGCATCGCGCACCGAGCAGTCAGCGAGCTTACCGGGCAGGGACGCCGTCTCGAGCAGGCTCTTGCGACGGGTCGCCTCGCGCGCCTTGCGGGCGGCGTTGCGCGCCTTGCAGGCCTGTTGCGCCTTCTTGACGATCTCGCGAGCGGGCTTGGGATGCTCCTCGAGGTAATCGGCGAGTCCGTCGGTCACGATCTTGAGCGTGAGCGCGCGCATATAGGAGCTACCGAGCTTGGCCTTGGTCTGGCCCTCAAACTGCGGATCGGGCAGCTTGACCGAGATAACGGCCGAAAGGCCCTCGCGCACATCGTCGCCGGTCAGGTTGGCGTCTTTTTCCTTGAGCAGGTTCTGTTTGCGCGCGTAGTCGTTGATCACGCGGGTGAGCGCGGTGCGGAAGCCCTCAAGGTGCATGCCGCCCTCGGGAGTGTAGATGTCGTTGGCAAACGACATGACGTTCTCGCCGTAGCCGCTATTCCACTGCAGGGAAACCTCGACCTCGCCCATCTTGGCCACGGGAGCGTCCGGGTCCGATTTGCCCTCGATGTAGATGGGCTCCTTAAAGGCCTCGGGGACGTCCTTGCCCTCGTTGAGGAACTTGACGAAGTCGATGATGCCGCCCTCGTAGCAAAACTCCTCCACGTGGGGAGTCGCCTCGCGCTCGTCGGTCAGCACGATCTTGAGGTTCTTATTGAGGAACGCCGTCTCCTGCAGACGGTTGTGCAGCGTATCGAAATCGTAGATGCAGGTCTCGAAGATCTCGTCGTCGGGCCAGAAGGTGACGGTGGTGCCCGTCGAATCCGAGGTGCCCACGACCTCCATCTTCTTGACGGTCTTGCCGCGCGAGAACTCCATCTCGTAGGTGTTGCCATCGCGACGAACCTGAACGACCACGCGCTTGGACAGTGCGTTGACGACGGAGATGCCTACGCCGTGCAGGCCGCCCGAGACCTTATAGGCCGAGTTATCGAACTTACCGCCGGCGTGCAAGATCGTCATAACGACCTCGAGCGTCGGGATCTTTTTAACAGGGTGCTCGTCGACGGGGATGCCGCGCCCGTTGTCGACGACCGTGATGGAGTTGTCGGCGTGGACCGTCACCTGGATCTCGGTGCAGAAACCGGCCATGGCCTCGTCGACGGAGTTGTCAACGATCTCCCACACCAGGTGATGCAGACCGCTGGCGCTCGTCGAGCCGATATACATGCCCGGGCGCTTACGAACGGCCTCGAGACCTTCGAGAATCTTAATCTCGCCGCCATCGTAATCGTTTTCGTTTGCCACACGTCCTCCTTCAGTCAAGAAAATGTGTACAGCCTTACTAGTTTATCGTAAAAAATACCCTCGGGACCGAGGGTATTTGGCTCTACAAGGCCACCAGATGCGATTTAAGGCTCTTTTTTGCTTTGCACGCCCTTGGCCCACTCGGCACTGGCTCTCATGGCATTCTCGAGGGCCTCGCGCAGTTTTTGGTCTTCGATGGGCGCCACCTGGCGCTCGATCTCGGTGCGCTCGGCCTCACTTAGGTCGGCATGCGGGGCCGGCGGGCGCTCGGTCGTCGCCGGGCGCAGGCGCTCCTTGGCGGCGGGCGGCGTGTGACCGGGCGCGGTGGTTTTGAACACCAGGCCGTCCACATGCGCACCGGCGCGCTCCATGCGCGCGCGGATGATCTCGCGCAACAACGTCATTTCCTGCGTCCACGAGGGCGAGTCGAGATACACCAGCAGCTCATTGGACTCGGGCAGGTAGCGCAGTCCCGTCACATGCCGCCCCTCGCGCGTGCCCGAGCACACCGCGTTCCATGCGCGATAGACCGTGCGCGACTCCTCGGCGGCCTCCATCTGCGCACGGCGCTCGGGGGTCGCAGCCGCCAGGATGCGCTGGCGCTCTGCGTTCAAAAACCCGCTGAAGGCGACTGTCTCGCTCTCGCGCTCGTAATTAGCACGTCTCACCCATGCTCACCACCTTGGCTCGATCAAGCAGGTCATCGGTAAAGTACCCCAGGTTGGTCGTAGTTATGACCGTCTGGATATCATCGCCAATCAGCCGCAGGAAAGCGCCGCGACGCTCGCCGTCGAGCTCGCTCATCACGTCGTCCAAAAGCAGCAGTGGGGCGGTGCCCAGGACATCGCGAGCCACGGCAACCTCGGCCACCTTCCAGGACAGCACCAGCGTGCGCTGCTGTCCTTGGCTGGCAAATGAACGGGCGGAGCGACCCGCCACGGTAAACTCAATCTCGTCGCGATGCGGTCCCACCAACGTCACGCCGCGGCGAATTTCCTCGTCGGCATGCTCGTCAAGGGCGGCCAGCATGCGCTCGTACGCCCAACCCTTCAGCTCTTCGCGATCCTCGACCTGGGGCAAAGCCCCCAGCGTGGACGCATAGGTCACGTTGGCGGCCTCACCTGACGCTACTTGCCCGTAGACAGTGTGCACATGGCCCGCCAGCCGGTCGAGCAGAGCCAACCGGTGCACGAGCAGGGCCGAGCCCGCGCGGGCAATCGAATCGTTCCACGCGCCGAGCATCTCGCGGCAGCACCAGGTCTCCTTGAGCAAGGCGTTACGCTGGGTCACGCAGCGCCCATAGGTGCTCGCAAGATCGGCATAGCGTGCGCTCAGTTGCACGCCAAAGTCATCGAGGGCGGCGCGGCGCACACTGGCGCCACGCTTAACCATGTCCAGATGGTCGGGGCAAAACAGCACGCTCGGAAGAACCCCGCGCACACCGGCGGCAGAGCATCTCTTGCCGTTGCGGCTAAACGAGCGCTTACCGTCCCCCGCGCTCAATCCCATATCAAGCACGCGGCCGTCGCCCTCGAGCCTCAGCTCGATCTTGCACGAGCCCACGCCGTCATGGACGAGCTCGGCTGCGGTCGGATGCCTAAACGAGGCGCCGCTCGTCAGCAGCTGCAGCGCCTCTATGAGATTGGTCTTTCCCGCCGCGTTGGGTCCCGCAAGTATCGTCACGCCCTCGTCCAGGGCAAGGTGATAGCTATCGAAGCTGCGGTAGTGCGCGACGGAAAGATCGCGGGCGAACATGGTCATGGCGCAGCGCTAGATGCGGACCGGCATGACCAGGTACAGGTAGTTGATCTTGTCGTAGGACTTAAAGATGCCCGCCTGCGAGTAGCTCTTGAGCTCCAGCGTGATCTCCTTCTCCTTGGACAGGGCATTGAGGCAGCCGAAGATGTAGTGGTAGTTGAAGGCGATGGTACCCGACTCGCCCTCGGCCTCGACATCGATCGTCTCCTGCGCAAGGTCCTGGTCATTGGAAATGGAGGACAGGCCCATCTGCCCGTTCTCGACATCGATCTCGAACTTGACGGCGGGGTTGGCGCTCGCGATAACGGCCACGCGCTTGAGGGCGGCGTTAAAGGCGGCGACGTCGATCTTGACGCTCGTCACGCACGAATCGGGGATGAGCTGCTTGTAGTTGGGGTACACGCCCTCGATGCGACGCGACACGTAGGTGGTGTTGCCGGCCTCGAAGACGACCTGGGTGTCGGTAGCCCCGATCATGATGGTCGCTTGGCTGGCCATGATGTTCAGCGCGTCGTTAAAGGCGTCAGCCGGAACGTTGAGCTCAAAGGAGCCCTCGAGGGTCGAGGTCTCGACCTGCGTGTCGCACACGGCCAAGCGGAAGGAATCGGTCGCCACCAGGCGTACGGTGTTGTTCTCGACCTTCATGTGCACGCCGCCCAGGATGGGGCGAGCCTTGTCGGTCGAGGTGACGCGCCACACGCGGCCGACCATTTCGGACAAGACATCGGTCGGCAGCTCCACGGCACTCTCGATGGCATAGGCCGGAAACTCGGGGAAGTCATTGGCATCGAGCGTGTTCAGGCGGAAAGAGCTCTTCTCGCAACCAATCAGCACCTGGCGCTCGGACAGCTCAAAGGTGACCGGGGCATCGGGGAGGGGCTTGGTGATATTGGAGAGCATCTTACAGGGAATAACCATCTCGCCCTCTTCTTCGACATGCGCCGCGATGCGATGACGGATCGAGATGGTGTAGTTAGAGGTCTGGAATTCCAAGATGCCGTCTTGGGCCTTAACGAGCACGCCCGACAGGATGGGGAGGGTGGATGCCGAAGCGACACCCTTCATAACGACGCCGATGGCTTGTGTAAGCGAGCTCTGGCTGACGGTGAACTTCATCTTTTAATACCTTTCTATAGATATAAATATCTTAATAATAGTAATAGCACTGACGAAACTGTTGATTACTCCCAAAGACGCAGGTCAGACCCAGAAAGAGAATCGACAGCAACCTGTGTGCAACAGGGGTGGTTTTCCACGTTCAAAACCTGCGCAAAACTTTTCATCACCGCGGGTTGGGTTTTAGACACCTTATGCCCGTGGTTTCGACAAGTTTTCAACAGGTGTCTCTATTTCCCTACGAGCGCAGTGTAATTTTATCGCGCAGCGACTTGAGGTCTTCGGTGACGGTGCGGTCTTCCTGGATCATCTTCTGGACCTTTTTGTAGCTCGTACTGACGGTCGAGTGGTTGCGGTTGCCAAATTCGGCGCCCACCGCCGTGGTCGTCATCTCGCACATCTCGATGGCCAGGTAGATAGCGATATGGCGTGCTTTGGCGATATTGGCGTTGCGACGCGGGCCGATGAGCTCCTCGTGCGTCACGCCGTACTGCTCTTCGATGACGGACTGAACCGTCTGGACGTTGATCTTTTTGGCCGATGTGTCGAAGTACTGGCTGGCGATGGCGTCGATATCGTCAAAGGTGAGCTCCCCGCCCTCGCGCTCGCGGTCGCCCGCCTCGCCGGCGCAGCGCTCGCAGAAGCTCTCGAGTTCGCGGATGTTGGTGCCCGAGACCTCGGCCATGTGTTTAAAGTGCTCGTCGGTCAGGTGCCCGCCGTCGCCCCCATAGGCCGCCAGCAGCGAGTCGTCGCCTGCCTCGGGAGCGGCGACGATGGTGTTCTCGTAATAGCGCTGCAAGATCTTGTATTTCATCTCGTAGCTGGGCTCTGCGACCAAGCAGAGCATGCCGGCGTTGAAGCGGCTGGTCAGACGCTCGTCCATGCTCAGGTCCTTGGGGGCGCGGTCTGCCGCGATGACGACCTTCTTGTTGTTGCGGATGAACTCGTCCATGAGCTGGAAAAAGTAGTCCACGCTCGCGCGCTTGCCGATGATGTTTTGGATGTCATCGATGATGAGCACGTCCACGCCGTGGTATGCCTGCATGATAGGGGCGTTGCTCTTCTTTTGGCGGTCGAACTCGGTCATCAGGTCGTCCAGATATGCCTGGGAGTTGGCATACTTGACCTTGATCTCGGGCGACTTCTCGGCGAGCTCGTTTTTGATGGCAAGCAGCAGGTGCGTCTTGCCCAGGCCCGATTTGCCGTAGATGAACAGTGATGTGCACGTGCCGCGCTCGTCCGCGAGGGCGGCAAACTTGAGTGCCGAGCGATAGGCATGGCTGTTCTCGGGGCCGTAGACAAAGTTCTCAAAGGTAAATTTTGAGTTCGCGGCGAGCGGGGCTCCATCCGCATTCTGCTCGGCCGGTACGGTCGGTGCCGGCATGGGTGAAGCGGGGGTCGCAGCTTGCGTGGACTTAGTCGGCGCTCCGCCCTTCATCTGGTTCATCATGCGACGAAAATCATCGGCCGAGAGCGTGTTCTTGATTGCAATGCCCGAATCCGCGCCCGCCGCTGCGTCGTGAGCGATAGGCATGTGCGTGACGGGTGCGTTCGTTGACGTCGCCGCCGCGGTCGGCAACGGTGCCATGGTTTCACGGGAAACATCGCCGTGCTGGTGCTCGATTGTCGGCACGTCGCCTGCGGAGGCCGGCACCGCCGGGGAAGCAGCGGGAGCCGTGGCGGGCGCCGTCGCAGCAGCGGATTCCGCCGCGGCTCCTTGCGGTGCCACGATGTCGAGCGCGATCGGTGCAAAGGCGATTTCTTCCAGATAGGCCTCAATAGTCGGCTGATGCTTTTTGAGCTGCGCGATGGCAAAGCGCGAGGGGGCCTCGATCGTGAGCGTATCTTCGGTCAGGCTTATGGCGCGCGATTGCCCCAGCATGTTGATGAGGCGTGCATCTTGGCCGTCGCGCTGGCAAAAGGCGATGGCATCCCCCAGGATGATGCTTGCTTCCTCGTCCACTGTCTCTCCCGTTCTTTAGCTCTGAGCTCGCACGCGAGCGGCGCCGAGTTCGGTCAGATGGTATTTCTGGCCATGCTTGATGACCAAGCCGGCCTGCGCCAAGTCATTGAGCGTGCGTGACCAAGTGGGGGCCGAGTTTCCAAACGCCCTCGCCAGATCGGTTGCACCGCACGCTTGATTTTGCGCCAGATAGCCCAGCGCGGCGTTGCCGCGATCGCTTACGAACACGTCCGGCTGTGGCTGCGCATACTGATTTGCTGCATTAGGATACATCATTTGAGCTGCTGATTGTTGAGAACTCTGCATCGGCGGCATTTGCTGTTGAAAACTTTGAGGCCACTGTTGGTAAGGCTGCGGAGTCATCTGCTGGGCCCAGGGGTTGTACTGCTGCTGCGGCATCTGCTGGTACGGCTGCTGATATCCCTGCTGGTGCTGCTGTGGGAACTGCTGGCCATACCCCAGTGGCGGCATCTGCTGATATGGATATCCCTGTTGGTACGGCTGATATCCCATTTGCTGGCCACCCGGTGCCCCCGTCGCCTGCTGCATTGCTGCTGCATCCTGATCCGCCAGCGGCATGGCCTCTGGCACGTTTGACGGCATCGACATCGACGCCGCCTGGGACTCTTGTGTAGGAAGCATTCCGGGCTGCTGCATCTGTCCCACGCGGGGCTGCATCTGTTGCGTTGCCATGGGCTGCTGCGCAAAAGCTCCCGGCAGGGGATATGCGGGCTGCTCCGTCTCGGGCCGCACGGCAGCACCGCGCCCGCCGGCGCGTTCGATTTCCTGCACGCGTTTAGGATCCAGGCTTACCGTAACCACGGTGCCGTTGCCCATGTTGTCCTCGATGGACACGGCCCCGCCGGCGTTTTCCAAATACTCCTGCACCATGGGAAACCCTGCTCCGGTTCCACGGATATAGCGCTTCATCTTGCTGTTTGCGCTGGTAACGCCAAAGTCGAAAGCGCGCTCCTTGTCGTCGATGCCGGGTCCTTGATCAGCAAAGCGGATGGTGTCTCCGCCGTCCAGAATCGAGATGATGGGCTCGGCAAAGTGCGCGTGGATAAAGTTTTCGACAATCTCACGGATGACCATGAGCGAGATATGGCCACCTTGTTCTTTCATGCACTGGTAGACGGTGTTGGCCGTCTCTTCCAAATACGTGCGGACATCTTGCGGATCAATGACGATCACGCGCGGTGTCGACAGCATGTCGTCATAGACGGCGATGCGCGCGGCGTACATGGCTTTTGGCGCCTGCGTGGTCGTCTGCTCGCCTTCCTCACGCTCTTCGCGCACGCCGGTGATGTGCTCGTTGTCGGGTGCCGGGTCTCCGGAATCGACCATGGTGTAAAAGTCGTCAGACATGCCGCTCGCAATCTTTCAAAAGGTTTCGAACAAATAGTAGCTCACCGTGCAATGTTTCTCATCTTTCGACAACTTTTCAAAACCTGTTGAAAACTTTGGAAAACGGACGAAAAGTTCTCAACATTGCCAACATGACCTGTTGAAAACCCGATGAAATATCGTGAAAAGTTGCCATGCACCGCTAAATCGAGCTCGGCTTATGGGGGAACCGTGTGAACTGCGCAACCTTTTACCTTTGATTTCTTGACATTTGAACATTGATTTCCCTACAATCTTCAAGCTCACGTGTCTATATCTGCGTCCGCGCCCCCGCGGACACTCGAAATGCAGCAGGAGGAACTTAAGATGAAGCGTACGTATCAGCCTAATAAGCGTAAGCGTGCCAAGACCCATGGCTTCCGTGCCCGTATGGCCACTAAGGGTGGTCGTGCCGTGCTCGCCCGTCGTCGCGCCAAGGGCCGCAAGCGTCTCACTGTCTAGCAGCGATACACACATCTCGCATGAAGACTATTAAGTCTCGGCAAGATTTCGAGCATGTGTTCAGTCAGGGGCGTCGTTTCAATCACCCTCTGATTCGAATGACCATATGTGAATCGGTTGGCGAAGGCGACTCCGGAAGGGTCGCCTTCGTTGGTGCTAAACGGCTCGGTTGTGCTGTCGTGCGCAACCGTTCTAAGCGTGTGATGCGCGAGGCCGCCCGCAGCTGTGGATTTCCCGTTGCGGGTTATGACATCATCTTGTTCGCAACTCCCAAGACGAGGGTTTCTTCGCCTCAGGAGATGGACAATGCATTGCGTTCGCTTATGAAACGCGCCGGCGTTGCCGGGGAGGAGCGATGAGCAATCACGTTTTGCGACGTGTTGCCATCGCTCCTATTCGCATATATCAACAGGTTATTTCGCCCTTATTGCCTGACGCCTGCATTTATTACCCAACGTGCTCGCAATACGCCGTCCAGGCGATTGAGAAGTACGGTGTTTTGAGAGGCTGCTGGCTTGCCGTGAGGCGCATCGCTCGCTGCAATCCCCTGCACGTCGGCGGTTATGACCCTGTGCCCTAGCGGGCACTCGCTATCGGAGGAAAACTTACATGTGGGATTGGATCGTTAACATCCTTTTCGAGCTGCTCAAGCTCATCCAGACCTTTGCGGTCGACTGGGGCCTGTCCATCATCATCCTGGTGGTCATCATCCGTCTGCTACTGACGCCGCTTATGCTCAAGTCGACTAAGTCGACGGCACGCATGCAGGTGCTGCAGCCCAAGATGCTCGAGATCCAGGAGCGCTATGCCGACGATCCCCAGCGTCAGGCCGAGGAAATGCAGAAGTTCTACAGCGAGAACAAGTTCAACCCGATGGCTGGTTGTCTGCCGCTGTTGATTCAGATGCCTGTCCTGTTCGCCCTATTTACGCTGCTGCGTAACCTGCCGGACTACTTTAACGACGGCGCGTTCTCGTTCTTTAATATTCTGCCCGACCTGACCACCACGCCGAGTGCCTCCTTTGCCGATGGCTTTATGGTCGCGCTGCCTGCGCTGGTCTGCCTGATCCTGTTCGCTGTCCTGACCCTGATTCCGCAGCTCTATATGTCGCGCAACCAGACCGGCCAGCAGGCTCAGAGCATGCGTATGATGGCCGTTGTCATGACGGTCATGATGCTTTGGATGGGCTGGAGCCTTCCCGTTGGTGTTCTGCTGTACTACGACGTCTCGTCTGCTTGGCAGGTTATCCAGCAGATTTTTGTGACGCAGAAGGTCATCGACAAGGCGAAGGCCGATGAGGAGGAGCGCCTTAAGAACGCGCCGCTGCAGGTTGAGGTCACTCGTCGCGAGAAGAAGCCGCGCCCGCACAAGAAGAAGTAGCGGGATATCAATCTTATTTAGGTACCTAACTTTTGGAGTACGTTATGTCTGAAGAGATCATCGAGGATATGCTTGAGGAGGTTGCCCCGCAGGTCGCGGGCGATTATCCCGAGATTGCACAGCGCTACAAGGCCGGTGAAGAGCTGACCGACGAGGAGCTCGACACCATTGCCGATGTCGCGATTTCCATCCTGCGTTCCATCCTTTCGCACTTCGATGCCGCCAACTCTCCTATCGATGAGTATGAGGGCGACGAGGGTGAGCTGATTCTGGATGTAACGGCTCCCGACCTTGCTGTTCTCATTGGCCGTCATGGTCGCACCCTTGATGCCCTTCAGGTTATGTTCTCTTTGCTAGTGAGCCGCAAGCTTGGCTTTAGGTATCCGGTTGTAGTGGACGTCGAGGGATACAAGAGCCGCCGTCAGGACAAGGTTGCCTCCATGGCTCAGTCTGCAGCCGAGCGTGCCATCCGCACTCATAAGAGTGTTTCGCTTCCGCCCATGAATGCCTACGAGCGCCGACTGGTTCATATTGCACTTCGTGGCAATGACGCCGTCGATACTCATTCTGAGGGTTCTGACCCCGATCGCCATGTGGTGATTGTTGCTCGATAATCTACTCGAGCTTATGCTAAGGGGACGTGGTTTCCACGTCCCCTTTTTTTGTCAAAAGTTCTCGATACACTGATTTTTGTCAGAAAGGAGCTTTCGTTGTTAGTACTTACTGATCAGCAAGCTGACGAGATGTTGACTCGTCTAACTTCCTATTGCAAAGAGTATTCCTTGAGCGTATCTGATGTTGAGATGAGGAATTGTATTCAGCATTTGGATTTGGTTCTGGAAACAAATAAGACAACTAATCTCACCCGTATTCTTAACGTTGAAGATGCTGCGGTACTTCATATCCTCGACTCACTTGTTTTGCTCCCCTATATCAATAAGGCTCCTGAGGGAGCTTTGCTCGATATGGGGACAGGTGCGGGCTTCCCTGGTATTCCGTTAACCATAACCACGCATCGTAAAGCTACTTATATTGACTCTGTTGGTAAGAAGGTTGATGCCGTCAATTCTTTTGTTCATGCTCTTGGGTTGAAACATGCTCATGCGGTCCCTGATCGTCTTGAAGAATATGCTCGAAGCCATAAGAAGCAGTTCTCTGTCGTAACTGCCCGCGCACTGGCTCCTCTACCGATTCTTGTTGAGTATGCGGCTCCGTACCTGAAGGATGGAGGGCTATTTGTTATCACCAAGGGCAATCCTTCGGATGAGGAGCTTGCTTCTGGCATGTCAGCAGCTAAGATTTGTGGCTTCACTTTGCTTCTGAATGACGCAATCGATTTGCCTGAGGGCTTGGGCCACAGGGAGTTCATTGTTCTTAAGAAGAGTCATCCAGCATCTGTTTCATTGCCTCGTGCAAATGGCATGGCAAAGAAGAATCCGCTTGCCTAGATGTTTCACGTGAAACATAATGGATACTAACAACTTGCAGTGTTTCACGTGAAACATGGCAGTTGATATCGAATCGGAATGTTTCACGTGAAACATCCTCCGTTTGACAGCTTTAATACACACCAGGAGGGACCGTGGGATTTCGCGACGTTAAGCGTTCTAAGAACGCAAAAGACACGCGTATCATTGCAATCATCAATCAAAAAGGCGGCGTCGGTAAGTCAACAACGGCAGTAAACCTTGCAGCAGCACTGGGTGAGCAGGGTCGTAAGACACTGATTGTCGATTTTGATCCGCAGGGAAACAGTACCAGTGGATTTGGAATTGAAAAAGAAGACCTTGATCACTGCATCTATGATGCATTGTTGAATGATGTGCCGGCAGAATCGCTTGTTCTTGATGCAAATTGCAAAAAGGTATTCGTAATTCCAGCTACGATTCAGCTTGCAGGTGCTGAAATTGAGCTCGTAAGCGCAATTGCTCGTGAAACCCGCCTCAAAGACTTGCTTGAGCCGATTCAGGACGAGTTCGATTTTATTTTCATTGACTGTCCTCCTTCGCTCGGCCTGCTTACAATCAATGCCTTGACCGCAGCAGATAGCGTTTTGATTCCAATCCAGTGTGAGTATTACGCACTCGAGGGCGTTACGAAGCTGCTTGAGTCAATGAAGATGGTCAAATCACGTCTGAACAAGGGCTTAGACACCTATGGCGTGCTTATGACCATGTATGACTCACGTACTTCTTTGTCGAATCAGGTTGTTGAGGAAGTTCAATCGTACTTTGGTGATAAGGCGTTTAAGACGCTGATTCCCCGTACTGTTAAAATCTCTGAAGCTCCGTCTTTTGGAGAACCGGTAATTACCTATGCACCTCAAAATAAGGGTGCAAAAGCGTATATGAACCTTGCAAAAGAGGTGATCAAGCGTGCCTAGTGCAAAGAAACGCGGTGGATTGGGACGCGGACTCAATGCTTTGGTCTCAGAGGCTGAGTATGAGACCGGTGGTTCTGCTGCATCTGCTTCAAATACAGCATCTGAAACAAAACTACCGGTTGAGGATATCGTTCCCAACCCTAATCAACCGCGAATTCACTTTAATGAAACTGAACTTCGCGAGTTGAGCGAGTCAATCCAAGAACATGGCGTTTTGCAGCCGCTTTTGGTTCGCAAGCATGGAAACGGCTATGAGATCATCGCTGGTGAGCGTCGTTACCAGGCGTCAAAGCTTGCTGGTCTTGAGGAGCTGCCTGTCATCATTAAAGATGTTAATGATGAAGAGATGCTGGCTCTTGCTCTTATCGAAAACCTTCAGCGTTCTGATCTGAATCCCGTCGAAGAGGCTAAGGGCTATCGCCAGCTCATTGATGCCAGCGGTATGACCCAGGAGGCATTGTCGAAGGCAGTAAGCAAATCACGCTCTGCAATTACAAATTCGCTGCGCCTTCTCGATCTCCCCGAAGTAGTTCAGCAGATGATTTTTGAGGGTAAACTTACTGCTGGTCACGCACGTGCGATTCTTGCAGTTCCCTATGAGGATGCTCGAATTCGACTTGCAGAGAAGGTTGTTGCGGAGGGCCTTTCCGTAAGAGCGACAGAAAATCTTGCTCCATTGTTTTCTGCCGGAGAGACACCTAAGACGCCGCGGCCTGCAACGCCTCAGTCTTTTAAAAAGGCTGCGCGTGTACTTCGTCAGGTATTTAATACCAATGTGCGCGTGAAAAGCTCGCGTGGAAAGAATAAGATTGAGATTGAGTTTAAAGACGAGGAAGAGCTCTCTCGTATTCTTGGTGAAATGATTCAGTTTGATCAAGGAGGCCAAGATGAGGAATAAGATTTTAACTGCGATTGCATTGGTGACGACTGTCGCGGCCGGTGCCTTTGCTGGCTATAAGATCGCGACAGACGATGAACTTCGAGGTCGTTTGCTTCGTGGTGCGCAAGATATTGTCGATTCTTCCAAGAAGAAAATGGATGTTATGACAGAAGATGTTGCCATGCGCACTGCTCAGGTAACAAAAAATCCTAAGATTAATCAAGGTTGGGTTAGCAACCAATGGGAAAATGTAGGCTATTAGGTACCTAACAATTACCCTGCATATTTTGAGCGGCCCTTGTCTGATTCATGAGACAAGGGCCGCTTATTTTGTCCGTAAACAATGGGGAAGCTAGCAGCGGTCCAAAATTGAGGTCAATAAATGAAACGGCCCCTGTTGCATATCCTGCAACAGGGGCCGTCCGATGTTTCACATGAAACGTTTTGGAGTGCGACTCCCCTATGCGTTCTTCTGAACTTTGAAGCGCTGTTTCAGCTGTCCGCAAGCGGCGTCAATATCGTTACCACGGGAGTTACGAATCGTGGTCTCGATGCCACGGGACTCAAGACGACGCTGAAGATCCTCAACCTTATGAATCGGCGACGGCTTGAGCGGACTGCCCTCGATGTCGTTAAGTTGAATCAGGTTAACGTGGCACAGCGTTCCCTCGCAGAAGTCGCAGAGTGCCTGCATCTCGGGATTCGTATCGTTGACGCCTTCGATCATGGCATACTCATAGGTCGGGCGGCGGCCAGTCTTCTCGGTGTAGAGCTGAAGCGCTTCGTGAAGGCGAAGCAGCGTGTATTTCTTAACACCGGGCATGAGCTTATTGCGCGTCGACTGGATGGCGGAATGCAGGGAAACGGCAAGCGTGAACTGCTCGGGGATATCGGCAAATTTGCGAATACCGGGAATAACGCCGCTGGTAGAGACGGTGAGGTGACGAGCGCCGATACCGATGCCATCGGGGTCGTTGAGGATACGCAGTGCCTTGAGAACCTCGTCGTAGTTGGCAAACGGCTCGCCCTGGCCCATGAAGACAACGCTTGTGGCACGCTCGCTAAAGTCGTTGGATACATGAAGCACCTGGTCGACGATCTCTTGAGCGGTCAGAGAGCGCTTGAGGCCGTTGAGACCGGTAGCGCAAAAGGCACAGCCCATGCCGCAGCCTGCCTGGGTGGAAACGCAGACGGAAAGCTTGTTACGACGTGGCATGCCAACAGTCTCGACGGAAATGCCATCGTGGTACTCGAGCAGATACTTGCGCGAGCCATCTTTGGAAACCTGCTTGGTGAGTTCAGTCGGCGTATCAAAGGCAAAAGCCTCTTTAAGCTGCTCACGGAAAGTCTTGGGGAGGTTGGTCATATCGTCAAACGAACAAACGTTCTTCTCAAAGACCCATTCGATGAGCTGCTTCGCGCGGAAGGCAGGCTGGCCAAGTTCGGCCACGAGCTCGCGAATATCGTTTTGGCTCAAGTCGCGAATGTCCTGAGATTTAGTCCTGGGATTCATGGAAGCCTTTCGATTTTGGGGAAACGTAGAGGGTATCGCTACAATATGGTATCAGCTGCAGAAATTATAGAGGAGGAGTCTGCCCATGCCGGGTAAAAGCCTAGAGAACATGCACGTAGCGGTCTTGGCGGGCGGTCATTCCGCCGAGCGCGAGATCTCGCTCGATTCGGGAAAGAACGTTGTGGTGGCGCTGAAGGAAGCCGGCTACACCTCGGTGGAGCTGCTTGACACGGCCGCTGATGACTTTATGGTAACCATGGCGACCGGCGGATTCGATGTGGCATTTATCGCCATGCACGGCGCCGGCGGTGAGGATGGCGCCATGCAGGGTGCCATGGAGACCCTGGGTATCCCCTACACGGCCTCGGGCGTACTTGCCAGCGCCTGCGGTGCCGACAAGGAGGTCTCTAAGCTCCTATACGCCAAAGCGGGCATTCCCATTGCCCCCGGCCTTGCGCTCGAGGTGGGCGACGAAGTCGATATCGATCATATCGTCGAGGTTTGTGGCGAGCGCTGCTTTGTGAAGCCGGCCGTCAACGGTTCCAGCTATGGCATTTCCCTGGTCCATGAGCCCTCCGAGCTGCCCGCGGCAATCGCCAAGGCGTTTGAGTACGGCGACAAAGTGCTGGTCGAGAAGTGCATCGAGGGTACCGAGATCACCGTCGGCGTATACGGCGAAGATGACGTGCGCGCCCTGCCGATTGTCGAGATTCGTAAGCCCGAGGACTGCGAGTTCTACGATCTGGACGTGAAGTATGTCGACCCTACGGATATCCATCGCATTCCGGCGCAGATTTCACCCGAGAATTACGCTCGCGCTCAGGAACTTGCCTGTGCCGCTCACAAGGCCCTCGGTTGCCTGGGTATCTCGCGCAGCGACTTTATTGTGAGCGAAGACGGTCCCATTATCCTCGAGACCAATACCATTCCCGGCATGACCGATACGTCGCTGTATCCGGATGAGATCCGCCACACCGACGACATGACGTTCCCGCAGGTCTGTGACAGCCTGATCCGTATGGGCCTTCGTCGAGCGGGCATTGCATGCTAATCGAGGACGCGGTTTCGTCAGGAACGCCGCAGTTTGTCATCGACTCCTATGCCACGCTTGCCGACCGCGCCAAAACGCAGTCCTTCGGCCTTATCGAGGAAGATGTGATTGTCCTCGATACCGAGACCACGGGTCTTTCGGTGCAGGACAACGAGCTGATCGAGATCTCGGCGGCCCGTCTTTCGGGCCGCGAGGTCATCGACCGCTTCGATACCTTCGTGCATCCCAAACAGCTGATTCCCGCCGAGATTACCGAGCTCACGAGCATTACAAATGCCGATGTGGCAGATGCCCCGTCGGCGGTTGAGGCCGTCGCCGCTCTCGCCGATTTTGTCGGTGGCTGCCCGGTGATCGCACACAACGCCACGTTCGACCGCTCGTTTATCGAGTCGGTCAAAGGCGGCGTCAACGTGAGCGATATTTGGATCGATTCGCTGGCGCTGTCGCGCATCGCGCTTCCGCGCCTGGCCTCGCACAAGCTGTCTTTTATGGCCGATCTGTTTGGCTGCGACTCGGTATCACACCGTGCCAATGCCGACGTCGACGCCCTGTGTGGCGTATGGCGCGTGTTGCTCGTGGCGCTCACCGACTTGCCCCAGGGCCTCATGGCGCGCCTAGCCGACATGCATCCGGACGTGCCTTGGTCCTATCGTCCTATCTTCTCATTCTTGGCAGGGCAGAACCCTGGTTCTATCTTCTCTCTCAGCGCCGCTCGTACTGACGTTCTCAAGGCCGATCGCGCCGACGATCGGGTGGACGCCGACGAACTGCCGGTCCTCAAGATGCCGAGTCGTGAGGAGATTGAGGCAGACTATGCGCCAGGTGGCCTGGTCAATCGCATGTATCCCACTTACGAGCCGCGTGATGAGCAGATCGCGATGGCGCTCGAGGTCCGCGATGCGCTGGTCACGGGCACTCATCGTGTAATTGAGGCGGGCACAGGCGTCGGCAAATCGATGGCCTATCTGGTGCCTTTTGCCGAGGCAGCACGCCGTAACAACATCACGGTTGGTATTGCGACCAAATCGAACAATCTTGCCGACCAGCTCATGTACCATGAGCTGCCAAAACTTGCCGAGCAACTGGACGGTGGCCTGTCATTTTGCGCTCTCAAGGGCTATGACCACTATCCGTGCCTGCGCAAGCTTGAGCGCATGAGCCGCGGCCAGGTCGAGATTACCACCAAGCGCGATCCGGCGGACACGCTCACGGCGGTCGCGGTCATTATGGCGTACGTCTGCCAATCAGCCGATGGCGACCTCGACTCGCTCGGCATTCGGTGGCGCAGCGTCAACCGCCCCGACTTTACGACGGCCTCGCGCGAGTGTGCTCGTCGCCTCTGCCCGTTTTTCCCTGATAAATGTTTGGTCCACGGCGCTCGTCGCCGTGCGGCGCATGCCGATGTGGTGGTCACCAACCATTCCCTGCTGTTCCGCAATGTTGCGGCCGAGGGCAGGATTTTGCCTCCGATTCGTCATTGGGTAATCGACGAGGCTCATTCTATCGAGCGCGAGGCGCGCCGTCAGTGGGCGCGCGTGGTGTCGGCGGACGAATCACGCGTTCTGTTTGAGCGCCTGGGTGGCTCGAGCACCGGTGCGCTAAGCCAGGTCTCCCGTGATTTGGCAACCTCCGAGGGCTCTACGCTCTATCTGGGCCTTACTGCCAAGGCGACGTCGACGGTTGCGCGCGCGAGCATGGCAATCGCCGACGTGTTCGATGGCGTTCGCGAGCTCGGCCGCCGTGCCCGTGGGGGTTATGACAATGCCAATCTATGGATTGGCCCCGAGCTGCGCGAATCTGACGACTGGCATGATTTCTTACAGTCGGCCTACGCTGCCATCGATGCATTGGAACAAGCTGACAAGTGCGTCGACGCGCTGGTGCAAGCCGTCGCCGCCGACAAGCCCGAGGTTGTTGTCGACTTGGGCGATATCTCGCGCCGCCTGCACGAGCTGGCCGAGAACCTCAAACTCATCATCGACGGCACCGATGAACACTACGTGTATTCGCTGCAGGTCAATCGCAGGTTGCGTGCCGGCGGAGAGTCAATGACCGCAGAGCGCATCGACATTGGCGAGGCCTTGGCAACCGAGTGGCTGCCCGAGGTTCACACGGCTATCTTTGCCTCGGCGACCATGACGGTGTCCAAAAGCTTTGAACACTTTAACCACGCGGTCGGCCTCGATCGCATCGGTGCTTCAACATCCTCATCGCTGCACTTGGACTCGAGCTACGACTTTGATTCGAACATGGCTGTAGTCGTTGCGGGCGATATACCCGATCCGCGCGATCGTGAGAGCTATCTTACGGCGCTCGAGCGCGTGCTGGTCGACGCCCATCTTGCCATGGGCGGATCGGTGCTCACATTGTTTACCAATCGGCGCGACATGGAAGACCTGTACGCCCGCGTTGAGCCCAAGATGGCCCGTGCGGGTCTGGAGCTCAACTGCCAGCAGCGCAACTCATCTCCTCGTCGCCTGCGCGACCGGTTTATCAACGAGCCGACCTCGTCGCTTTTTGCTCTTAAGGCCTTCTGGGAGGGATTCGACGCCAGCGGCGAGACACTGCGCTGCGTCATCATTCCCAAGCTGCCGTTCTCGAGCCCCACGGACCCGCTCTCGTGCGAGCGCAACCTGCGCGAAGACCGCGCTTGGGCGCGCTATTCGCTGCCCGAGGCGGTGCTCGAGGTCAAGCAGGCGGCCGGCCGCCTTATCCGCTCGTCGACCGATTGCGGCGTGCTGATTCTGGCCGACCCGCGCCTGGTGACGAAGGGCTACGGAAAGAAGTTCTTAACGTCGCTGCCCACGAGCTCCTACCAGCGCATCGAATCGGCGCAGATCGGGCACTATCTGCAACTGTGGCGTGCACGCCATGAGCGGCGGCGCTAAAGCGGACAGACGAGGGTTTTTGCCATATCGCACAGACGCTTTGACAGGGCGGGGTCATCCAAGATGCGGATGGCTCCGCCCGCTGCAATTATCTGGCTCAGTAGCCAACGCTCGGAGCCGTAATGCACGGTTACCGTTGCCATGTCTGCTCCGCTGCGCTCGATTAGGGTGATGCCGGCCCAGTCCAGATGCTCCGCCATATCGAATGGCATCAAGAGCTTTGCACTACGCTGCGTCCGGGCAAGGGAATCGTGGAGGGATGCGACGTCCGGTGCGTGAGGCACGACGGAGTCTTCCGTCAAGGCGAGTCCCTCGATTTTATCCATGCGATAGGTGCGCTGCTCATCGACTGCGATGTCCCAGGCAATCAGGTATGTTTGGTCGCCGTTTGCCGTAATGCGCAAGGGGTCGACCAGACGCTCGCGTGGCCGTGCATCGTCCATCGAGCGATACGAGATGCGGCAGCGAACGCCGTCCTGAATGGCGCAGCTCAGCTGCTGCCAGTGCGATCCGTGGTTGACGGTGTCAAAGACGCGCTGGTTATAGCCAAGCTCTTCGGGTAGAAGGGCATGTCGAATCCGAGCTGCCGTCTGCGGCTCGATCCCCAACGATTCAAGTTCATGGTTGAGCACAGCGCCCTCGGCGGCACTCAGGCGCAACGGTAGCACACGCCCGGCGTCACCGGTGAGGACCACACGCTCGCCGCGGCATTCGCAGATGATGCGCGCGCCCGATTCTCGGTCCGCGAGCGTCGAGACGATCTCGAGAATCTCGTCGAGCGATACCCCCGTGATGTCAAAGCGACTGCAAATCTCGGTTCGTGTCATGCCGCTCTCGCCGGCGGCGTAGAGGGCTTCCATGATGTCGATGGCGCGCGAGAGTCTCTGCTCGCTGGTGAGTTTACGCACGGGCATACTCGTGCACCGTCCTTTCGATGAGGTGGTTCCACGCCTGCTTGAGCGATTTGGGGGCCATGGGCCTCATGCCGTCCATGGCGTGGGCCATGCAAAATGAGGCGGCGGCTTCAAGATCGCGCACGTCAACGGTCCAGGCCCATCCCACATCGGTGTGTGCGAGCTCACCTCGCCCGCGCGTGAGGCCGTTGATCATATCGATCTGTGTCTGAGGGGCGAACGAGAACGTGGCTGCAACGGGCGGCCGGTCGGCAAAATCGAATTCAAAGAACAGATAGTCGTTGAGATTGAAGTCCGCAGGGATGGCGTAGGCCTTCGAAGGACGCCAAGCGCGAACGATACGGTCACAGCGGAATGTCCTGATGTCGTCGGTGGCATTGTCGAGGCCGCAGAAATACGCCACGCCCTCGCGCTCGAACATGCCGTAGACGCGGACGGTACGCTCTTTCTGCTCGCCGCGTCCGTTCTGATATAAAAATCGCAGCGCACAACGCTCGGCAAAGGCGCTCCAAACCGCATCGACGGTGGGAGAGCGGCTGATCGGCGCCTCGTCTACCGTCGTCCTGCCGGTGAGATAGGCAATCTTGGAGCGAATATCGGCAAGCGGTGCGGCAAAAGTGGATGAGCCGGCCGCTAGCGTCTGGCCGATGGCGTTGAGCAGGATATCGGCGTCGTCTGCGGTGATGAGGCCGCCTGCAGCAAACGTGTGCTCGCGGTCGATTGTCCACGAGCTTTCCTCGGTCTCCTGCGCGCCGGTGGGGCGAACCTCCTTGATTAAGATGCCGCGTTCGAGCAGTTTGTCACGATCGCGTCGAAACTTGCGCTTATCCGAGTCGATATTGCCCGAGCCATATCCCAGGTCAGAATCCAAGACGATCTGCTCGGTCGTCAGCGGTTCGGGGGAGCTATTGAGCACAAAGAAAAGATTGAGGATGCGCTGAGCCGTTTTATCGAAACTGGGCTCCGAATTCCCCTTTTTAATTGTCTCGGTCGTGTCGCTTGCCGTCATAGGGTCCTCGCATGAGAAGGTGGTTTGCTGCCATGATTTTAGTCCGATATGGAGATTAGGCTATATCCTTGTCCGCTCGGGGCGTTAAGATGGCCCGAATTCGGTCGTTTGCGCTCGCTCGGGGTATACTTTCGACTATATACGGTTCTAATGTGCATGCATTGGGCCTATTTGTCGGATTATGGATGTGGAGCGCACATGGCGAACACCCAGAACTATATTAACCACCTGCTGCAGAACACCGGCATTACGCCGGCATGCAGCGAAGAAGAGCGCTTGGCTGCCGAGGATATCGCTCAGATCTTCCGCAACCACGGCTTTGATCCCGAGGTTCAGGAGTTCAATGCCCCGGCGCCCAGTAGATTGGCGTTTGCCGTTACCGGTATTCTTGCGTTTGCCGGCGCCCTGCTGATGGGTATCGGCGGCGGTATCGGCTTGGTCGGCACCTTGCTGGCCATTGTCGGTGCCGTTCTTTACGTGCTCGAGCGCACGGGCCACCCCGTGGTTTCGCGTCTGGGCAAGACGGGCGTGAGCCAAAATGTCATCGCCTACCACAAGGCCTCGGGCCCGCTCGCGTCTCCGCGCAACCGCCCGGTGGTCGTTGTCGCACACTACGACTCTCCCCGTGCTGAGCTGCTCGCCCGCGAGCCCTATGCTTCGTATCGTGCGCTCATCGCCAAGCTGTTGCCCGTTGCCACGGTTGCCCCCGCTGCCGTTGCCATCCTGCGCATCCTGCCGCTCCCCGGCGCGCTCAAGGTTCTGCTGTGGATTGTCGCGATCCTCGCTTCCCTCGTTGCGCTTGCCAACGCGGCAAACATCATCTCTAACCGCCACATTCTTCCCTATACGTCCGGCGCGGTGTGCAACAAGTCTTCTGTCGCCGCTATGCTCGGCGTTATGGACAACGTTGCTCCCTTCCAGGGCGAAAACGAGTTTCCCGACGATGTTCCGTTCGATACTTATTTTGGGGAGCAAAAGCGTCGTGCCGAGGAAATGGCGCGTGCAGCGGCGGAGTATGCCGCGGCCCAGCAGCAAAACGACTACGGCAACACCATCGAGTACGAAGAGCCTACCTACGCCGAGGACGAGTTCGGTCAGCCGATTGCTCCCGACACTCAGACCGAGCCCGAACAGGGTGAGGCTTTCGACGAGCAGATCGAGGGCTTTGAGGGTGCATCTGCCGACGAGACGCTGATCGGCGCTATCGTGCCCGAGGATCAGAATCAGGCTGTCCAGGCCGAAGAGTTCAATGACGAGGTTCCCGCTGCCGAGTCGGCGGAGGAACCTGCCGCGGTCGAGCCCGAGCCCAAGCTCTATCGCAACGCCGCCGGCAACATCCGCTTTGGTTCGGATGCCATCCGTGCGCTCGGAATGCTTCCCGAGTCCTGCACGCTCGATTACGAGGAGGGCGAGGAGCCGACGTTTGAGCCCGAGCCTGCCCCCGTCGTGACTGCGCCCGCGCCCGTTGCCGCCGTGGATAATGAGTCTGCCGCGGTTACCGCTGCCGTTGCCGAGCCCGAGGCGGTGTCCGCGATCGATCCTGCGGCAGGACTGGACATTTTGGCTCCCGCCGCACCGGCGCAAGACGTTGCGGACGAGTCTGACGACGATTACGTTGAACAGCCGAGGCGCGTGTCTTACGAGAGCGATACTGATTTCTCGGCCGAGATTCCCGCGGCAACGCCCCATGCCGATATTGCATCCGCATTCTCTTCGATTGGCGCCAGCGCTTCCAGCTTCTTTAAGGGTGCGCTTGCAAAGGGCAAGAAATTTGTCGACGATTTCGAGGAGAAGCGCGCTGCCGCACGCGAGGCTGCCGAGCAGGAGGCTATCGCTCAGCAGCAGGCAGCTGAGGCGGCACGTGAGCTCGCGGCGCAAGAGTTCGAGCAGAACGAGGCTATGCAGTCCGTGCCCGTCGACGCTGCCGAAGCTACAACGTCCTTTGAGTCCCAGCAACCGACGTCCGCGGATGTTGTTGAGGCGACAACGTCTTTCGAGGCCCAGCAGCACGTCGATAGCACCATGTCGTTTGATGCCGCGCAGTTCGATTCCACGATAACGTTTGAAAAGCAGGGCACCGCGATTGCCGAGCCCATTCCTGCTTCCGATGAACAGGACGACGCGGCAGACGATGGCGAGCCCATTGATGCTGCCGGAATCCAAGATGCTGCCGAGGGCGAGTCCGTCGAGGCCAACTCTGACGAAGAGCAATACGCGTCAGCCGATCAAGGCGATTCGACCGAGGTCGAGCAGGAGGAAGTGCCTGCGGTGACCGAGGCTCCCGAGACGGATGAGTCGAGGCCTTACTCCACGCAGATTTTCACCATGCCGACCCCGAGTGGTTCCGGTGGCACGGTTGCCAATGTCGCTCCCACCCAGGACGAAACGGTCGATTCCCTTATGGCCCAGATTTCCTCCCAGGCATCGCCGCGTCCGCAGATAAATGTTCCCGATCCGGCGTCGGCTCCGTCGCCTGCACCTTCCTCGTCTCCGCTGGCTTCGGTTCCCGATCCGTCGCTGCCGTCGATGAAGCAGGCAAACGTTGCGTCTCGCACGTCTCTGTTCGACCTTCCCGATCCCTCTGCCCAGGTCAACGACCCCTTTGCTACTGCCCAGGGTCCCGAACCCACATCGGCACCCGTTGCGCCTCCTATGCCCGTTGCGTCGGGCGCTCAGCCGATCGAGACCATTTCGGCTCCCGCCCCGGCGGCACCCAAGTCTCGTAAGCGCGGCCTGGGCGGCCTGTTCGGTCGTAAAAAGAAAAACGAGCAGGACAGCATGAATGACTGGCTGGGCGTCGAAGACGATTACGATGCCAAGAAGTCCGGTCGCGGTATCGGTTCGTGGGATAACTTCGAGGACGATAACGATGGCTGGAAGGGTGGCGCTACGTCTTCCGATGGCGCTTCTTCCGAAGATATGCTCTCGGCTGTCGCCTCTATGGGCAATGATGAGCTGCTCGGTCACGATATCTGGTTTGTGGCAACGGGCGCCTCGGATTGTGATGGCGCCGGCATGAAGGCCTTCTTGGCTTCGCATCGCGATAAGCTCCGCGGCGTATTCTTCATCAATCTTGAATCCGTCGGCGCCGGTAGGCTTTCGGTGGTGACGGTTGAGGGCGAACAGCAGCTGCTTAAGGGCGATCGCCGCATCATGAACTTGGTCAGCAAGGTGTGCAAGTCGTTCCATGTCGATTGTGGCGCGCTCGAGATGCCCTATGCCAAGACCGATGCCTATGCCGCACTCGAGGCGAGCCGCCGAGCCCTCACCATCGCTGGCGTAGACGGCACGCGTCTGGCTTGCGCTCGTACCGAGGACGACCTGCCCCACAATGTCAACCCGACGAACATTGCCACGGTATCCGAGGTCGTGACCGAGGTTATCCGCCGTTCGTAGACGGAGCTCTAAGGAGTCAACGTGTTTTCGTATATTAAGCGCCATTGGCCTGTCTACGTGATTTTGACCTTGATTGCCATTGCGTTAGGATTTGGGGCTGCCTACATCGTGGGTGCGAAGGGCTCGACCCCCGCCTCCGCAATCAGCGAAGAGGTGGAGCAAGAACAGAGCACGGGTGCCGATGGGATTCCTGAGTCCGAGCAAGCAATCGTTGATGGCGGATCTTCGTCTTCAGAGTAGATACGGAGATTTACATGATTGAAAGCGGGCGAGCCAGGGGACTGGCCCGCCCGCTTTTTCATCGCGCTAGCGCTTCTTTGGGATCGACCTAAGGCGAGCGAACCATAGGGCTGCGGCACCTGAGGTCAGGAGCGCGGTGATGCAAGCGGCGATGGGAACTGATCCTGTTGCCGGTAGGTCTTGCGGTAGGGTACAGCGTTGAATGACACAGTCCTCGTCATGTGACTCAAGTTTATCGCCGCCGCCGTTGCGGCAAAGATCGACGCGCGCGCTGTTGGTGAGTGCGGTTTGAGGCGTATAAGCCGACGTTGCCTGCATGTGCACGACTGCGCCCCGAGCATCTGTGCCAAGGATTGCTTTGACATCGTCAAGGTCGTCGTGCTCATCTTTGAGATCATCGCGGGTCCAAGAATCCGCATCGCTTCGAGTCGTAAAGTCGGCGGCTACCGCACCGTATTCAATTCGAATGCCCGTTACGACGGTATTGGATGCAAGGTCGAGCTCTTTCGCCTCGAGTGTGGTGGATTCCGTGGTCGAGACATCCGCCTTCCAGAGGTGCCAGCCGTCGTAATCGACGAGGCGACAGTCCTCACCAAGACTCTCTTTTACTTCGTCGGACTCAAGCCAAGGATTGTCGTGCCCATCGTCAAGTGTCGCGTTTGCCGGCTCATCGACGTCTGTCGAGTCCAACGGCGTCGTGCGATACCACACGTTGCACAGACCGTTGAGGTCGCCGATGGCGACGGGGGTTTCGATTGAGACGAATCTCGCTGTATCGTCCTCGACACACTCAAGATCATCGGTAATTGTGAACTCATCAACCCAGGTAGCTGAATCGTTTCGAGCGTCAATGGTATAGGAGAAAAGTCCATTCGTATTGGCTTGCGTCGCGGCGCGATTTTTACCATCGCCGTTGGCCAGCAGACCCTTCCCGATAGGTTGGACAAGTTCCTGACGCTTGTCGACCTGCCCCTTGATCTCGATGGGCGCATCCTTCATCGCGATGGATTGGACTTCTCCCGTATCCTTTATTTCAAACGTTATCTCCTCGGCAAGGTCATAAGTCCGCGGAGACATCATTTCGCGCAACGAGTAGGTGCCGGGTGCAAGATGTTCGATGCGGTGCGGCTTGTCGGATGAGGTCCAGGAGTCTATTTCGGTTTTATCGGGACCATATAAGGTGAGCTGTGCGCCTTCCACTTCCTGCTCACCGCTTGCATCGACCTTGGAGATATCAACTTTGGTGTAATCGTCGGATACGTTAAGCCGTGCTTCTACAACGGGTGTTTTCTGGTCGGCATAAGTGAGGTCGACAATATGGGATGTCCGATCGAGTAAGAAGCCTGCCGGCGCTTGAGTCTCGACGACCTCGTAGCGTGCGGTGCCAGATCCCAGCGGGAGGTCGTCCGCGCGTGCTTCTCCAGTTTCATCCGTCGTGACGGTCGCGACAGTCTCACCGTCGAGCGCGGCAATGCTACCGTCGGGGCGCACGATATCACCCGAGGCACGGATCTCAAAGATGGCGCCCGCGAGGCTGCTGCCGTCTACGGCATCGGTTTTAACGATCCTGATGATTCCGGTTGCGGCGTGGTCATAATACGAGGCGATTGCAACGGGCGTTAGGTTCATGTCGGCGGGTATGTTTACCTCGATCTCTTCGCCGACAAGATAGGGCTCTTTGGCCGAGGTTTCGCGTACATAATAGGTGCCCGGCACGAGCGATTCGGGCAGTGTGACGGTTCCGGTCGCGTCAGTCGTAAAGGTGTCCATTACGTTGTGTGCTGGATACCAGCAAGTTTGTGAGACAGGTTCATGATTGCTGTCGAGGAGTTGGAAGGTGAATCCGGCTAGTGGAACAGAAGCGCCTGTTTGGGCATCGCGTTTTACAATCTGGAGATGCGTCGACAGAGCGTGGTTGTCCACGATATATTGAAGCTCGGCGCCGTTGGAAATCTGATTGGGCCCGACGGTCCATTCCCCTGCACGTTTAAAACCCTCGGGGACGGTTTCCGGAACCTCGCGAATCGTGTAGCCGGCACGGTCGTATGGGACGGCTCCGTGGACACCGGCGGGTCGCTTGCCTGTGCCGAACCATGCTTCGGGCTGATCTTTGGTGGAGGCAAAGCCATAGATGTTTGTGGTCAGTGTGCCAACAACCTGCTGAGAGCTGTTGCTGACAACCTCAAAGACAACACCTTCCGCCGGCTGCTCCAGGCCGGATTGGTCGCTATTGCCGTAATCCTTGAATTTGGAAATCTCAAGGTCAAACGCAATGGGGATATCGGAAATGCGAGATTCGATCTCGACCACGCCTGAATCGCCGAGCTGGTCGGCTCCAACGGTATAGGTCCAGCTGTCGTTGGATGGCAGGTAGCCCTCGGGGGCTTTTGATTCGTAGATGGTAAAGGTTCCTAAGGGGACATCGGCGAGGGTGGCCTGACCGCTTTCGTCGGTCGTGAGGATTTGCGCCCATCCAGGGGTTGATTGCGACACACACGTGAACTCTGCTCCTGCGAGTGAAGAACCTACCTGGGGGCCGGCATTCGTCGCGGTATCGAGTTTTACGATACGCAGGTTGATGGTGCCGGGCTGTTCATCAATGGCGACCCGCCCGCCGTCATTCCCCGTGGTAAAGGCGATGCGATCGTGGCGGGGGACATAGCCGGCCGGCGCCTTCGTTTCAACTAGGTAGTATGCTGTGTTGGGCAGAAGTGTTGCTTGCGCCCGACCGTTGCTGTCCATCTGGATGGTGCCAACACGTGCGTCGCTGGCGCTCTCAAAAACATCGAATGTTGCCCCGGCAAACTGATAAGTATTGTTTCCGCTGGTAATGGCAGCGTTTGCAGACTGCTTTTGGAAGGAAACAGAGACCGCCGGCAGTACATAGAGCATGTCCTGACGTTTGCTGCCGCCCGATACGGCTCCTAGATAGCGCCGCGCGCGGTGCGGAGCGGCTATGAAGCTTCCTGAATTTGCGCTGTCGTGGAGCCACCGCGCCGCCGCCACGACTTCATTGTCGGCGGTAAAGTGCCCACTCTTGGTTTTGCCCTGAGCGGTCGTGTAAGAGTAGGTACCGTCGACATGGGTAGTGCCGTTGAGCATCCATACGGCAAGCTGGGTTGCGGCGCGGGCACGATCAGGTGAAAGATGGTAACCGCCAAACGACGTGGCGGTAGGATATCCGTGACAAACGATTGCCGCGAACTCGTCGTCGAGCCACACCCAGCCTTGATCAAAGTTGAGCCATGGGCCGCCCGGCTTGGTGGGGCCGGGGCGCTCCTGGTTCATGCAGTAGGCAATCGAGGCGTCTTGAGCTTCATACTTGCCGATGAGGAAGGGCCCACAATCATCGCTAATAGTGCGGAAGCCGAGCTGGTCGTAGCCATCGACGGCAAATGCGGCTCCCGGTGCCAGGCAGCCGAAAAGCAGGAAGAGGAGCAGGAGCAGCGGACCTGTTGCGATTGCGCTGTGGACAGAGTGCGTGGGTGCGTTGGACATGGCTGCTCCTTATCCCTCGTGCGCCGCACGGGGAGGCTGCGACGCGTAGGATGAGGCTACCCCCGAGGTTCATGCGGGTAAGTACCGGAGCCTGACCAAAAGCTTGCCCAATTCCTGACAAATTGAGCTCAAATACAACAATCAAGCAAAAGTGCAGGTAGAAGATAGGGAGAACAGGAAGTCAAAGGTCCTCGTCTCCACAATTGACGTGATTTTCAAACGAATCTCCACAGCTAAAACAAGCATCACCACCCTTGTATCGAACAAGACAACCGCGTTATACTAGCCAACACACAAGCGGGCATCGCCAAGTGGTAAGGCATCAGCTTCCCAAGCTGACACTCGCGGGTTCGAGTCCCGTTGCCCGCTCCAGTAAAAAGCACAAGCACGGCAGCGTTACGTTGCCGTGCTTTTTACTATCAAGCGCCGGGACTCGAACCCGCCAGGGTGCGAGCGTTAAGCAAACGCGAAGCGTTTGTAGCGAGCAGGCGAAGGCGCCGACAGGCGCCTGAAGCCGGTGCGGTTTTGCGAAGCAAATACGCGGACGTCCCGTTGCCCGCTCCATGGAGCAAGGAAGATTTCGGGAATGGTAGATTCAGCCCGCTTTGCTCCCACACTTCCCCGGATCTCGGTATGCCACTGAAGCCGGTGCGGTTTTGCGAAGCAAATGCGCAGACGTCCCGTTGCCCGCTCCAATTCCAAAATGTTAGGTTAATGCCTGCTGCCCATACTTGCACCTGCGCACGGTACAATGGTTGGGTTACGACCAACGTGCCAATAACCAAAAAGGAGCCGCTATGATCGATCGCTATACCCGCCCGGAGATGGGACACATCTTCTCCCTCGAGAACAAGTACGCCATTTGGCAGGAAATCGAGGTTCTGGCCTGCGAGGCCCAGGCGGAGCTCGGCAAGATCGGTATTTCCAAAGACGAGGCCCAGTGGATCCGCGACCATGCCAACTTTGAGAAGGCGAAGGTCGATGAGATCGAGGAAGTCACGCGCCACGACGTCATTGCCTTCCTGACCAACATGAAGGAATACATCGATGCCGATGTTCCCGAGGGCGACCCCAAGCCCAGCCGCTGGGTTCACTATGGCATGACCAGCTCGGATCTGGGCGACACGGCCCTGTGCTACCAGCTCACCCAGGCCTGCGACCTGATCATCGAGGACGTCAAGAAGCTCGGCGAGATTTGCAAGCGTCGCGCCTTCGAGGAGCGCAACACGCTCTGCGCCGGCCGCACTCATGGCATCCATGCCGAGCCGATGACCTTTGGCATGAAGTTTGGCTCTTGGGCCTGGGAGCTCAAGCGCGATCTGGACCGTCTTGAGGATGCCCGCAAGAACGTTGCCTTTGGTGCCATCTCGGGCGCTGTCGGCACGTACAGCTCCATCGAGCCGTTTGTCGAGGAATATGTCTGCGAGCACCTGGGCCTGGTTCACGACCCGCTGTCCACGCAGGTTATTAGCCGCGATCATCACGCCTACCTCGCCGGCGTTCTCGCCACCACCGCGGCCACCTGTGAGCGCATCGCTACCGAGGTTCGCAATCTACAGAAGACCGATACACTCGAGGCCGAGGAACCGTTCCGTAAGGGTCAAAAGGGCAGCTCCGCCATGCCGCACAAGCGCAACCCCATCACCATGGAGAAGGTCTGCGGCCTGTCGCGCGTCGTGAAGGCCAACGCGCAGGTTGCCTTCGACAACGTCGCCCTGTGGCACGAGCGTGACATTTCGCACTCCTCTGCCGAGCGCGTCGCCCAGGCCGACAGCTTCATCGCCCTCGACCACATGTTCCAGTGCCTCATTCGCGTTATCGACGGCCTGCAGCTGTACCCTGCCCGCATGATGGCCAACCTCAATAAGACCCGCGGCCTCATCTTCTCTTCCAAGGTACTGCTCGCCCTCGTCGACACGGGCATCACCCGCGAGGACGCGTACGCCATTGTGCAGGAGAACGCTATGGCAACCTGGCACGAGGTACAGGATTGTGTCTCCGGCCCCACCTTTAAGGAGCGTCTCGAGGCCGACCCGCGCTGCACCGTCAGTCAGGAGAAGCTCGACGAGATCTTTGATCCGTGGGACTTCCTCACCCGTATCGACACGGTCTTTGATCGTCTGGAGCAGCTGAGCTTCGAGTAGGTTCGGGCATAACGTTAGCTTTTTAGGGCGCTTTGCTGGTAATGTGTGTTGCCGGCAAAGCGCCTCGTTGCATTTAGGGAAAGACGGGGATAATAGTCGTCTCGAATAACATTCTGAGAGGGGATCGCATGATTTCGTTTGATTACAAGCCTCAGGGCGTGTGTGCTCGCAATATTCACCTTGACCTTTCCGATGACGGCAACAAGGTGGTGGGCGTTGAGTTTACCGGCGGCTGCGACGGCAATCTCAAGGCTATCTCCAAGCTGGTCGAGGGCGCTCCCGCCGATCGCGTAATCGAGGTTCTCGCCGGTAATACCTGCGGTATGAAAAAGACCTCCTGCGCCGACCAGCTTACGCGCGCTATCGAGGCCGCTCGCGCCGAGATCGCCTAATGGGTATCGCCGATCACATCAAGAACGGAATATCGCGTCGCGGCTTTGTACTCGGTGGGGCTGCCGCGGGCGCTGCCACGGTGCTTGCCGGATGCTCGAAAAAAACGGGTACCAGCGATGATGCCGCCGGCGAGCCGCAGGTTATCAAGGACGATTCCAAAATCATCTCGATTACGGATGAGTACGAGGCAGTCGACATCGATCTTGAGCCGGCGTCATCGTGGACGCTGCCTCTGGGTACGCTGCTGTACTACTGCGACGGCGATTACGCCGCGGCGATGATGGCGCCCGCATCGGCACTGCACGCCAACACACTCGGCGTGCTCAACCTGGGTGATGGCTCGCTTACCACATTAATCGAGGATCCTATCGAGGGCACGGGATATGCATTCTACGATGTCCGTGCCGGCGACGGCGTATTCGCGTGGGTTGAGATGAACTTTGCCAATTCATCGTGGAAGCTCTACGCTCAAAATCTGTCGGGCGCTTCGCTCTCTGGCGACGTGGTTGAGCTCGATCGAGGTGGCAAGGACTATGATCCGCCCCTGTTTACGGCGTTCGGGTCATCGGTCATCTGGTATAAAATGCCTTCGGCAGGCGGCAATAAAACGAGTAGTGATTCGTTTTGCTATCGTCGCTCGCTTGATGAATCCAAGGCCGAGGTAATTTGGAAATCGACGGGCCGCTTTGCATCGGCCCCGCGCGCGAGCGACGGCATTTTGACCATCTCGCCGCGTGTCCGCAACGACGAGGGCGTCTACTACGGCATAACGGCAATCGATCTGACCGACGGCAACAACA
Source organism: uncultured Collinsella sp. (assembly GCA_900552145.1). Classification (GTDB taxonomy): domain Bacteria; phylum Actinomycetota; class Coriobacteriia; order Coriobacteriales; family Coriobacteriaceae; genus Collinsella. The sequence goes on along the minus strand of URYW01000004.1, from coordinate 10,440 downwards.
CCAAGCGTGCCCAGTTGGTCCTCCCTTCGTCAGTTTCGCCTTTCGAGGCCGTATATATGGGCGATACCTTCGTGTTTTCTATCGAGGCGGCCTATAGTGGCGTGGGCAGCCTGGGCAATATGGGCACGTATATCGGTAATGAGGGAGGGCCGTACCTCTTCCTGTCACGCGAGCCGCTCGCATGTGCGGCTGGCAAGAAGAATAAATACCTTGTTAAGGTACAGGCGTCGCATTTCCTGATCGACACCTCTGCCAAGACCTATGGCTCGCTGCTGTCGCCCGACCGCGCTTTGGAGTATGGCGATTATCCAGCTACGGCGGGAAAATCGGACTCATTCCTTACGTACGCCACGGTGCGCAACAGCCAGGGTATACCAGAGACGGTCACTGCACGCCTATTCTCTCTTTAAGCTTAGAGGGGTTAAAAAGGCGCCAACAGGGGAATAAACGCGTTGTAATTGTGAGTACCGCCCGCCGAGCTGCCGCGTCATAGCGGCATCCGGCGGGCTCAGGTGCGTTAAAATGGGCTTGTTCTTAGCTAATTGAGACAGGGGGGCCGTGTTATGGCTTCAGATGCAAAAAAGATTCTGCTGGTCGAGGATGAGAAGGCAATCCGTGACGCCGTCGCTGCCTATCTCGAGCGCGAAGGCTGCTGGGTTGTGGGCGTCGGCGACGGCCAGTCCGCGATCGAGGAGTTCGAGAAGCATCAGTTCGACCTGGTCGTGCTCGACCTTATGCTCCCCAAGATTCCCGGCGAGCGCGTTTGCCGCACCATTCGCGATACCTCGGATGTCCCCATCATCATGCTGACGGCTAAGGGCGAGATCGAGGACCGTATTATCGGTCTTGAGCTCGGCGCCGACGACTATCTGATTAAGCCGTTCTCGCCGCGCGAGCTCGTCGCCCGCGTTCGCGCTCTGTTCCGCCGTGCCCATCAGGCCGACGAGCCCGCCGTCGAGGTACTCGACTTCGGCGATCTGGTCATCGATATCTCGGGCCACAAGATCTTGGTCGAGGGCAAGGAAGTCGATCTGACGGCTTCCGAGTTCAAGCTGCTCACCACGCTTGCCCGCCATCCCGGCCGTGTGTATAACCGCATGGAGCTGGTCGAGAAAGTGCTCGGGTATGACTTTGAGGGCTATGAGCGCACCATCGATAGCCACGTGAAGAATCTTCGCGCCAAGCTGGGCGATGATCCCAAGAAGCCCAAGTGGCTCTACACCGTCCATGGTGTCGGCTATCGCTTCGAGGCTCCGGCCAAGACCGATAAGTCGGACGAGAAAACGGGAAATCACATATGACACCTGCGCGCTTTGAAATCGGACAAAAGCACAAGCAGGAGAGCGAGGCGGGTTCCAAGGCTAGTTGGAACACGCCTCGTTCCGATTCACGGCCAACGATGAGCTATCCCTCGCGCATGGCACTTGCTTTTGCTCTGACATCGCTCATGACGGTATTGGTGCTGGTGGGCGTTGTCTCTGTTGTGTGGGGCACGGTCTTTTCGGATTACACACGCTCCAATATCGTCGAAATCGCAAATTCCGCTGCCGAGAAGTTGGCGACCTCATATGAGGAAAACGGCTCTTGGACCGCGGGAGAACTGCGCACGGTCGCAACGTCGAGTTTGGTTTCCGACGATCTGGGCATGCAGGTCGTCAATAAAAAGGGTGTGATCGTTTATGACGATTCCTGGCCCTCGGCAAGCGCCACCGCCGATGTACGCGAAAACCAGGCTACGACCGACGACTCGAGCGGCAAGAGGGCATCGCATAGCCCGGTCTCGTCTGCTCCAACCGACTCCGATAGCGTTGCTAACGTCGAGATTGTAACGTCTTCCGGCGAGCATGTCGGACAGGTAAAGCTGTGGGCCATCGGCTCCGACGCTCTGCTCACCAAGGCGGACTCTGCGTTTAGGGAGAAGACCTTTAACGCCATGGCCCTCGCCGCGGTTGTTGCAATCTGCATTTCGGTCGTTATCGGATCGCTCGTGTCGCGCATGCTCACCAAACCGATTCATCGCATCACCAGTACCGCAAAGCAAATCCGTGACGGCGACCTGTCGGCTCGCACGGGGCTGCGCGGTGATGACGAGATCGATCAGCTGGGTGAGACCTTCGATGAGATGGCCACCTCGCTCGAGAAGGATATGAAACACGAGAAGCGCCTGACCTCAGACGTTGCACACGAGCTTCGCACGCCGCTTATGGCCATGCTCGCAACGGTCGAGGCCATGCAGGATGGCGTGTATCCCACCGACGATGAGCATTTGGAGACCGTTGCTTCCGAGACGCGTCGCCTGGCTCGTCTGGTGCAGCAGATGCTCGACCTGTCGCGCATGGAAAACAGCACGGCTCCGCTCAACCTTGAGCCGGTGGACATGGTTCCTTTCGTGCGTTCCATCGTCAATGCCCAGGAGCGCCTGTTTGTCGACCGCGATCTGCGCCTGCGTTTTGCGGACGAGACCCAGGGTCACGACGATGTCGTCGAGGCCGATCCCGACATGATCACGCAATGTGTTATCAACCTCATGAGCAACGCCATGCGCTACACCCCCGAGGGCGGTTGGGTCGTGGTGTCGGTGCTCAGAGACCGCAGGCACGTCAGCATTGCCGTTTCTGATACCGGCATCGGTATTGCCAAGGACGATCTGTCGCGCATTTTCGGGCGGTTTTGGCGCGCCGATGCCAGCCGCGCCCGCGAAGCTGGCGGCCTGGGCGTTGGCCTCGCCGTGACCAAGCAGATTGTCGAGCGTCACCATGGCTACATATCCGTGGAGTCGGAGCTTGGAAAGGGTACGACTTTTACAATTCATCTGCCCCGCGAGCACACGGCGGACGCGGCATCTACTACAATGGAGCCCTAGCTTTTCGCTATTCGGTGAAGGAGGGGCCGCGTCCCTGCCGCTCCGAGTTTGCGAAAACATGCGGGAAAGAACCCGCATTTCTGTCGTATTTAGGTAAGGAGTGACTCACGTGACAACGATGGAGCGTCGTCCGGATTCCCGTGGCAAGGTTCGTGATATTTACGATGCCGGTGAAAACCTGCTGATGGTCGCCACCGACCGCATTTCTGCGTTCGACTTCATTCTTCCCGACGAGATTCCGTTTAAGGGAGAGGTGCTCAATCGCATCTCGGCATTCTGGTTCGATAAGTTTGCCGACATCGTTCCCAACCATCTCGTTTCCATCGACCCGGCGGATTTCCCCGAGGAGTTTGCTGAGTATCGTGACTACCTCGCTGGCCGCGCCATGCTGGTTAAGAAGGCCCAGACGATTCCTATCGAGTGCATCGTCCGCGGCTATCTGACCGGTTCGGGCAAGAAGACCTACGACGAGAACGGCACCGTCTGCGGCATCCAGCTGCCTGAGGGCCTGACCGAGGCTTCCAAGCTTCCCGAGCCGTTGTTCACGCCGTCCACGAAGGCCGAGATCGGTGACCACGACGAGAACATCTCGTTCGAGCGTTGCTGCGAGATCGTGGGCGAGGACATCGCCACGCAGATTCGTGACCTTTCCCTCAAGATCTACAAGGCCGCTGCCGAGTACGCCGCGACCCGTGGCATCATCATTGCCGACACCAAGTTCGAGTTTGGTGTCATCGATGGCAAGGTCACGCTGATCGACGAGTGCCTCACGCCCGACTCCAGCCGTTTCTGGCCTGCTGCCAGCTACGAGGAGGGCAAGATCCAGCCTAGCTACGACAAGCAATTCGTCCGCAATTGGCTCAAGGCCAACTGGGATATGACGGGGGAGACCCCGCACCTGCCCGCCGAGGTCATCGATGGCACGTCCGAGCGCTATCGCGAGGCCTTCCAGATCATCACGGGCTCCCAGTTCACAAGCATGAAGGAGAACGCATAAGTGAGTACCCGTAGCGCCACGAACAAGCGCACGCAATCCCACGAAGTTACCGGGGTTGCGCGCAAGTCTGCCGCATCTGCTAAGCCCGCCCGCCAAGCAGCGAGCTCCGTTCGCGTCGTGCCGGCTTCGTCTAAGGCACGCCGCAAAGAGCTCGAGAAGGGCGAGAACCTCGAGGGCCTCTCTAAAGAGGAGAAGCGCGCCCGCAAGGCTAAGCAGCGCGCCAAGGAGGACCGCATCTATACGGTGTCGAATATCCTCCTCAAGCAGGACGAGGACTACACCAAGCGCCGTCGCATCTGGTGGATTGTGCTCGCCATTGGCATGGTGCTCGTCGTGGCAATTTGGGCCTCGCTGTACTTCGCTCCCGCTGGCATGGTGTCCAGCCCTGTCCAGATGGTCGGCATCGTTTTGTCCTATGTCATCATCCTAGGTGACTTTATCTACGACTTCGCTCGTATTCGTCCCTTGCGCAACATGTACCGCGCGCAGGCCGAGGGCATGTCCGAGAACAAGCTCAACGCTCTTATCGAGCGCGCAGCTGCCGAGGAGGACAAGAAGGACTCCAAGAAGAAGTAGCGTTTGCATACATACTTATCGCTAAGATATAAGGCGCGTCGTTTTTGCGGCGCGCCTTTTTACTGTTCTATAGATAGATGGAGTGGCACATGATTCGAGCTGCCCTGACGGTCGAAGAGGCCCTGGAGGGTATGAAGTCCCTGGAGCCCAAGATTAAAAACTATGCGCGCCTGGTTGTCCGCAAGGGCGTAAACGTTAAGCCCGGCCAGGAAGTCGTCGTTCAGTCTCCGGTTGAGTGCGTGCCGTTTGCGCGCGTGGTGGTCGCGGAGGCCTATGCTGCCGGCGCCGGCCACGTGACGGTCATCTGGGCCGATGATGCCGTGACGAGGCTTACGTACGAGCATGTCGAGAAAAGCTATTTTGAGCAGACGCCCGAGTGGAAGCGCCTGCAGCTGGATTCCCTGGCCCAGGACGGTGCCTGCTTTATCTTTATCGAGGGTGCGGACCCCGCCGCCCTTAAGGGCATCGATCCCGCTAAGCCCGCTGCAGCTTCTAAGGCAAAGAACACGCAGTGCAAAGTTTTCCGCCGTGGACTGGATTACAACATCAATCCGTGGTGCATCGCCGGCGCTCCGGTCGTGGCTTGGGCGCGCGAGGTGTTCCCGGGAGACGCCGATGAGGTTGCAATCTATAAGCTGTGGAATGCGATTCTGCACACCGCTCGCGCCGATGGCCAGGACCCAGAGAGCGACTGGGAGCTCCATGACGCCGCATTCGAAAAGAACCTGCGTTTCCTGAACGGCAATCGTTTCGACTGCCTGCATTACACCGCGGCAAATGGAACCGATCTGACGATTGGCATGACGAAGGGTCACGAGTGGGCCGGCGGCAAGGGCAAGACGCCCGATGGGCACCCCTTCTTCCCCAACATTCCTACCGAGGAAGTCTTCACTTCGCCCGATCGCATGCGCGCCGACGGTATCGTGTACTCGGCCATGCCGCTCATCCACCACGGCAATAAAGTCGACGATTTTTGGATTAAGTTCGAGGGCGGCCGCGTGGTGGACTACGACGCCCGCGTGGGCAAGGCAACGCTCGCAAGTATCATCGATACTGACGAGGGCGCTGCTCACCTGGGAGAGGTCGCGCTCATTTCCAAGAACACGCCGATCCGCGAAAGTGGTGTTCTGTTCTACGATACGCTCTATGACGAGAACGCTAGCTGCCATCTCGCGCTAGGTGTCGGTTTCCCCGAATGCATCGAGGGTGGGTACGACATGTCCAAGGAGGAGCTCCTGGAGCATGGTGTTAACGTCTCGAGCACGCACGTCGATTTTATGATCGGCACGGACGACATCGATATTACGGGCATTACGCCTGATGGACGTGAAGTTGTGATTTTCCAGAACGGCCAATGGAGTTGGGAATAGTCCCAGACCGTGGTACAATGCCACCCGCGGGCCGTTAGCTCAGCTGGCAGAGCAGGGGACTTTTAATCCCAAGGTCCAGGGTTCGAACCCCTGACGGCCCACCCAAAGATTGTTGAGACGGTCAACTTCGGTTGGCCGTCTTTTTTGTTGCCGGTGCACGGGTTCGAACCCGTCGGGGCGCGGAGCTAAGTAAACGCGTGAGCGTTTGCCAGCGCAGCGCGCAAGGCGCGAAAGCGCCGCAGCGGCCGCCTGCGAAGCAGGCTGAACCCCCGACGGCCCACCCAAAGAAAGGAAAACGAAATGAAAACAGACAGATACGGAATTAGCGGCAGCACATTAAAGATAATAGCGGCCATTTCGATGGTTCTCGATCATGTAAGCAGGATCGTCCTGACCAATGGAATCATGACTCACGCATCGTACAATCAGATATCAGACGAGCAGTGGGCGATTCTAAGCGAGGCTTCGGATGTGCTTCATGTTCTTGGCAGAATTGCATTTCCCTTATTTTGCTTTTTGATAGTTGAGGGATTTTTGCATACTCATGACATAAAGAAGTACCTGCGAAATATGCTTGTCTTCGCAATCATTGCGGAGCCCATATACGATTTCGTTCAAACCGGGCAACTATTCGACCTTCGGCAACAAAATGTTATGTGTGAGCTCCTGCTTTCCTTGGTCTTTTTGATTATTCTGGAAAAGATACAAAGTCTTTCAAAATGGAAGAGGCACATCGCAGAATTTGCTCTGATTGTTTTGATAGCACTGGCAGCTGAATACACTAAACTAGATGGCGGCGTGTATGGCATTCTGCTTGTGGCTGCATTCTATTTATTCCACGACAGCAAGGCCAAGATGTTCTTTGCTGCAGTATGCGTAGTGCTCCTTTCGTCATGCCATATAGTTGGCGGCGGATTTGAGTTTGCTACAGCTAATGTATTTAATCCTGATGTTGCTGCCGCGGTCGTTTCGTTGCTGCTTATCAATCTTTATAATGGCAAGCGAGGGCTGAAGCTGAAATACTTCTTCTACGTTTTCTATCCGGCACATCTTGCTCTGCTTTATGGTGTCTCACTTATTGTTTTGAACTGTCTTTAATAACTCTCAAACAAGTCTCTGAAAGCAGAAACAAACTGACCCTAAGACTGCTTGTGAATTTCCGGAAGACCTGAGAGATGCGAGGATAGACAACGAGGGCTGCAGAAAGATGCTTCTCAGTTCTCTGGCGGATCGCACGTATCTGTATGAGGATCACTTCCGCACACTCATTAATAGCAGTGATAAACACGGCAGATCCTCAAAACATGGGACTGCGGAGGTCGAACGATGCTTCGACAGCATGAATGGCAGCGAGAAAGTGAGTTCGGAAACATCCTTTGGATGCTCCACCATAGAACAGAAAGCGATCGACTCCGGTTGATCGCTTTTTTGTTGCCGGTGCATGGGTTCGAACCCGAACTTCTCTATATATAAGAACGCTTGGCGAACAAAACCTGGGTAGTGTCGAGAAAGTTGGTGTAGAGCCCCATCCGAAGCGAGTCGGCCCGGCGTCCTAGAATCTGGAATACGGTTGATATCCTATGCCGCCTCGACCCTGTCCGCAAGCTCGAGGCCGGACTCGAGCATCTTCCTGGCCTCCGCCTCAAGCCGCGCCCAATCGACGGGACCGTCGATTCCCCGAGTGCGACCGTCATCGTAGAGCTCGTTCATCCTCACCTCCGAGAAGTACCTGGACTCCTGCCATATCTCGTCCTGCTCGCACATGACCGCGCCCGCGAGCCGCACCAGCGAGCCCGTGGAGGGGAACACCTGCACGACGCGCGACCTGCGCTTTATCTCCCGGTTGGTCCTCTCCTGCACGTTGTTGGTGCGCAGGCGCTTCCAGTGGGTCGGCGGGAAGTCGAGGTAGGCCAGCGCGTCGGGCTCGGCCTCCTCCAGCACCGCCGCCGCCCTGGGGCAGCACCCCTCCAGCATGTCGCACGCCGCGTGGTACATGGCCGTCACGGTGGCGGCGTCGCGCCCGCGGAACACCTGCGACACGATCCTGCCCACGCGGCGCCTGAGCTGCCAGGAGCCGGCCTCGCGCATGCAGTCGCGCATGAGGTGGACCGCGCAGCGCTGCCACGCGGCGCCCTGGAAGACCTCGCCGAGCGCCCGGACGAGCCCCGGGTGGGCGTCCGAGACGACGAGCCGCACGCCCGCCGCCCCGCGCGAGCGGATAGCCCGCAGGAAGGCGAGCCACGAGTCGTAGGACTCGGTGTCGACCACGTCGACGCCCAGGACGCGCCTCCAGCCGCCCGCATCGCAGCCGATGGCGGTGACCACGGCGGTGGAGGCGACGCGCCCCTCGCGGCGGCACTTGACGTAGGTCGCGTCGAGCCAGACGTAGGGCACCGGCGAGCCGCCGAGCGGCCTTGCGCACAGGTCCTCGATGTCTGCGTCCAGGCTCGAGGCGATGGCGCTCACCTGGTCCTTCGAGAGTCTGGAGACGCCCATCTTCTCGGCCACCCTCTGCACCTTGCGGGTGCTGGTGCCCGTGGCGTACATCTCGGCCACGGCGGCCACGAGGGCGCGGTCGACGCGCTGGTAGCGCTCGAGCACGTCCTCGGGGAAGAAGCTGCCGGAGCGCAGCTTGGGGATGCGCAGCGTCAGCGTGCCGACGCAGGTGGCGAGCGACCTCTCGCGGTAGCCGTTTCGGCTGTTCCCCCCGCCGCCGCACAGCTGGTCGGCCTCGGCGTCCATCACGGCGTTCACGACCTGCTCGGCGAGACGCCTGAGCAGCTCCTGCATGTTGATGGCGCCGTCGTCGAAACGGGGCATGGCGAGCATGTCCGGCGTCGGGTCTGATAAGATTTCCATAGCGGTCTTCGTCCTTTCCTAGAACCTGTTGTTGTGGTGATTTCAGATTCTAGGACGAAGGCCGTTCTTCGTTAAACGGGCGCTAGGGCGTCACCCTTACACCAACATTTTCGACGCGATCAAACAAGCGGCGCTACTATTAGTAGCGCCGCTTGCATCATCAAAGAAGAATCGTTATCGATCGTCTCCGGGGTTTTTCGTTCAAAATTAGAGCATGTCGATTACGGCTCATCGAAGTCCATCCACTCTACAGGCTGCATTAGACCGTAATAATCGACGGGCGTTTTGAATCGAATCCTGCCCAAATGACCGTCGCTCTTCCGCACCCAACTGCGTCCGTAGCGATCGGTGAAAGCCACCTCGCAGCCGAGGGCCTTATGCATCGAACAATCGAGATGCCCGACGCACCTCACGGTTTTGCCCGGAGCAACGGACGAGAGTAGAACTCTGCTGTTGCATCCCTCGACGTCCCTCCCGTCTTGAGGCCCGGCGCCTTGGACAAGTACGGCAGTGAGGATAACTTGGTAAACGATGTCGTTGCTATTGTTCATCACTTCTAGGCCGACCTGTGTCCCGAAATCAATCCTAATCCTGCCAATCGTGGTCGTCTCCCTCTCAGGCATCCTGACCACACGGGCACAGATGGCTGATGCCTGGCTCCGCGCGGCCGTCCGGCGGCCCCGTATCAGCGAGACAATCCACTGGACGAGAGTGAGCGCCAGAGCTAGGAGAGCAACAACCGTGCCGAAATCGATTTGACCGTTGAAACTAATTACAACGCCATCCGGAATCATTTGATCATCCCGTCCACCATCGCCGCCGCCTCAAGGAGAGGCTTCCAGTCGTCGGGCCCCACCTGGCGAACGGCTCGCTGCTTCCGTCACACATCTCGCATTCTGACCGCAGGCATCTCGTGAAGCCCGGGGTAAATGAGCACGCGATAGAGCTCGTAAAACCCTATTTCAGACATATCATCGTCGGAGCGCACGATGACAGCTGGAAGGCGGGGAAGCCCAAGCCCAGAGCAAAGATCCTGAATTCGACCGAGAACCACGCGCAAATCTGGGACCCCCGCTTCGACCGCAAAGCCCTCGGCGAGCTCGTCGTGGACAAAGGGAAGTCTCTCGACTTTCGCCAAGCGAAGAGTCTCGCGGGCCACGTTCCCAAAGGTCAGTTTGAAGGGCGCACCGACAAAAGAGGTATCATCCTCCGCTGTACGAATCCCCTCGATGTTGTCACGCGCGAGCGTCATTCGCATCAACCCCTCCCGGCCAATCTCTCAAGATGGAGAAGCAATCTTCTCAAACCGCACAATTCAGAGCTTGCGATGGTTCTCAGCAAACCAGTTATCCAAGGTTTCCACACGATGCCTTAAGCGCTTCTCATACAGATTTGCGGGTACCCCAAGAAGATCAAGAAGAATAGCCCTGTACATCAATGAGAGCTTTTTGAGATAGAAAGCACTTTCGAGGCCATTGAGATATTCATCCTTGGGCTGATTGGCCTTAATATGCATAATCCTGACTCGACTGCACTTCAGCTTAGATAAGAACGCATCATAGGCTTTCTTTCCCATCTGCATTTCATAAGCAAAAGCTACCTTACCAAATTCCCCAATGACTGCATCGAGGCTCTCTTTTAATGTAGGCTTATTCTTTGCGGCCAAATCAGGGAACAGTCCCCTTTCTTTGTTGCACATCTCAATCAACGGCTCAGCGAGCTCGATGAGAAAAGCGCATCGAATGTCAATCGGCATCCCAGACCTCGACATAGCA